>DYLT01000205.1 GCA_020721945.1 Blastopirellula marina
TTTCTCCTGGGACCCTTTGCCGCCGGGCGGTCGGGCGGTGGGGGCCGCATCGGGGCCCGTTGCGCCCGCATCGAAAGCGCCGTCGGCCACACCCGTCAAGCCGTCTCCTTCGGTCGAGACCGCGGGTGCGGTGGGCCAGCGTCTTGCGACCCTGCCCCCAACCCACCCAAACACCGCGCCCGAGCCAACCACGCGGCCACTCCGCGCGATTGCCGAACCGTCGAACGAGCCGACCTCGGCCGAGGGCTCCGCTTCTTCGTCGGGCATGGGGACGGCTGGTTTGGAGGCCTCGGCCGGGGTCGCCCCCACGACGGCGCGCGGATCGCCCGAACCGAAGCCGCCGGACCAGACCCCGGCCGTCGCGCCGGCGATCGCTGCGTACGACGCCCTCGTGGCGGAGGCGTGGGACTTGATTCGCGCCGGCGAAGTCGAGCAAGGCTATGACAAACTGGAGGAGTTGTTCAAGAAAGACCGAGGCGATTTTCGCGTGGCGTTCAGTCTTGGTCTGGTCGAGGCGCTGGTGGGCCACGATTGGCAAGAGGCCGAGAAGCATTTCGCCGTATGCCAGCGGCTCCAGCCCGACCACCCGGCCATGCTCAACAATCTGGCCCTGGTGCGACTGCGTACGGGCCAGGAGCACCTGGCGATCCGGCAGTGGGAAACGCTCGTGGCGGCCGGGCCGCCGGCCCCCGAGGTCGTGCAGAACGTCCGCCGCTTCCAGGCGCTGGCCCACGCCGGGCAATTCCGTTTGAAGCCCTCGCACCTCAAGGCGATCGACGCGTTGGCGCGCCGCGCGGCCGAGACGGGGGCCGGTTTCAAGACGAATGTGGGGTATCTGTATCTGCCGCTGAAAGGCCCCGACGGCCAGATCCTGGGTTGGCCGGAGCCGCGGAAGTATCACGACCGCTGGTGCGTCGTCTGCGGCGGCCGCGGGGGCGTGCGCTGCCCCGATCGCGACTGCGCCCGCGGCACCGTGCGCAAGGTCCAGCCGAAGACGCTCTTCCTCCATCCGATCAGCAAGTCGCGGATCGTCGAGTACGTGCCGGTCCGGGTGGCGTGCCCGGTGTGCAAGGGCGAGGGATGGATCGACTGCGCGAAGTGCGACGAGGGGACGGATCGATCGCTGAAGGACTTCAAGGACCCGCTTTCCAAGAATTGAGGCCTCGATGGCACCTTGGGGCATCGAGAACGATACGTTTGGCGTCACGTCCGAGGGAACGCCGGTCGAGCGGTGGACGCTGCGGAACCGCGCCGGAGCCACGGTGCGATTGATCGCCTACGGCGCCACGGTGACGGAACTGCACCTGCCGTCGCGCTCGGGCGCGACCGACGACGTGGTGCTGGGCTTCGACCGGCTCGACCCGTACGAGACGCAGAGCCCCTACTTCGGCTGCACGGTGGGTCGCGTGGCGTTCCGGATCACCGAGGGACGGTTCCGCCTCAACGGCAAGGAGTACCAGTTGTCGCTCAATGTGCCGCCGCACCACTTGCACGGGGGTGTGCGCGGGCTCAGCCGTGTGGTGTGGCGCGGGGTCCCATTCGAGAACCAGCAGTCCCTCGGGGTTCGCTTCACGTGCCACAGCCCCGACGGCGACCAGGGCTACCCGGGCCACCTCGATGTCGAGGTGGTCTACACGCTCGGCGACGAGAGCGCCCTGCGCATCGACTACACCGCCACCGCCGACCGGCCGACGCCGGTCAACCTGACGCACCACAGCTACTTCAACCTGGCGGGCCATGGCTCGGGCGACGTGCTGGGCCATGTGCTCCAGTTGGAGGCGTCGCGCTATACGCCGCTGGACGCCAAGCGGATCCCGACCGGCCAGATCGCCTCGGTCGAGGGAACCCCCTACGATTTCCGCACGCCGACGGCCCTCGGGGCCCGCCCCGGCCAGGTGCTGGCCGAGGCGGGCGGGTACGACCTGAGCTACCTGCGCGATGCCCCGGGCGACGGCCTGGTCCGCGTGGCTACGCTCCGCGAACCGCGCACCGGCCGCGTCATGGAGGTCCACTCGACCCAGCCGGCGATCGTGCTCTACACGGGCAACTACCTCGATGGCACCCTGCGAGGCAAAGGGGGCGCGGTGTATCGCCGGCACGGGGGCGTGTGCATCGAGACCGCCCACCTGCCCGACTCGGTCAACCAACCCGCCTTCCCCTCGATCGTCCTTGGCCCCGGCCAACGCTACCGGCACACCTGCGTGTACCGATTCTCGTAAGGGGCCTGTGGGATCCGCGCTACCGGCCCGACACCACCTCGAAGGGAATGGCCGGAATCAATCCGACGAGATTGCGCGCGGTGGTGGGCTTCTTGCCCTCCTTGCTCACGTAGGAGTACTCGCGGAAGAGATGCAGCAGCAGATTGCCCTTCTGCCCGGCCTTGACCTTCTCGGGGTCGCACTTGACGGGGAGGATGAGCCCGGGGCCTAGCCCTACGGGCACGGGGTCTTGGAGGGTGATGCCGGGCGGTGGTTCGCTCAACTCGAAGCGGAAGTCGCGCGGGTTTTGCCCCGGATCGACGAGGAATCGGATCTGGCCGGTTCCTCCGGCGGGGAGCTTGACGCCTCGATCGACCACGTGGAGCGGCGGCTTGCCGGCCGGACTCCCCGCAATGAACACGGTCCAGTCCTTCGTCGGCACGACGTGCTGGTAGGCAAAGGCCTGGGTCCACGCTTCGGCGGGCAAGGCGGGACGCACCAGGGGCCGGCCGCGGACCATCGCCTGGCCGACAAGCTGAAGGACGATAGGTTCCTTGGTGGGCTGGGGCGGGACGGCCAGCGTCAGTTGCACTTTGCTTTGCCCGCCCGGAACCCACGCGCCGCCCAGGCCGAACCCCGACGGCGCGCCGTCCAAGGCCAGGGCGATGTCGTCGTCGAAACCGTCTTTGCGGATCGCGTGGACGGTGATCGGCACCATCGCGCCCGGCCGGGCCGTGATGCTCGAGGGCGTCACGCGCAGGTCGAAATCGGGGCGCGGAGGCCGGATGTACAAGCGGTAGGCGAAGTCGGGCCCGCCGCGGCGCTGGGCATCGCGGATCGAAAGGTACTGCGCCCCCTTGGTGGTCGTCAAGAGCCGCGAATCGGCGTGGTGCGTGATCAATGGCCAGCTCTTGTCCTCGTAATCGTCGTTGTGCGCCAGCACCCGGCCCCGCCCGTCGGTCAGGCGGACCACCGAGTCCAACGGCGAGTAGAGCCGCCGGGCAAAGACCTCGGCCACGATCACGCCGGAGGCGTCGAACTGGTAGAAGTCCACGTCGTCGGGCCGCTCGATCCGGCCATTGATGACGACGGGCGAACCCACCCGCTGGGCCGTCTCGGGCGTGTCGTTGTCGTCCTTTTTCTCGAACACCTCGGGAAGCACGTCCACGATGAATCCCACCCGGTTCGAGAAGATGTTGTCCTTCTCGAGCACCACGGGGCGGATCATCCGGCCGAGATGGAACGAGGGCTCGAAGCGGATCGAATCGACGGGCAGGTTCCAGCCCAGCACCTGGACGTTGCAACCCGAGCCCACGCGGCCGCCCAACGGAAACAGGCCGGTCACATAGGGGATCTCGCCGATCGAGATGCGGTACGTGAAATCCTCGCGCCCCCGGTAGATCGAGTCGTGGACCTCGATCACGTACTTGCCGTCGCGGGGGATTTCGTAGTACAGCACGGGGTCGTGGCGAAACCCGAGCGAGTCGGCGAATGCGACCTCGTTGCCCCGCTCGTCGTACAAATGCAGCACGGCCTGGAACCAGCCGGGAACCGCGTCCGCCAGGTAGGGAATCAACTCCCGCGCCGCACAGTGCGCCACGAGCTTGGTTCCCTTCTTGGCCTCGAACACGAAACGGTCAGTATCGCCCGGCATGATCTGCCCGTTGATCACCATCGGCAGTTGCGCCTGGACCGACGGGTCGGGTGCCAGGTCGTTGGGTTCCTTCTCGCGCGCGTCGGGCCATTGCCCCACCCAGAACCATAGCGGCCTCGACATGCCGGTGGGCGTCAGCAGGCGGAGTTCGCGGTCGCCGAAGGCGGCATCGGGGGCGATCTCGACCTGGACGGTCAGCTCCTCCTCGATCTGCGGATTGGGTTGGCGCTTGCGATCGGCTTGCCGCTGCTCGTAAATGGCCATCTCCCGGAGTTGCTCGGTGGTGATGCCCAAAAGCTTGATGACTTCCTCGCGCGTGACGTGCTTGCCGCTGCTTTCGAGTTCCTCCCGCTTGTTGTTGATCTTCATGTTCAACGCGGTGTACTCGCCCTGGGTCATCGGGCGGTACCACTTCACGATCTTCGTCTGGATGCCGCCGCCGGAGACGTACGCGCGGTTGACTTCCTTCAGATATTGACCGCCGACGACCACGTCGAACTTGGTGCCGCGGCAACCCCCGCCGGGATAAACGTATCCGGCGTGGGGGTTGTTCGAGGGACTTTGGGCCACGAGCGGGCCGCTACCCGCAAGAACCACCGCGGTGGCCAGAACCGCACGCCAGCGAACGAAGGTCATCATCAACGTCACCCTGGTCTGAGGCGCTCCGCCGGGCCCCCACCGGTCTGGCGCGTTCGAAGTTCTTCAGCTTAGGCGTCCACACGAGCCCTCCAACCGCTTGACGAACTCGGCGTGCCGCGGCGAAGCCAAGCCCTGTTCGAGGATGGCCATCACGCGGGCGAGGTCGCCCGCGTGCAATTCCGGCACGTGGTCCAACGGCGCGGAGAAAGCCGCCGACTCTGCGGAACCGTTCACGCCCGTGCCCATGCTTGGATCTCCTCGTCCACCCTTGGGCTTGGCGGGCGCTTCACATGATCTCTTTGAGCCGGCCGGCCAGCTTCAAGCCTTCTTCGGGCGAAGGGGTGGCCTTGACGACCTCGTTCATCGGGTGCGGCAGGTTCGCGTCGGGGTCGATGCCCAACAGTTCGTAGAGGCTGCCGATGAGGTCGCCGGGATAGACGGGGCGATCCTGGACCGTCTCGCCCTTAGGGTCGGATGAGCCGACCACCTGGCCGCCCTGGAAGCCGCCGCCAGCCACCAGAACGGAGAAGACCGCCCCGTGGTGATGGCGCCCGCCGTTCCACGGCGACTCCCAGGCCACTTTCGGCGTGCGGCCGAACTCGCCGCAGCACCAGACGATCGTCGAGTCGAGCAAGCCGCGGTCCGACAGATCGGCAAGCAACGTGGCCAGCCCGCTGTCGAGATTCGGCAACAGGCGGCGCATGGCCTGGAAGTGCTCCTTGTGGGTGTCCCACACGAATTGATTGATGGTGACGTACTTGACCCCCTTCTCGATCAACCGGCGCGCGGCCAGGCAGGACTGGCCGAACGTGTTCCGGCCGTACCGCTTGCGAAGCTCTTCCTTCTCCGTCGAGAGGTCGAAGACCTTGCCCGCGTCGCCGATGATCAAGTCGTAGGCGCTTTGCTCGGCTTCCTTGGCGGCGACCACCTGGGGATCCTCCGCCAGGACCTGGGCCAAGGCGTCGGCGCGCTCCAAATCGTCGCGTCGCCGGCGCTGCTGCTCGTCCGAGATGCCGGGCGCGATAATCCCCTCGACGGCGAAGCGGGCCGCGTTGGGGTCGCCGCCCGTGGCGAACGGCTTGTACTTGATGCCCATGAAGCCGGCCTCGGAGAACCGGCCTTGCGGTTGCGTGAGCACGATATAGGGAGGGACGAGGCTCTCGGCCCCTTTCTCAAAACCCTTGAATGCCGTGACCACGGCGCCGACCGCGGGATAGACCAGCCGGCCGCCCGGCATGCGCCCGGTCTGTACCATGTACGAGGCGGTCTCGTGCCCGTTCTGGCCGTGGGTCATGCTGCGGATCAGCGAGTACTTATCGGCCAGCTTCGCCAGTTGGGGGAGCAACTCCCCGATGCGAATGCCCTTGACGTTGGTCTCGATCGGATGGTTCAGGGGGCCGGTGTAGTCGCTACCCGACTCGGGCTTGGGATCGAACGTATCGGTGTGCGTGGGCCCACCAGACAGCCAGATCTGGATGACCGCCTTGGCCTTGGCCTGGCGCCCGCCAGAAGGGGCGGCGGGTGACTTGTCGTGGGGAGTCACTCCCCTCTTAGGTGGGGCTCTCCGTTTGGGCGCTGCCGCCGCAGCGCAGAGCTGGTGCCCCAAGAGCATCCCTCCCAACCCCAGCGCCCCGCGCTGGAGCAACTCGCGTCGCGAGACCCGCTCGCAATAGAGCGAGACATTGGTTTCGGACAGCGGCACGTACACTTCAGGTCGTCTGGCCATCTTCTTGTCCTCCCTCCATCCGAATCGCCCCCACCCGCATACTAACCCGAAGCGCCAGCGAGGGCAACCCCGTTCCCCCGGGCAATCGGCAATCGCGCCAGCCAGCGCAATTCCGTTCCCCCTCGGCAACCTGGCCAGCCAGCGCAATCCCGATGCCTCGTCGCACGCACCTCGGGTCGTGTTCGAGCTAATGTCGGAAAAGGAACTCCGTGGTGTTGATTAACGTCCAGGCCAGGTTCTCCCCGCCTCCCCCTTCGCCCGTGCTGGGAGGACGCGAGAGAATCGCCAGGTACAAATTCTCCGTGGCATTTCCGTCTTGGAGGAGCTTCTTCAGCCCCGGGCCGGTGCGCAGCTTCTCACGGATGTGCGTGGAATTGAGCAAGTGCAGGCGCTGGCCGGCCGTAATCCGGTTGTTCCGCTCCGATTCCAGGCCGCTATCGCGCGGCGGCCGGCCGAACAATTCGAGGAAGCTGCTGGTGATGCTGCCGTCGGGCAAGGCGATCGCGCGGCGCGTCTCGGGGATGAACGTGTACGGCTCCGGGATGATGCTCATGTAGCTCTCGGTCGTCCCCGTGATCTGGTTGAGCGCGTCGATGATCACCTCGGCCTCCAGACGCCGCACCGTGTACGATGCGAAATGCACGGCCGCCTCGGGATGCTTGCTTCGGGGAATCGGCGAGAACTGGTACGTGCTCGATTGAAGAATCAAACGGTAAATATGCTTGAGGTCGTAATTCGCCTTGACCAACTCGTCCGCGAGGTAGTCGAGCAATTCGGGGTTCGACGGCGGGTTGTCGGGCCGAACGTCGTCCGGCTCGTGAACAATCCCGCGTCCCTGGAGCCAATACCAGATGCGGTTGACAATGTTCCGCGCGAACCAGGGATTCTTGGGCGTGATGAGCCAGTCGGCAAACACCTCGCGCGGGTCTTTGTCCCAGGCGATCTCCACGCGCGTTCCGTCGGGAAACACGGGATCGGGCGGGGGCGCGGGCTTGGCCTTCTTCTCGCTGCCCTTCTTGTCGCCGGGCTTCTTTTCCCCAGGCTTCTTCTCGCCGGGCTTGTCCGGCGCGGGCTTGGGCGGGGCGGTCTTGTGCGGATCGAAGATCACGATCTCTTCCTTCCACTCGCCCGTCGGCTTGTACCCCACCTTGAGAAAGAACGCCGACATCCCCGCCAGCCGCTCCTCCGGCCACTTCTCGACCCGGACGCCCATGAACGTCAGGGCGACCGCGCGGGCGATGCCTTTCGGGTCCCGGCTTTGCAACGCCCGGTAGAAGTTCACCTGCGGCACGCGGAAGTTGCTGCCGCTGGAGGTCAACAACTCGCGCACGAACTGGTCGTACGGCAGGTTCGTCTTGATCGCGTTGCGGATCCAGCGGTGGTAGGCCTGCGCCGCGTTCGGCCAGAGATTGATCGGAAACTCAGCCTTGACGCGCAACAGGTCGCTCCACTTCATGGCCCAGAAGTCGGCGAACTCGGGCCGCTCCAACAGGGCCTCGATGAGCTTGTCGCGCTTGTCCGGGCTGGGATCCTTGAGGAACGCCCGGGCCTCGTCCGGCGTCGGCAACGTGCCGATGACATCCAGATACACCCGGCGCAGAAAAACCGCGTCGGAGCATGGGTACGCCGGTTCGATCCCCAACTGCTTCAGTTTGGCGAACACCAACTCGTCGATCCGGCCCCGCGGTACCGAGGGCGTCGCCAGCTCGAAGGCCGTCTGGCCGAAGTTCGGCCGGGCGTTCGGATCGATGGTCACCTCGGGCAATGGGCCCAGATCGGTGGGCTCCTCGGGTTGGGGCTTCTCGTCAGGCTTCTTGGCGGCGGGCTTCTTGGCGCGTTGGGCCACCGGAGGCTTGGGCGGCGCCTCCCCAAACCTCGGCCGGTTCCACAAAATCACCAACAGCACCACACACCCCGCCACGGCCGCCAGAAGCAGAAAGGCCGTGCTGACGGGCAGACCTCTCTTGCTCCTCTTCCCCGACGGACTCGCCGGAGCCTGCCTCGTCTGCCGCGCGGCAGACCCCATTTCCCTGGCGAACTCCTCAAATACTGCCCCAGGTTCCGAAACAGGCGGAGGGGCCACGGGGACCGCGGGCGCTGCCGGCGCTGCGGGCAACAGGCCCGGCACGTCGGCTGCCTGGCGCCATTGGGACCACGCCCCATGGCGCACCAGCGTCTTTGGGCCCACCACGCCACCGGCTACCGCGGCACGCAGGTCTTGCGCGGAAACTGGGCCCGTGGGTTGGTCCCCGACAAGGTAGTACCACGAATCGTGCGACGCCGACCCCACGCTATGCCTCCATTGCCACCCGCGCAGCCCCGTTAACCCACATTCTCTCATCCTCCTACTTTGAAACAACCCTGTCAAGATCGCTATCCGAGGCCAATCCATCGGTCCGCCATAAGGATACGCCGGGATCCTGTTGCGTTTTCGACGAAACGTGTTACCTTGCAAGCAGGCGGGTGCGGGCCCCCGCCACGGCAAGGGCAACGGAGAGGAGGTTTCGATCATGTTTAGGCGCATTGGCTGCGCGCCTTGGGGGCTGCTTGCCCTCGTGGCCGCCCTCGTGTCGGTCGCTGCCTTGGCCACCGCGTCGGACCAGGTCAAAGGCGTGCTGGGTTTCGACCCAAGGCACAAGACCGTCGATCTTTTCGACGGGATGGCCTCGGGCGAACTCGATGTCCAACTGATCGCCAAGCAGTCCAGCCGGTGTCGGCTCTTGGTGACCAACCAGACCCCGAAGCCGTTGAACGTCCGCGTGCCCGAGGTCCTGGGAGCTGTCCCGGTGTTGGCGCAGGCGCCCAGCGCCCCGCCAGGCGGCCAGAACCCGTCGAATAGCGCCGCCCCGCAGTCGCTTGGGTTTCCCATGCCCGGCGTGCCTGGTGCCGGACCGAACGCCGGACCGAACGCCGGACCCAACCGCGGGCTGTGGAACGTCCCCAACGCGGGGCGCAACGCCCAGGGGGCTCCGCTTGGGGGCTTATTCCACCTCGCGCCCGAGGCGGTCGGTCAGTTCCGTCTTTCGAGCGTATGCCTGGAGCACGGCAAGCCGAATCCTCGACCTGGCATCTCGTACCGGCTGGTGCCCCTGGAGCGATTGGCTGCCAGGCCCGAACTTGTCGAAGTGCTGCGCATGTTAGGTCGCCGCGAGGTGGACCAGAAGACCGCGCAAGCGGCCGCGTGGCGACTGCAGAACGGCATGAGTTGGACCGAGGTGGCGGCCGTCCGGATCCACCACCTGGTTGGCCCCGAGGAGCCGTTCTTCACGCCGGCCCAGATCGCCAGCGCCAAGAAAGCAGTCGAACGCGCGGCGAAACTCGTCGCGGAGAAGGAGAAGAATCAACCGCCCAGGGCGTCGAGTTCGGTGAGTATGCGGTAGGGGGCGCGTCGGGCCGAACGCGGCCGAACCGCGCGCCGGGTCGGCGGATGGCCGTTCAGTCCGAAATCGGGGGACACCGAAATCGAGATACCATGAAAGAGCGGGGGTCTCCAAG
>DYLT01000206.1 GCA_020721945.1 Blastopirellula marina
CCGCCACGAAGCTGCCCTGCACAGAGAGGGTCCAACGATTGCTGCGCCGGAACCACCGCAAGCCCAACTCGGGACCGATGATCTGGTTGTCGGCCCAGGTCATGATGTGCGTTTCGTCGAGAATCCCGCCGATCGCGTCCACGTCGAACCGCTCTTTGAACTGGAGCCAGCGTGCGCCGACGATCCACTCGAACATGCCGCCGCCCATCATCGGGTGGTGGCGGTACAAGTACGATAGCGCCACCGACTTGTACTGCGAGTTATTCCGCAGGGTGACGGAATCGTAGACGACCGGCAGGCTTTCGATCTCTTGCGAGGTCAGCAGGGAATCGACGTCGCCTTCCAGGTGCCGGAACCCGCCGGCACCCCACACGCGGTCGTCGAAGTAGACGTGGACAAACTCCTTGGTCTCTTCCTGCGTCACGCCGTGCAGGTCCTGATAGGTGAACATCAGCCCGTGGTGCCCGCGCACCCAGCCTACCGAAATGTCGTGGCCGCCACTCCAGGTCGAGGTGAGGAACCCCGTGTTCATCGAGCTGCCTTGCGTGGCGCTGGATTCGTTACCGGGCCCCCAATACACTACCCGCGCGTTCTCCGGACCAGCCGGCACGCCAAGCGTCGCCGTATCGGGCGCCGAGATCGTCCAGTAAAGGCCGTTGTACGTGAAGAACAGCCCCTGGTTGGCGCGAGGGCCGCCGCCAAGGCTGGCCTGCTCGCCGGAGGAAAACAACTGAAAATCCCCGATGGCGTGTCCCGGCGGGGTTTGGGCCGCAGCGAGTGATGCCGCCGCGACGACGAGCACCCACGTTGCCAGCCATGATCCGGTGCGTTTGAGCGACATGGTTTCACCCACTTCGATGCGCTGAAGGTAGTCCCTGTGCGGACGGTCCGAATCCGACGGTCCGTACATCGCGGTCGTGACGATAATATCGGACGCGCCAGTCGGAACAGTTGAGTAAGAAAGGTAAGGCGTTCCGAAAATACCGCTCGGTCCGGGGTGCGCTGAGATAAAATAGGGCACCTGGGCGGTCCACGAAGCCGCCCACGCACGCACGCACCCTCCGATGGGCCAACCCCTCCAGCCCAAACGGCCGCGCGGATCTGCTCGTCACCCCTCTCGAACAGACCCTTCATCCAAGCGCGTGGCGCGCTCGACCGACCACGCCACCACGAGATCGTCTAGAACGCTAGCCCGCCGGACTTCGCGGGCAAGTCCTCGGGTACGATCGACAGTCCGTCGGAGGCCCTCAATTGCACGCGATAGCGCTTGCCGAGCACCATCTTCTGGAACACGCCCTGGCCGTGCGCCGCGCGAATGCCCGCCTTCGACTGCTTCTCGGCATCGTTGGCGTAATCCCAGAATTGGGCCCAGATCTGCCGCTCGAATTCCGAGGCCTCCTTGCCGCCACGGTAGGCGGCCGGCTGGGCTCCCTCGCGGTCGATGACGAACGCCTCCTCGGGCCGCTGCTTGTCGCCGTAGATCCGCTTGAACAGGCAAAGCGACGTGGACCGCAGCGGATCGCCCTCCTCGATGCTCTTGTCGTCGAACTTCACAACCAACGCATCGACGTGAACCATGTCGCCGTGGACGGTGAACTCGCGGTTCTCGTGGAGCGGCTTTCCCTCGGGCGTGACCTCGGTGAAACGAAAGGTGGTCGTCAACGTGCCCTCCTTGGCCGAGCCCGCCTGCCGGAGCACGTCCAGATAGGCCACGCGACGGTCCACCTTGAGTAGCCGCATGGCTGTCTCCAGTCGGGTGATCTCGCGCCGCTTGGCCTCCAGCTCTTGGCTTAGGGCGACGACTTCCTTCTGTTTGGCCTCCAGATCGCGCTCCAGCGAATGCCGGGTGTAGAACGTGTGGTACCCTAACCACGCGACACCGGCAAGCACGGCCAGAACCACCAACGAGACCAGTGTGCCCACCAGACTGCTGAAGGCTTGCAGGATCTTCACGTGCCGATTCCCGGGCTAGGGTGGAAAGGCAAGAGACCATCGGCCTTTTCCGGCAATCCGCCCGCCGGAGGAAGGCCAACTGCCACGGAATCATACCTTATTTCGATATCGGCTGTCAGGATGCCGATTTGTCCGCGGCAAGGCCCGGCCGTATCATGTCGGGTGGCTTGCCAGCGGCACGGCCGCTTGGGCGTGTTGGTTGGCAGGGAGGAGAGCCCGCCGGGCCACGACGATTTCGGTCCGCTGCGAGGTTGGCCCACCACCGGCGAACGCGCGGCAGCGTCCACCGGAGGGGGGGTTGCTTCCCTAACAAGGCGTATCGGGCTATCATGCGTTGTTCATAAGCCTATGTCCCAGAGCATTGAGGGTCAGCCGATGATCCGTCCGTCCGCACCCGGGCCACTCGGCACGGAGGGCGACTTGGCGATCGGATTCGATGCAGGTTCCGTTGCCTTCAAGCTGGTGGTGACGGACTCTTCGGGGAGACTCCTCGAGCAATCCTATACGCGCACGAACGGGCGGCCGGTCGAGACCGCGCTCGCCGTCCTCGAACCCACCCTCCAGACAAGGGGAAGTCGGGTGCTCTGGGCAGCGGGCACAGGGTCTGCCGGCCGGTTGATCTGCGACTTGTTGGGCGTGCCGTTCGTCAACGAAGTGATCTGCCAGGCCACGGCCATCCGCCACCTTCATCCCGAGGCCAAGACGCTCATCGAGATGGGTGGGCAGGATAGCAAATTGGTGTTCCTGCCGCACGATCCGGCCGACCCGCGCGCGATGGTCGACTTCGCGATGAACACCAATTGCGCGGCAGGCACCGGCAGTTTCCTGGACCAGCAGGCCTCGCGACTCGGCGTGGCCATTGAGGAGTTCAGCCGGCTTGCCCTGCGGAGCGTCGCTCCCCCGCGCGTGGCGGGACGCTGTAGCGTCTTCGCCAAGAGCGACATGATCCATTTGCAGCAGCAGGCCACGCCCGTGCACGAGATCATTGCGGGGCTGTGCTTCGGGCTGGCGCGGAACCTCAAGAGCAACCTGGGTCGCGGCCAGGATCTTGCCCGGCCCATCGCCTTCTGCGGCGGTGTGGCGGCCAATGCCGGGGTGGTGCGAGCCATTCGCGAGGTCTTCGAATTGGGCGAAGGAGAACTGATCGTCCCGGACTGCCACGCGGTCACGGGGGCCCTTGGCGCGGTGCTGGTGACGTTGCAGGCGCATGCTCGGGGCCAAGCCCACGCCTCGCCCGCCGCGCGGATCGGCGATTCCTCGTTAGGCCCCGGCCGCCCGGGAATCGACCTCGAACCCTTGCGGCGTCACCTCCAGGAGAAGCGGCTCATCGGGCACCGCCTCAGTCCGCTGAGCCCGCCCTCGAACGGCAATCCTCACGCCGAGTTGCCCGACCTGGCTGCCCTCGTCGCTGCCCAGGGCGGCAGGCCGATCGATGCCTACCTGGGTCTGGACGTGGGTTCGATCAGCACCAAGATCGCGGTGATCGACGCGGAGAACCGCGTCCTGGCCAAGATCTATCGGATGACCGCGGGCCGGCCTCTGGACGCCGTGCAGCAGACCCTCAAGGAAATCCACCGCCAAGTGGGCGATGGCGTGCGGATCCGCGGGGCGGCCACGACCGGGTCGGGCCGGTATCTCACCGGCGAGTTCATCGGCGCCGACCTGGTCATCAACGAAATCACCGCGCAGGCCACCGCCGCGGCCCAGATCGATCCCGAGGTCGATACCATCTTCGAGATCGGCGGCCAGGACAGCAAGTACATCAGCCTCGACCACGGGGTCGTCGTCGATTTCGAGATGAACCACGCGTGCGCGGCAGGCACCGGCAGCTTCCTGGAAGAGCAGGCCGAACGTCTGGGCATCCGCATCAAGGACCAATTCGCCGATCTGGCGTTGCACAGCCAATGTCCCATCCGCCTGGGCGAGCGCTGCACGGTGTTCATGGAATCGGATCTCCTGAGCTACCAGCAGCAAGGGGCGGCCACCGACGATCTGGTGGCCGGGCTGTCGCACTCGATCGTCAGCAACTACATCAACCGCGTCGTGGGGCACCGCCGCATCGGCCAGCGCATCTTCTTCCAGGGCGGCACGGCCTTCAACCGCGGCGTGGTGGCCGCCTTCGAAAAGGTGACGAGCCGCAAGATCACCGTGCCGCCGCACCATGAGGTGACCGGCGCGATCGGCGCGGCGATCCTCGCCCGACGGTTCCAGCAGTCGCACGGCCGTACCGAAAGCACCTTCGGCGGCTTCGACCTGGCGAACCTGCACTACGAGATCCGCAGTTTCCCCTGCGACCAGTGCAGCAACCATTGCGAAATCAACGAGGTGACGATCGCCGGGCGCGAGCCTCTGTACCACGGATCGCGCTGCGACCGCTACAACGTGAAGAAAGACGCACGGCGCGGCGACGAGATCCCCAATCTCTTCGCCGAGCGGCACCGGCTCTTGGTGCGGCACGCTCGCCTGGGCAAGGCACAGCCGGGCCGGCCGACCGTCGGCATCCCCCTGGCCCTGTCGAACTACCAGTTGCTGCCGTTTTGGGGCACGCTGTTCGGCGAACTGGGCTTGAGCGTGGTCGTCAGTCCGGTGTCGAACCCGCCGCTCATCCAGCGCGGGGTCGAGGCGGTGCTTTCGACGCCGTGTTTCCCGGTCAAAGTGGCGCACGGGCACGTGCTGGACCTGATCGACCGGGGCGTCGACTACGTCTGGCTGCCCAGCGTGGTGAGTTTGCTTCAGGAAGACTCGTCGCAGCGGTTCAACCAGCTCTGCCCGTACGTCACATCGATCCCGTACCAGATCGCCGCGGCCGTCGGGGCGCTCGGCAAGAAGGTGAAGATGCTCACCCCGGCGGTCCACTTCCAGAAGGGACCCCGGACATTGCGGGCAGGGCTCAAGTCGCTCTGCCGCGAATTCCACGTGAGCGCGCGACGACTCCGCCGGGCGATCGCCAAGGCTTGGCGGGCCCAATTGGATTTCGAAGAGGCCTGTCGCGCGCGAGGACGCGAGGTGTTGGCCGGCCTGGGGCCCAACCAACGGGCGATGGTGCTCGTCAGCCGGCCGTACAACGGCTGCGATGCCGGCGTGAACCTCGATGTGCCCGGCAAGCTGCGCAAACTCGGCGTGCTGGCCATTCCGATGGATTTCCTCGACCTGCGCGTCCGCGCCGATGCCAACGACCGCGTGTTTGCCGGCATGTACTGGAAGTACGGCCAGCGGATCCTTCGCGCCGGGAAAATCATCCGCGACGACAAGCGGCTGTACGCGGTGTACCTGTCGAATTTCAGTTGCGGGCCCGACTCGTTCTTGATCAACTATTTCAAGCGGGTCATGGCGCCCAAGCCATCGCTGGTCTTGGAAATCGACGAGCACTCGGCCGACGCGGGCGTGGTCACGCGCCTGGAGGCATTCTTGGAGAGCCTCCGCGGCGCCGGCGAGGCGCCGCTCCCGCCGGCCGAGCCGCTCGATCCGCCGTGCCCGGCCCACGGCAGCCAACCGCTCTTGCACATTCCCTACATGGGCGATATCAGCTATGCCCTGCGCGCGGCCTTCCGCGCGTTGGGACAGCCGGCCGAAGTCCTGCCCCTGGGCGATGCCGAGAGCATCGAGCTGGGCCGACGGTACACCAGCGGCAAAGAGTGCCTGCCGTGCATCATCACGGCCGGCGACATGATCCGCGTAACGCAGCGGCCCGACTTCAACCCCCGCGGCGAGGCCTTCTTCATGCCAGGCGGCTCGGGCCCGTGCCGCTTCGGCCAGTACCACTGCATGCACAAGCTGATTCTCAACGACTTGGGCCTGCGCGAGGTGCCGGTCGTGTCGGTCTCGCAGGACGCCGAGTTCTACGACCAGTGCACGCAATTCGGTGGTGATACGCTGCTGTTGGCCTGGCGCGGGAGCTGCGCATTCGAGTTGTTGACCAACGCGCTGTTGGCGGTCCGCCCGTATGAAACCGAGCCGGGACGCACCGACGCGGTGTACCGCCGGTGGCGCGACCGGCTGGCCCGATTCCTCGAGACGGCCCCCTCCACCGAGTCCCTGGCCGAAGAGCTTCGCCAGGCGGTACGCGAGCTGCTGGAGGTGCCGGCGGATCGCACGCGGCCGCGCCCACGCATCGGCATCGTCGGCGAAATCTACGTGCGGCACCATCCGCTGGCCAATAACCACCTGATCGCCCGCCTGGAGCAATTCGGGGCCCAATGCGTCCTGGCCGGGTTCTCCGAGTGGATGTACTACACGAACTGGGTGCGGAAGCGGGAAGCCCGCCGCGACTGGCGCATCCGAACCTGGGTGACGGGCATCATCAAGGACCGGGTGATGCGCCGCATCCACCGCCGGCTGAGCGTGCCGTTCGAGCCGATCCTCGGCACGTTCCACGAACCGCCGATCGAGAAGGTCCTCGACCTCGCCGAGCCCTACCTCCATCGCTCCTTCCAGGGCGAATCCATCCTCTCGGTGGGCAAGATGATCGAGCTGGCACGCCACGGGTGCCACGGCGTGGTCAACGTGGGCCCCTTTTCCTGCATGCCCTCGACGATCGTCTCGGGCGTGATGAAGGGCATGGCCGAGGCCTTGGGCAATCTGCCAACGCTGTCGATCAGTTACGACGGCCAGCAGGATCCCACGCTCGACACGCGACTCGAGGCCTTCTTGCACCAGGCCCGAACCTATCAAGAGACCGCGGGGGTCTGACCCGGGCCTGCCGTGCCTTCGCACCGTGCCCGCGCGGCGGCCACGGCCCGGGGCTACGGACCCGCGCCGGCGACGACCTCTCGGCCGGCGCGCGTACTTAGGGCGCGCCAGGTGGCCAGGTCGATGTGGTCGCTCAGCGGGCGGGCGGAACCGTCCATGAAGAGGACTTGGACGACGCCCGGATGGTAGCTGCGCGCCGTGACCGCCGCGTACGTGGGCTGGGTGGCGCTACGGCCTTCTTGCTGCGAGTTGTAGTCGACGTCGTAGGTCCGCCCGTCGGTGTGCGTATAGTGGACGCGGGTGTTCGGCGTGAACACCGTGGTGATGCCGCTATGATGCACCCGGCCGTCGGCCCATTCGGTGTGGCCCGTGTTCTGGTTCGTGTTCGGCCCGAGCTTGAAGTCGGCGCCCGGCGCAAGCGCGGCCAGGGCCGCCGGAGCGGAGGGCACCGTGGGCCCGGGATCGGCCGTGTTGCGGAAGTACGAGGTGAACGCCCGGACCTCGGCCGCACCGAGCGTGGTGCTCGTTCCGTCGAGGATGGCCGCCGTCGTCAACTGGCTATTCGGAAAGAACACCCCGTCGCCGCCTTGCCCCGTGGCCGGATGGTAGACCAGCCAGGTGCCGAAGTTGAACCCGTAGTTGTGCGGGTAGGTATAGGGGTTTCCGCTGGCGTCGACGCGCACGCGGTCGTTCGCCTCGCTGGGGCATAGGTAGATGGGCGTCCGCATGGTCGGCACGCCGGTGGCGACCTGGGCATCCCAGGGCACGTCGAGCCGCACGCGCTGATACGCGTTGCCCTGCTCGAGATAGGGGAGGATGCGGCCATGCACCGACCACGAGCCATTGTTCGTGCCCAGCGCCGTGCCCGGCCGCAAGCAGAAGCTCGGCGGAAACGTCGAGTTGGCCGCCGCGTAGTGGTGCAGCGCCAGCCCGAGTTGTCTCAGATGGTTCAGGCATTGCGCGCGCCGTGCCGCCTCGCGCGCCGCTTGTACCGCCGGAAGCAAGAGACCCACGAGAACTCCGACGATGGCCATTACCACAAGAAGCTCCACCAAGGTAAAACCGCTCAAGCGGCGGCCGGCGCCACGGGGGAGGTGGACGAAGTCTCCCATGCGACCATTTCCTCCTGGGTGTCATGCAACGAACCAAACGCCTCACCGACACCGGCCGAGCACCAGACTTCCTGGCGACCCACGCGGGTCGGACTCGATCTGGCGAGCGGTTGACCGACGAACGCAAGGGGCGCGCCTTGCTGGCACGGAGGCTTGCGAATCTCCGAAGATGGTTCAGCGCCGAGACTTGTGTGCCTTGGCCGCAACGTGATAGAATGACGGTTTGTCGATCGGATCGACACCAATGTCCAATGGCGCGACATCTGCGCGGTGAGCGGCATGCGCTGGCCGATTCAAGCTCAGCTTCTGCTTCCGATGCTCTTGATCGTGCTGTTGTCGATCGTGCTGGCCAGCGGGACAACAGCCTACTGGGCCGCGCAAAGGACCCGGGCCGATCAGGAAAGCAACCTGCGGCGGATCGCCTCGACCCTGACCGATGCCAAATACCCGCTGACCGGCAGCGTGCTCACCCAGGTGGCTGGCTTGTCGGGCGCTGAGCTGGTCACGCTCCGCGAGAACGGGGCCATCGACGAGAGTACCTTTCGGCTCGGCGCCGACGATGTTCGGCAACTGGGCGCGCTGCCTTTGCGCCAGACCCCGTCGGGCGATGGGACGAGACACTCGGTATCGCTGGCCGGCCGCCAGTATCTGGCCCAGCGAATTCCCTTGCGGCAAAACTGGGCGTCCCAGGGATCGCCGGGGACGCTGTGCATTCTGTATCCCGAAGACCGGTGGTCGGCGCAGGTCCAGCAGGCCACGTACCCGGCGATGGTGACCGGCGCGGTCGCCGCCGTGGCGGCGGCCGCGACCACGGTGCTTCTGGCCCGGCGCTTTGCCAGGCCGATCCACGCGTTGGTCCGCCGTACGGCGGCGATTGCCGGCGGCGATTTCCGGCCGGCCTGTCTGCCCCCGCGCAACGATGAGCTGCGCGACCTGGCCGATTCGATCAACCGGATGGCCGAACGGCTTGGCCGGTACGATGTCGAGATTCGGCGCGCCGAGCGTCTGCACACCCTGGGGAAGATCGGGGCGGGGATGGCCCACCAACTGCGCAACGCGGCCACGGGCGGCAGGATCGCCGTGGAGCTTCATCGTCGCGACTGCCCGCGGGGCGATTCGGACGAACCGCTGGCGGTCGCGCTGCGGCAGTTCGGCGTGATGGAGTCGTTTCTCCAACGCTTCCTGTCGCTGGGCCGGCCGGCGAGCGAGGAACGGTCGCCGCTTGGCGCGGCCGATCTGGTGGCCGACGTGCTTGCCCTGTTGCGTCCCACGGCGGAACACTTGGGGGTGCGCCTGGAGTCGGTCGGAACCCCGGAACCGCTGGCCTTCCTGGCCGATCCGGCGGCGGCGCGGCAGCTTGTGAGCAATCTGGTCCTCAATGCCTGCGAGGCGGCCAAGGACGCCCGACGCGGCGCGCCGCAGGTGGCGGTGCGCATCGCGCGGGTCTCGGAGGAATACGGCGAGATTCGCGTCGTCGACAACGGCCCGGGACCGCCCGCATCGGTCGAGGAAGGTCTCTTCGAGCCGTTCGTGACGAGCAAGCCCGACGGCATGGGGCTTGGGTTGTTCGTCGCACGCCAGATCGCCGAAGCCCACGGGGGATGCCTGCGATGGGAGCGTCGGGCGGGGGAGACGTGTTTCTGCTTCCGGTTTCCGTTGCACCGGCGCGGAGCCGACGATGGGACACCTTCTGATCGTGGATGACGAACCGAGCATTTGCTGGGGAATCGCCAGGTTGGCTGGCGATCTCGGGCACACGGCCTCCGTGGCCGCGTCGGCCGAGCAGGCGCTGGCGGCTTCCGCCTCGCCCACGCCCGATCTGATCCTGCTCGACGTGCGGCTGCCGGGCATGGACGGGCTGACGGCCATCGACGCACTCCG
>DYLT01000207.1 GCA_020721945.1 Blastopirellula marina
GCCGCACACCGACCGACGCGGTGCTCGCCGAAGACCTCGACTGGCGTCGAATCTAAATGGTGTTGCACGATTCTGGGAAATGCCGGAGCGCGGGCATCTTGCCCGCACCGATGCGGCCGAGACGGCCGCGCTCCAGGATCCCGCAAGTCCCTTGAGGGCGTGCGAAGACGACCGGCTCGTGGTTCGGCCTACCAGGGGCCGACCAACGAGCCAGTCCCCAGCCTGCGAACGGTTTCCGGCCGCGCCCCCTTGCCATGCTCCAACGTTTCGCCCATGATGGGCACGCTTGGCACGCTGCGCCCGCGCCTCGCGCACGCGTGATATCGGGAGGTTCGCGGGCCCGGCACGGTTTTTCAGGATTCCGGGAGGGCTTGGCGGTGGACGCGCAACGGTGGTCAACGGTGGCGGTCTGGGGTGGCTTTGCGGTCGCGGTCGTTGTGGGATGTCAGGGAGAGCCGGCGCCGGCCCCCACGGCGGTACCCAAGTTCGACGCGCGGGCCCTGGCCGTCGAGGAGCGGATGGCCACGATCGGCCGCGGCATCGAGGACTACAAGAGGGACGTGGGCCAGTTCCCGTCGAAGCTCGAGGACTTGTTCCGCTCCGAAGCGAAGGGTTGGCGCGGCCCGTACGTGCGGACCGGTCCGGCTGCCGCGCCGGGCGCTCCTCCGGTGACCGTTGAGCAACAACTGACCGACCTGTGGGGCAACCAGTTCAAGTACGAGGCTGGGCCCGATTCGGCCAAGGTGGTCTCGTGCGGTCCCGATGGCAAGGAAGGCACCTCCGACGATCTGATCGTGACGGTGCCCAAGGGCTCGTCAGAAAGCCCCCCGAGCCGTCGTGGGGAACCCAAGCCACCGTGACCGCGCGGTCGGTGGGGCTGTTTTCCAGGATCTTACTCGCGCGTCTCCGGCGGCAGAGGGGCTTGGGCGCGCGCACGGTCTGTCGCGGCAGGGTGATCGTCCGCGCGTCGTGCACCATGCCTGGCCAAGCGGCCGAGCAGGCGGACGTACAGGAGGACTGCGGCAGCCACCACCGCCGAGGCGGGCAGCACGCCCCAAGAACCCGCCAGCGCCAGCCCATACCACGTCACCACCCCCGACACCGCCACCACGATTGACGCAGTCCCGTAGAACAGGGCCCAGGCTGGCCAGTCGGCCACGAGGCTCCGCCAGACCGGAGGCGACCACGGCACGAAGGGCGATCCGGTCTCGAGTACCGACAGCAAGAGGATCGGAAACAGCAAGAACGTGCCCAGCCCAACCCCCAGCCATGCGGGCGCCCCGGCACGCGCGAGCAGCAGGTCGAGCCCTTGGCCCAAGAGCACGGCCAGCGCCGCGGGCACGACGAAATGGATGCCGTGAAGCAGCCAGTCGTGGTACACGTCGTCGGGCCAGTTCTCGATTCGATCGCAGCCCGCCGCCGTGTCATGCAAGATCGCCAGCAGGTAGGGCGCGAGGATGACGAAGCCGAACAGCCCCAGGAGTCCCGAGATGGCGATGTACATCATCCCGAGGAAATAGGTCCGCGGATCCGCCACGGCGATCAACTGGGACCCCTCGCCCAACAGAGCCAGGATGGCAGCCAAGCCGCCGGCACTTAGCAGCCAGCACAGCTTAACGCCGGGATAGAACAAGAACCCGAGGGGCTTGCCGTCCCACGTGCGTTGGGTGGCGCGATCAAGACGGCGGGCGGATGCCGTGTGCCCGCGATTGGCTGGCGGAGCATCGACGTCGGCTTCGGGTGTCGCTTCCGGAGAACGCGGCGGAGGTTCGGCCGCCGAGCGAAATCCCGGTACGACCACGGGAGGCGCTTTGACGGGCAAGCGCAGGTCGTATGTCTCGGGCGGCACCTCCGGCTCGTCTGCCCAGTCCGCCGGAGCGGGTTTGCTCGGTGGGGGAGGAATGCGGATCGGTTTCGCGCAGTCGGGGCACGTGATCTCGCGCCCAGCCTGGTCCGGCGTGGCGTGCAGGCGCGTGAGGCATGTCGGGCATTGGAAGGGGTAGTGCTCCTGGTACGCCACGGACCCGGGCGCGGGCTGCCCGATCTCGTCGCACGTGGCGTAGATCTCCGACGGACCGGACCATGCCTCTGCGGGCTTCTCTTGCGGCGGGGGGACCCGGGGCGGTCGTCCCGCAGTCGGGACACTCGATCGGCGATCCGACCTGTTCCTCGGTGGCCACCAGCCGCGTCCCGCACACCCGGCATCGCACCGCGATCGAAGCGGGCAGGTCCTCCGTGGCGGGCGGAACCCAGTCGCCGTGGTGGACCGCGTAGATTTCCCCCTTGCTCGGCAGCCGGCTCTCGTCCGGAACCCGAAACACATACTGGCACCAGGGCGATGCCGCGCGCTGCGGGCGGGGAGTCCGGCCTCGACCAGGCCGCGCTACGATTCGACCACCACCTCGGCCCGCTGAATCCCGTTATTGCCCGACTTGGGGAACGGCCGTGGCATGGGCTGGGCCGCTCCTCTTGCGTCGATGGTGCGACACCGTAAGTGGTAACGACCTGGCGGTACGTCGGTCACGAGGTAGACCCAATGGGCAATGGCATACCGCATGGGCCACTCGCGCGGGCGGCCGCCGGCGTCGAGTTGCAGGGGGACGGGCGGCAGCTTGCCGTCGGGCGAATCGGCCCATGCGGGCAGGGCGACCAGGCCGCCGATCCCCGCGGTCCCCAGACCCAGGAAGTACCGCCGGGTGAGTTCGAGGTGGTCTTGAACCAGAATGCGAGGATCCGCCATGGCGGTCATGCTCCGATATCTCGTCCAACCGCGTGGTGGGCTTCGGGGCCCGGCAGGCAGCCCACTTCATGGTACTCCAGCGTCTGAGTCGAAAAAAGGGCATGGGCCATCTGACTGGCTCGACGCGCCATTTCGTCTGACACTCCCCACCACGGGATCTTCGCACAATATGCGTGCGCATCGATAGGCGCTGCCATGGGAATCAGGTATGATCCAGCATTGGAAGCGCGATAGCGCCATATTCCCATGCCGTGAGTAGGAGAATGTGCGGCACAACGTCCTCCCACCGGACGCCGCTTCTGTTAGGCGTCTGTTTCCGGCCGATCCGTAGTTGCTGGACCGGGTTGGCAGATTGATGGACGATCTGCGCAGAACCGGTCGCGGCGGCGCGAACTGACCGCCGGCCAGACGATCCGCTGGCCCTGTTCCAAGAGTAGCCCATCCGAGGGTCTATGTCCCCCGAGTCCATCCCCTGTGCGTGTCACGAGGCGACCGAGGCCGAGCTTCTGGCCCAGCTCGATGACGTATTGCAAGAGTATCGCGGAGTGCAGGGCGCATTGATTCCCGTGCTCCAGATCGCCCAGGCGATGTTCGGCTACCTGCCCGAGATCGCTCTGAAGAAGATCGCCTTGGCCCTCGACAAGCCGTACAGCGAGGTGGCGGGGGTCGTGGGATTCTACTCGTTTTTCAGCACGGTACCCCGGGGGAAACACCTGGTCCGCGTGTGTCTGGGGACGGCCTGTTACGTGCGGGGCGGAAAAGCCGTCCTTGCCGCGCTGAAGTCGGCCCTGGGCATCGAGGTGGGCGAGACCACCGCAGACCGCCAGTTTTCGCTCGACGTGGGCCGATGCTTCGGTGCCTGCGGTCTTGCCCCGGTGATCATGGTCGACCAAGACGTTCACCAGAGGGTCAAAGTGGCGCGCATCGGCAAGATCCTCGAGCCATACCAAGACGCCAGCGCCGACGCAAACCCCCGCGGTAACGGAGACCCGCTATGACGAGCCGGATCGCTAACGCCCAGCAACTGACCGCCCTTCGCGACGCGATTCGTGCCGAGAAGCGCAACCGCCAGGCGGCTGGCCACAAGCAGATCCTGCTTTGCGCCGGGGCCGGCTGCATTGCGTCGGGCTCGCTGCGCGTCAAGGCCGCGCTGGAAATGGAACTGGAACGCCGGAACATCCAAGATCGGGTGAGCCTGGTCGAGACCGGCTGCCTCGGCCCGTGCTCGGGCGGGCCGGTGGCCATGATCGACGAGGTCTTCTACGAGAAACTCAAGCCCCAGGATGCCGCTGAGGTCGTCAGCGAGCATCTCGTCCGCGGTCGCGTCGTCACCCGCCTGACGCATAAGCGGCTCGACGGCCGCGACGTACCCCGGGCCGGCGATATCGACTTCTTCAAGCGCCAGGTGAAGATCGTGCTGCGCAACTGCGGGCGCATCGACCCCCAGCGGATCGAAGACTACCTTGCCGAAGACGGCTATCAGGCGCTGGCCCAAGTGCTTGCCAAGCGGGACCCCGAGGCGGTCATCCAGACGCTGAAGACGTCGGGGCTGCGCGGGCGTGGAGGCGCCGGCTTCCCCACGGCGCTGAAGTGGCGATTCGCCCGGCAGGCCCCCGGCGCCATCAAGTACGTGGTTTGCAACGCCGACGAAGGGGATCCCGGGGCGTTCATGGACCGCAGCGTCCTGGAGGGCGATCCCCACAGCGTCATCGAGGGGATGATCATCGCCGGGGCCACGATCGGGGCCTCGACCGGCTACGTCTACGTGCGCGCCGAATACCCCTTGGCCGTCGAACGACTCCACGTGGCGTTGAACCAAGCCAAGGAACGGGGGCTTTTGGGCAAGGACATCCTGGGCAGCGGGTTCGACTTCGACCTGGAGATCCGCAAGGGTTCCGGGGCCTTCGTCTGCGGCGAAGAGACGGCCCTGCTCACGTCGATCGAGGGCAACCGGGGCGAACCGCGCCCCCGTCCGCCTTTCCCCACCCAACAGGGCCTCTGGGGCAAGCCCACGGTCCTGAACAACGTCGAAACGTACGCAAACGTCCCGGCCATCCTCCTGCGCGGCGGCGAGTGGTACGCCTCGTTCGGAACCGAAAAGAGCAAGGGCACCAAGGTCTTCGCCCTGGCCGGGGCGATCCACCACGCGGGCCTGGTCGAAGTGCCCGTCGGCATGCCCCTGGGCGACTTGATCTACGACGTGGGCGGCGGCATTCCGGGGGGCAAGGAGTTCAAGGCAGCCCAGATCGGCGGCCCCTCCGGCGGATGCATCCCCCGGCAGCACCTGAACGTGCCTTTGGACTACGAGTCGCTGGCCGAGCTGGGGGCCATCATGGGCTCCGGCGGCCTGATCGTCATGGACGAGGACACTTGCATGGTCGATGTCGCCCGCTACTTCCTCGAGTTCGTCCAGGAAGAGTCGTGCGGCAAGTGCGTTCCCTGCCGGGTGGGCACCAAGCGGATGCTGGAGATTATCAACCGCATCTGCCAAGGGGACGGCGACGAAGGAGACGTCGAGCGGCTTATCGAACTCGGCGAGACGATCAAGGACACTTCGCTGTGCGGCCTGGGCCAGACCGCCCCCAACCCGGTGCTGTCGACCATTCGCCACTTCGGCTACGAGTACGTCGAGCACATCCGCGACAAGCGGTGCCGGGCGGGCGTATGCCCGGCGCTGGTCCATGCCCCCTGCGAAAGCGCCTGCCCGGCCAACGTCGATATTCCCGGGTACGTGTCGTTGGTGGCCGAGAAGCGCTATGCCGAAGCGTTGCGTCTGCACCGCGAACGGAATCCCTTCCCCGCCATCTGTTCGCGCGTGTGCTTCCACACGTGCGAGGACAAATGCCGGCGGGCGTCGATCGACGCGCCGGTGTCGATTCGAGGGATCAAGCGTTTCCTGGCCGACCAGGAGGTCACCTACGTCCTGCCCGAAATCCGCGAAAACGAAGAAAACGCCCGGCGCAAGATCGCCATCGTCGGGGCCGGACCGGCGGGGTTGTCGTGCGCCTACTTTCTGGCCCGATTGGGCTACCGGCCGCGGGTCTTCGAGGGCACGCCGCGGCCGGGCGGCATGTTGGTCCAAACCATCCCGGCCTATCGGCTCCCCCGCGAGGTCGTCGCCCGCGAGGTCCGCATGGTCGAACGCATGGGCGTCGAGATCTTCACCAATATGTGGCTCGGCGAGGACTTCTCGCTTCGGGGCCTGCGTGCCGAAGGGTACGAGGCCGTGTTCCTCGGCGTCGGCGCCCCCCTGGGCTTGTCGCTGGGCATCCCCGGCGAAGACGCCGAGGGCGTGACCGACGCGCTGAGTTTCCTGCGGGCGTACAACCTCCGCGGTTCGGTCCCGGTGGGCAAGAACGTCGTGGTGATCGGCGGTGGCAATTCGGCCATCGACGCGGCCCGAACCGCGCTGCGGCTCGGCGCCGAATCGGTCACCGTGGTCTACCGCCGCAGCCGCGACGCCATGCCGGCCTACGAAGAAGAAATCGAAGAGGCCGAACACGAAGGCGTGCAGCTTCGGTTGCTGACCGCGCCGTTGGAGGTCGTGGTGGCGGGCAAGAAGGTCGCGGGCATCACGTGCATGCCCATGCGCCTCGGCGAGTTCGACCGCTCCGGGCGCCGCCGGCCCGAGGAGGCCGGCGCGGCCTTCCTCCTTCCCGCCGACCAGATCCTCGTCGCGATCGGCCAGCGCCTCGACCTCAAGCGCATCACCAACAGCGTGCCGCTGGAGACGCGCGGGCGCGACTACCTCCAGATCAACCCCGTGACCGGCCAGACCTCGGAAAAGTGGATCTTCGCCGGGGGCGACGCGGTGACCGGCCCGGCCTCGGTGGTCGAAGCGATCGCGTCGGGCGAACGCGCGGCCGTGGGAATCGACCTGTACCTGACCGGCCACAACCACGCGTTCTGGCGCGAGACCCGACCGGTCGACACGCACTTCGACCCCAATGCCGATCCCGTCGATACACCCCGCGAAAAGCTGGTGCTCTTGCCGGTCCAGCGCCGCCGGTGCAACTTCGACGAGGTCGAGCAGCCGTGGCGCGAGGCGGTGGCCATCGGCCAGGCCAAGCGATGCCTCCGCTGCGACTACGGGCGCGGGAAGGACCGCGAATGACCCATCCCGACGGTCGACATTCCCCCTGACATCCCCGGCGATTCCAAGAAGCTCCCATGATCACCTTGCACATCAACAACTGCCCGGTGGAAGTCCCCGAGGGGACGACGATCCTCCAGGCCGCGCGCCAGGCGGGGATCAAGATCCCCACGTTATGCCACGTCGAGAGCTTGCGTCCGATCGGCGCGTGCCGGGTGTGCGTGGTCGAGCTGGAAGACGCGCGGAACCTGGCTGCTGCCTGCTCGATGCCCGTGGCCAAAGGGATGAAGGTCCACACGAACACCCGCCGCGTGCGACATGCGCGCAGGCTCGTCGTCGAGCTGCTTTTGTCGGAGCATAACGGCGAGTGCCAGACGTGCGACCGCAACGAGGACTGCGAGCTTCAGGGCCTGGCGGCCGAGCTGGGGATCCGCGAGATCGAGTTTACGGGCGAGAAGACGCGCCGGCGGATCGACACCTCGACCCCGGCCTTGCGGCGCGACAACGGCAAGTGCATCAAGTGCCGGCGCTGCGTGAGCGTCTGCGCCGAGATGCAGGACGTGGGCGCGTTGTGGCCGCAGAATCGGGGCTTCGACACGGTCATCGGTCCGGCCTTCAACCACGACCTGGCCACGGTGCCTTGCGTGCAGTGCGGCCAGTGCGCGGCGATCTGCCCGGTGGGCGCGATCACCGAGCGCGACCAGATCGACGAGGTGTGGAACGCGCTGGACAAGCCCGACAACCATGTCGTGGTGCAGACGGCCCCGGCGATCCGCGCGGCCTTGGGCGAGTGCTTCGGCTACCCGCCCGGCACGCTGGTGACCGGCAAGATGGTCGCGGCCTTGCGCCGGCTGGGTTTCGACGCCGTGTTCGACACGAACTTCGCGGCCGATCTGACGATCGTCGAAGAGGCAAACGAGTTGCTCGCGCGGCTCCGCAACGCCCTGGTCGAGAAGCAGCCGGTGGCTCTGCCCATGTTCACGAGCTGCTCGCCGGGGTGGATCAAGTTCATGGAGTACTTCCACCCCGACCTGTTGCCGAACCTTTCGACCTGCAAGTCGCCGCAGCAGATGTTTGGGGCGGTGGCCAAGACGTATTACGCCCGAAAGCTGGGCAAGACGCCCGAGCAGGTGTTCGTCGTCTCGGTCATGCCCTGCACGGCAAAGAAGTTTGAGTGCCAGCGCCCCGAGATGGACGCCAGCGGCGTGCGCGACGTCGACGTGGTGCTGACGACCCGCGAGCTGGGCAAGATGATCCGGGCGGCGGGCATCGACTTCCACGCGCTGCCTGACGAAGCGATGGACGCCCCCCTGGGTCTCTCGACCGGCGCGGCCGACCTCTTCGCCAACACCGGCGGCGTGATGGAGGCCGCCCTGCGCACGGCCTACGAGCTGGTCACCGGCCGGCCGCTTCCGATGCCGAACCTGCACGTCCAGCCCGTGGCCGGACTGGCAGGCGTCAAAGAGGCCTCGCTGCGCGTCGAAGGCACGCTGCCCGAATGGAAATTCCTCGAAGGCATCACGCTCCACGTGGCCGTGGCGCACGGGCTGTCGAACGCCAACCGCGTGATCGGGGCCGTCAAGCGCGGCCAGAAGCCCTACCAGTTCATCGAGGTGATGACTTGCCCCGGCGGGTGCATCGGGGGCGGAGGCCAGCCCCGGTTTACCGACAACCGGGTGCGCGAGGCCCGCATCGCCGCCATCTACCGCGAGGACGAGGGCAAGCGCCTCCGCAAGAGCCACGAAAACCCCGAACTTCAAAAGCTCTACGAAGAGTTCCTCGGCAAGCCGCTGGGCCCATTGTCGCATCACCTGCTGCACACCGCCTACACGCCGCGTCCCCGGGGGTAGTCCGCCGTGCGGACGTGAAGGGGGCAGGCACGCGTTTCGGCCCGCAAGCGCCCAAAGCCCGAGCCAGTCCCCCGCCTGCGAACGGTTCCCGCGAGCCGGAGGGGACCGTCCTCCGGAAGATGGCGCGGGCCTCGGGCGTTCAGGCTTCCCGGTCGAATCGCCAGAGGCCTTCCTCGCGGGCGATCCGCACCGCGTCGAGCCACTCGGCGGCCGTAATCGGGCGGTCGATCGGCGGAAGGCGCCTCGCCTCGCCTTCCGGCCGGTACTGGCGCATGAGGTTCACGAACGTGTCGCGCGACACCTCGCGCGCGAGGAACCGCATGGCTTGGCGCGTGCCCGCCTTTCCTTCCGGCATCACCAGATGGCGGACCAGCAACCCCCGGCGGGCCAGCCCTCGCTCGTCCAGCACCAGGTCGCCCACCTGCCGGTGCATCTCGCGGATCGCTTGCTGGACGACCTCGGGATAGTCGGGCGCATTGGCCAGTTGGCGGGCCGTCTCGGCGTCGGAGAACTTGAAGTCGGGCATGTAGATGTCGACCACGCCATCCAAGAGCCGCAAGGTCTGGACGCGGTCGTACCCCCCGGTGTTGTACACGATCGGCAGGCAAAGCCCCGCCTGCGCCGCCAACACCAAGGCCTCGAGTATCTGCGGCACCACGTGCGAGGGCGTCACCAGGTTGAGGTTGTGGCATTTGCGATCTTGGAGGTCGAGCATGATGCGGGCCAGGGCATCGGGCTCGACGGGGACACCCGCCGAATGCCAACTGATCTCGAAGTTCTGGCAGAAACGGCATCGCAAGTTGCACTGGCTGAAGAAGATCGTCCCCGACCCATTCACCCCACGCAGGCACGCCTCTTCGCCGTGATGGGGGAAGTAGCTGCTTACCCAGGCCCATCGCCCGGTGCGGCAGAACGACGG
>DYLT01000208.1 GCA_020721945.1 Blastopirellula marina
AACTTCAGCACGTCCTCCGGCCTCGTGAACCTCTCCAGTTGGCCGGGTACCGCAAAGAACGCGACCCACGCCGATTGCACGAAGTCCCTCGAATCGTAGCGGCTCTGCACCTTCCGCCGCACGCTGCGCAGGCTGCGGCGGACTGCCTTTCGCGTGTACGGCGTGAACAGGTCAATGAGTTGCTCCACGGCATCCAGTGATCCATGCTGTGCGTCGGCTAGTAGGTGCTGGAGTTCTGGATCACACGGCCCATCCATAGAGACCTCCTAAGAGACCCGATTTGGGGTCTCGCGGATAGCACGCCAGGCAGTTCTCCGCAACCTTCTTGTCCAAACTCTGGCCGGTCTTCCGCGCGAAACGCATTAACATGAAGGGGTGGACGGTGCGAAGCTCTTCGGCGACACTGGAGAAGGAGGAATCCATACGTTCACGACTTTTCTTCATGCTCGTTCTGATGCGGTTCTACTCGTTTCGACCTCCCCTCGGTCGGCGGATGCGCAGAGCGTCCAGTTCATGGAGGCAACGTACACGTACTATGCCTCCGGCAACCCGGGCGATATGTACGGGTACGGCCTCTTCTACGTACCGCATGGATGGCAGATGGGCTCTGACTTCTACCTGGAGGCACACGTCTACCCCGGCCTCATAGTGGAATGGAGATCGGTGCCGGTTGGCGGCGTCTGGCTTTGGCAGTCGGGCTACCCCAACGACACCTACTACTTCACTGCCGGAGACTACTATGTCATTGACCCGGAGAATCCGAACGTAGACCCGGAGACCGGACGCTTGGTAGCCTCGATTCGGCTACGCATCTACAAGATGGTCGGCGACAACAAGGTGATTCTTGCTACCGGTGAAATGCAGGACGTGGGGACGGAGTTTTGACCATGAAGCCTCTTCGCTTCTACCAGTTCACCCTCCGGACGATGCTGGGCGTCGTCTTGCTGCTCAGCATCGCCCTGGGGTGGTTCACAGCCCGTCTGCGCACGGCACGGGAGCAGAAACGCGCGGTCGAGACGCTGGAGGCGGCCGGGGCCCGGGTCAAGTATGATACACCCGCTGATGCGGACCCCGACTGGACCAGGCCGCCGCTGCGCGACTTTCTGTACGGGGTTTCCTTCGTGGGTACTGGTTCCATCGGGTTTACCGATGCGGACTTGGAGCATCTCAAGAGGCTCAATGGGCTTAAGGCACTGTCTCTCGGCTACACCTCGGTCACCGACGCGGGACTGGAGCACCTGAGGGAACTGACGACGCTGAAGAAGCTTTTCATTTGCGACACGGCGATAACCGATGCGGGACTTAGGCATCTTCAAGGTTTGACGGGGCTGGAGGTTCTTTTCCTTAAGGGCACTCATGCCAGCGACCTGGAGTACGTTTCGGCGATGACGAAGATGCGGGAGTTGTGCTTCGACGACACACCGGTCACGGATGCCGCATTGGCACATCTTGAGGGGTTGACCGGCCTGCGGAACCTGTGGCTCAAGAACACGCACGTCACTGATGCGGGACTGTACCACCTCCGCGGCCTGACCGAGCTTCGTTCGCTGGACCTTTCCGGGACGGAGGTCACCGACGCCGGCCTTGTGAACTTGGAAAGCCTGCCTCGGCTGGAACAGTTGTTGCTCCATAACACGCGAGTCACCGACGCCGGGCTGGCACGCCTGAAAGGGTTGAGCAGCCTGAAGACCTTAGGCTGGACTCCGCGGACAAGGGCACCGAAGCCTACGGCGCGTTAACCCGAACGCCGTAGTCCTGGCTACCGACGAATTCGATGACGAGGGGACCCATGGTTGGCAGCACCCGGCCCATGACGGACGCAGCTCCCCGGTGCGGGGAATCCGCACGCCGGTAAACCGAGGGAATCAACCCTCGCGCGACAACGGGGAGGGAGTGGGACGCCACTCCCTTACCCACCTTACTTCAATCGTCGCCGGGAATTGCGTCTGCCCTCGGAAAGACCGTGATTCCAGCGACGATTGATGTTTGAAGTGCCTGACCCCATCACCGTTGGATGTGGGTCCTTCACCTCTCACTCGACTCGATCTGCTTGACAACGAACACCAGCAGGTCTTCGACCAGCGCCTCGCCGTATTCCGACTCGACGAGGTTGTAGCAGGCGTACAGCAGCCGCCCGCCCTTCGGCTCGCTCGCGCGGTGTTCGACGTACACCGCCGCGTCGCCGTAGGATTTTCCTTGGTCGTCGCGAAGCTCGATTAGGGGGATGACGCGATCGCCCGGCGACAGCGCCGATCGCACGAAGGGCCGCCACCGCGGGTCGCCGCCCGGGAAAGGGATTCTGGCCGGAACGTGCGGCAGGTGCTTCCCGAGTTTCACGAAGTGCAGCCTCGCGTCCTCGGGCGGCCGCTCCCAACCGCCGGCCGGCCCGGCCACCGAGAGCGGCAGACCGAACTTGCCGCTATGGGCCACCGCCCGCCCCGTTTCGTTGTAATGGAAAGGCATCGGGCCGGAGGGGAAGACGGCCAGCAGCCCGCCGCCGCGGAGATAGCGCAAGAGCCCTTCGTCGACATCGCCCCGATGGGCCGCTGTCTGGCGGTAGTTCTCGTCGCCGGCGTAGAACAACACCGGGTACTTCCGCGCGTCGGCCGATTGAAGCTCAGCCGCCTGTCGGGCCGAGAGCATCACGGGCTTCACCGGCAACCGCGCGAGCGGCCAGACGGCCGCGGAACCCGCGTCGGGGAGCACCGCGCTGGCGAAGGCGAGCTTCTCGAATTCGGGGTTCGCAGGCGGCGCGGCTCCCGCCGGCGTGGACTTGTCCGCCCGCGGTCCCTTGGCCTTGAACTTGGCCGCGTACCTCGCCGTCTGCCGCAGGGAGGCCTCGCCGAACTCCACCGAGGGCTCGATCTCGCTCCCTTCGTACCACTCGTTCCACGACGTGATGAGTATCCAGTGCGGGTCGGCCGCGATGGCCTCTTCCCACTGCACTTCGTACAGCGTCCCGCCGAGGCGGTCGCACCGGAGCCCCGGCTTGCGGATCTTCGTGTCGTCGTAGCCGGGAATCACCGTGATCGTGCTGATCCGTCCCTGGGCATCGGCGGTCTTGACCCAGGCCGGATAGGTCTGGCGCGCCCACGCCCGGACCTGGTCGGCGTTCTTGCCCACCAGCGAGCCCACGGGGTTGTACGTGTGGATGCCGTCGAAGATCCGCGCGGCGGCCCGGCCCATGTCGTCGCCGAGGAACACCGCCCCGCCCGGATATCTGCCGTTGACCCGCGAAATGGCCTCGAGCCAGCCGGGCAGGCCGATCTCGCCAAGTGTCCGTCCGTAGACGAAGACCACGGGTTGGTGATCGACCGATAGCCACGCGGGATGCTTGCCGTATCGCTCGAGTACGCCGAGCAGGTCGGCCGCGGCCGAGGCGGCGTTCTGTGGCCGGGGGACGGTCTCGTAGTAGATCGTCACGCGGAGGCCGGCCCGCTGGGCCGCGTCGAGGAGCAAGGGCATGGCCCGGTCGGTCGGCGAGCCTTGGCCCCACCAACTGACGATCCAGCCGTCGATGCCCGATGCCTTGGCCCACGCGCCATGCTGGGCGATGAGCTTCGCGTCGTGCGAGTCGTAGGGCCCCAGGGTCGGAAAGTGGGCCACGTTGCCGATTTGCTTCTTCGCCTCATCGACGCCCTGCCAACTCATGCCCAGGCCGCTGCCGCGAGGAACCGCCGGGTTGTGGTACCACGGGTAGTAGAACGCCAGCACCTTGCGCGGCACGGCCGCGTGGCGGACCTTGATCCGCTGGGCCATGGCCTCGAGATCGACCTGGGCAGGCGCCGGCGACCACGCGAGGGCGCCCATCACGAACAGTCCGAAAGCGAGTCTGACGATGCGTCGCATGGCAAAATCTCCTGGAGACTCTGCTGTTGTATCCGGCGCGATCGTCTTCTTCAAGGTAGGCGAACCTCGGGTGGGGGCCCGCGGCCTTGCGGCGGTGGAACGCCTCGGCGAAATCGACTTGCACGATCTCGAGCGCCTGAGTTACGGCTTCGGCGGCAATGAAGTGACCCGCGCCCCGCCACCGCGCGAGGGCGGCCTGCGTGTGCTGGAGAGATGGGTGTCGATCGGCTACGAGAACGCGTAGGCGAACTTCCCGTCGGGGGCCATCGACACGCGGACCGCGTTGAGCGGCAGCCCCTCGGCCATGCGCGCGAGGAACTCGGCCGACATCTCCGGCAGCAGCGTCCGCGTGAGGATGTGGTCGATGTTTCGCGCCCCGCTGGCCACCTCGGTGCAGCGGCTAGCGATGGCCGAGACCAGCTCGGGATCGTACTCGAACCGGGCCCGGTGGTTCTCCTCGACCCGGCGGCGGATTCGCCCCAACTGGAGCTCGACGATCGCCTTCATCGCCTCGTCGCCGAGGGGGTAGTAGGGCACGAGAATGACTCGGCCGAGAAACGCGGGCTTGAAGGTCTTCAGCAGCTCGGGGTGGAGGATTTCGGCGAGGGCCTCGGGGTCGGGCGCGGTTTCGGGGTCGGCGCACTGCTTCATGATCACGTCGGTCCCCGCGTTGGAGGTCATCAGGATCAACGTGTTCTTGAAGTCGATGTCGCGCCCCTCGCCGTCGCGCAGCGTGCCCTTGTCGAAGACCTGGTAGAAGATGTCCTGGACGCCGGGGTGGGCTTTTTCCATCTCGTCGAGCAGCACCACGCTGTACGGCCGACGGCGCACGGCCTCGGTGAGCACGCCGCCCTCGCCGTACCCCACATAGCCCGGCGGCGACCCCATCAACAGCGATACCTTGTGCTCTTCCTTGAACTCCGACATGTTGATGACGGTCATGTTCTGGTCGCCGCCGTAGAGCAGATCGGCCAGGGTGATCGCGGTTTCGGTCTTGCCCACGCCGCTGGGGCCGACCAGCAGGAACACGCCGATGGGCCGGCGGGGGTCGGTGAGGTTCGCCCGCGAAGTCCGGATGCGCTGGGCGATGGCCTCCAGGGCGTGCGACTGGCCGACGATGCGTTCCTCCATGCGTTCCTTCAGCGACAGCACGGTGCGGATTTCGTCGGTGACCATGCGGCCGACCGGGATGCCGGTCCAGTTCGAGACGACCTCGGCGACGGCCTGACCGTCGACGCAGACCTGCATGAGCGGGTTCTCGCCCTGGAGATCCTTGAGCTGTTTGCTCAGCCGCTCCATGTCGGCCCGCAACGCATCGCGCTGCGCCGGCGTCAATTCGGCAGGCGCCGGGGGCGCCGGGGCGGCCGCCGCGCTGGGCGCCGCCGCCGCGGCGGGCGTGCCGGATGCTTGCGGCGCCGTGGGCTGGCCGTCGCCCGGCTCTGCCAGCCCCGTCTCCAACTGCCGGCGGATCCTGCGCAGGCGGGCGACCAGATCGGCCTCTTGTTTCCAACGCGCTTCGAGGGCGACGCGCTCGGCCTCGGCGGCCTCCCGTTGGCGCGACAGGTCGTCGATCTGCTCCTGGTTCACGGCGCCGGCGAGGTTCTCGCGCCGGAGGATGCCCAGACTTGTGTCGAGCTGCGCGATGCGCCGGCGGCAGTCCTCGAGGGCGGGCGGAATGGCCGTGTGGCTGATGGCCACCCGGGCCGAGGCCGTGTCGAGCAGACTGACCGCCTTATCGGGCAACTGCCGGCCGGAAATGTAGCGGTGCGACAAGCGCACCGCGTCGCGCAGGGCCTCGTCGAGAATCCGCACCTGGTGGTGCTTCTCGAGGGTCTCGGCCAAACCGCGCATCATCTCGACGCAGCGTTCCTCGCTGGGCTCTTCGACCTTGACAACCTGGAAGCGGCGGGCCAGGGCCGCGTCCTTCTCGAAGTACTTCTTGTACTCCGCCCAGGTCGTCGCCGCGATGGTACGGAGTTCGCCGCGGGCCAGGGCCGGTTTGAGCAGATTGGCGGCGTCGCCCTGGCCGGCGCTGCCCCCGGCGCCGATCATGTTGTGGGCCTCGTCGATGAACAGGATGATCGGCTTGGGCGAGGCCTTGACCTCGTCGATGACCGACTTGACGCGGTTCTCGAACTCGCCCTTGATGCCGGCCCCCGCCTGGAGCAGCCCCAGATCCAGCACGCGGACCGATACGTGCTTCAGGGCCGGCGGCACGTCGCCGGCGGCAATGCGCAGCGCGAAGCCCTCGACGACGGCGGTCTTGCCCACGCCCGCCTCGCCGGTGAGGATCGGATTGTTCTGCCGCCGTCGCGTGAGGATGTCGATGATCTGCCGGATTTGGGCGTCGCGTCCGAGCACGGGGTCGATCTGCCCCTTCTTCGCCCGGCCCGTCAGGTCGATGGTGAACTGGTCGAGGGCGGGGGTGCGGGAGGGGCCGCCGGGGCCGACCGGCGCGCCGGGGGCTGCCGCGCCGGCCTCGGGGGGTATCGCCCGCTCGACCTCCGCCTCGGTCGTCTCCGCCGTCAGCGCCGTGAGTTCCTTCCGGAGGGCCTCGAGGGGGATTTTGCCGAACTCGGGCGAGGCCTCGTGCGCGGTGCGCGACAGCGACTCGTCGGCCAACAGGGCGCACAGCAGGTGGCCCGACCGCACCCGCGGCGCGCAAAAATCGACCGAGGCCACGATCCAGGCCTCGCGGATCCAATCGACCACGTGGGGCGAGAGTCCCGGGGCGCGGGCGTTGCCGGTCTTGAAGCGGTCGATCACCCGGGTCAGCGCCCCGGCCACGCGCCCGGCATCGATCCCGTAGTGCCGCAACAGCGCCGCCAGGTCGGTGTTGGGCGCCTCGATGAGCTTGAGGAGCCAGTGTTCGATCTCGACGTTGTAGTTCGTGCGCGACAAGCACAGCCCCGCCGAGGCTTCCAAGCTACGGCGCGTGGTCTCGTTCAGCCGCGCCACCAGGGATTTCAAATTGACGGGCACCATAGTCAGGCTTCCAGGGTGAAAACGGGATCGTCCGCGTCATGGTCGAAGTCCCGCGCGCGGATCCAGGTGTTCCAGCCCGCGCGGGACGGGTTGGTCCGGTCGCCCAGGCGGCACCAGGGGACTTCCTTGGCCGAGAGCACGAGTTGAACGTCGAAATCGAGCTGCGGGCCGACATACAGCCGGGTCAAGTGGACCAGCGGCTTGAGGGCGTCGCCCGACGGCAGGAACCGGCAGAACTGCCGGTAGCCCAGCGGCCCCAAACGGATGCGAAAGCGGTTTTCGACATCCCAGACCCGGCTGCCCGCCAACAGGCTCTCGCCCAGCCGGTTGTTCTATCCCGGCTTGCCCGAAAAGGGCATTGCCGATTGGTCCTCCGGCGCCAGATACAGCCAGGCGCCTTGGAACTGCCGGACCTCGACCGGGACCTCGAAATAATCGGCCAACAGGCGCTCGAGTGATGGGGCCGAGCGAGGCCAGTGGGCGTAGTACCCCCCGTAGAACAGCACCGCCTCGTCGTCGACCGCCAGCCGGTCGCGAAGGCCGCCGGTCCCCAGACCGACCAGGCCGTACAGGCAGCGGGTGAAGAGGTCTTCCTCGGTCTGGTCGATCCGCCGGCCGCGCTCGTAGGCGAAGGGAAAATGGTGTTTTTCCCAGGCGCGATAGAACAGCGAGATCGTGCGGTGGTTGAACAGGTCGAGAAAATCGCGAAGCGCGTGGTCTTTCAGCCGGACGCGCTCGATGAGCATCGAGGTGTAGTGGTGGGGCAGCGCGCCGCTGGGGCCGGTAAGCCCCATCGCGGCGACCGCCATTTCGGGAGGCCCGGCCGACGCCTCGTCGTTCTGTTGGGGCGGAGCAAGCTGGGCGATCGAGGCCGCGGGAAAGCTCATCGAGGGGACCGCGCGAAACCGGACCACCTCCTGCCGCGGCGCGTGGTCCTCTCCCACCGGACGACGCATCCGCTCGGGATGGTCGGCGGCATGTTCGCGGGCCAGCCATTCGAGCACCCGGACCGCCTGGAAGAGATCGAAGCGGGTCGGATCGTCGGCCAACTGGCGGCTTACAGAAGGATGGTTTCGCCTGCCCGGGGTGGCCATCGCCAGGGCTCCCCTCCTTTCTTCGTCGTCGCCACGAGTTTGGAAAACGAGTTCACCGAGGCGTACAGGCCGAGGAACCGTTCGAGCACCGAGGCGAACAGGTAGAGTCCGCTACCGACGAAGCGGCTCTCGTCGAAGTCGATCGTCACTTCCAGCCCGCGGCACACACCGCCGCGCAGACCACCGCCTCGGCCCACGACACGCCGGGTCCGCACGTTCAGCACGCCCTCGATCATGCTTTGGGTTTCGGCCGAGTCGGCAAAATCGTAGAGCCGGAGGATTTCGCGCAGGGCATGGGCCCCGTCCTCCTCGTCGGCCAACGAGAGGTGGTTGAGCGACAGGTGAGAAATCAGCCGCCACAGGGCGCCGCGCCTCGAGGCGGGGCGGAAGGGACGCGTCGGCTCGGTCAGGCACTCGACCCGCGTGACGGGCGCGCCCTTGGTCAGGCGGAGCCCGCTTTCGCCTTCGACCGCGATGCACCGCCTGGGCCGATCACCGTCGAGACACGTGGTCTCGATGTCGAGCGTCCAGCCGGCCGGGGCGGAAGGCGAGAACTGCGTATCGACCAGCGACACGTAGGTGTCGAAGGCCTCGGATTTCCCGCCGGCCAAGGCGGCCGGGCGCCGCACCGCGTGCCAGAAGGTCCTCTGGCTCTGGCGGTCGGCGGCGTGCTTGAACGAGTAGAACGGCTGGTACTCCACCCGCTCGTTGTCCGGCGAGGTCGCCGTCACGCGGTCGATCGAGAACACCTCGTGGGCCCCGGGGCGGCGGGCATCGGGGACGACGCGGTACTCGGTTTCGGTGTGCGTCAGGGCGATCGGCTCCGCCCGGAGCGGGAACAGGTTCACGATCGGCGTGCAGCCGAGACGGAACGTATCGGCCGTCAGGTTCTGCTCGACGTCGGCAATCGACCGGTCGAGGTAGATGCGGATTTCGATGGTGCGGCCGGCCTTGGCCAGTGCCCCGCCGCCCAGCCCGGTCAAATCGAAGAACAAGAACTTCGGGGCAAACGCGAAGTACTCGGTCAGGAGGCGATACCCGAGAAACGACCGCGCCGGGTACGGTAGCGCTCCCTCGTCGCGGCCGAAACCGACCGGCTGGATGGCCTCCGGCGCCAGGGGCACGGGCTCGGGTTCGCGCGGCGCCGAGGCGACCACGACGCCCACCACGTGCCGGAAAAGCAACTCGTACAGCGGGAACACGTGCTGGCCCTGTCCCTTGAGGAAGAACCTCAGCGACCGCAAGGCCAACTGGCTCAGGGGCAAATCGGGGGCGGCCGACCGCAGTTCGATCCGTAGCAGGGCCTTCGCCTTGGCGGCGACGTGGGCCGGAGGCGGCGCGAACGGCGGCCCGGCCAGACCGGCCGAGGCGACCTCGATCGGCCACAAGGTGACCGGGTAAATGGTGCGGAAGCGGCACGGCTGGCCGTCGGGCGACTCGGCCTCCAACGGCGTGCCGCGCGGCAGCATGTAGCCCGTGGTCAACTCGCCCTGCCCCCGGTCCAGGTGAAACGCCACGACCGACATCGAGGGCACCGGGGCGAGATAGTGCGGATAAAGCACGCCCAGCATCCCCTCGGCGATCTCGGGAAAGTCGTCGTCGAGCTTGTGGCGGATGCGGGCGTTGAGATAGGCGACCCCCTCCAG
>DYLT01000209.1 GCA_020721945.1 Blastopirellula marina
GGTCCACGACGACTTCTTCCTCGACGAACGGCTCGCTAAACGGATTGCTGAGATCGTCGAACACGAGTTCCACCTCGGGCTTGATCGAGCCGGCCGGGTGGAATTCCTCCTCCAACTCGCTCAGCATTGCCTCGATGCGTTCGACCTGTTTGTCCGGCGCGAGCGCGGTGGCAGCGATCGCGCTGTCGGCGGGCACGGCGGGCGTTGGACCGCCGAGGTTGTCGCGATCGGTCGTCGGCGCCTGCGATGGCGCGGCGCGGGGTTCGTCGTCGAGATTGCCGAATTCGATTACACCCGTGCCGGGCTTGGCACCGCGCGCCTCGCCGTTCCACGGCGTGGGAAGCTGTTGCAAGTCGGCCCACGCCTCTTCGATGGCAACTCGCTCGACACTCGTTCGGCCCGCGGCAAAGCATAGAACCAGGGCGTGGTCGCAGACCTGATTGATCAGTCGCGGTACGCCGTCGGTCGCCTGGTACACGGCAGTGCGTGCCTCGGCCGGGAACAGGGCGTCGGGGTCCCCACCCGACCAAACCACCTGATGGCGCACGTAGGCCTCGGTCTGGCTGCGGTCGAATGCCTCGAGGTAGCACCGCGCGGCCAACCGTTGGCTGAAGGACGCGAGCCGAGGGCTGGCAAACCGCTCTTCGAGCGTGGGCCCGCCCGCGAGGACCAGGCGGGTGCGAACCTGCCCGTTGTGGACGAGGTTCATCAACATGCGGATCTCGTCGAGCAGGCGCAACGGCAGGGTGTGGGCTTCGTCGACCAGCAATACCATCCCTGCCGCGGCACACTTATCCGACACCAGGTAGTCGGCCAAGGCGAGGCGTAGTTCGCCTTCGTCCATTCCACGATAGGGTTGTCCGAGGCCGTAGAGGATGGCCTGGAACAAGGCCCGCCGGGTGCTCAGGCCGCCACTTCCAAGAACGACCACGCTGAACTGGTTGCGGAATTGCTCCGCCAACGACTGGCACAAGAGCGTCTTGCCGGTCCCCGAGGGCCCCACGACCATCCCAGCCCCTTCGGCACGCTGGATGCAACGCGCGAGGCTCTGCCGGGCTGCCTCGATCGAAGCTGCCGGGAAGTACTGCTCAAGACTCGAAATCGAAGCAAACGGTCGCCTCTTGAGACCGAAGAAACTTTCGTACATAACTCATTTTCCCTGGTCTGTCTGGATTGCGCACTCTGGCTCAGGCGCGCAACGCGAGCCGGTCCTTCCTTTCTCCATTCGGCTGTGGGTGGCAATCGCCTGCACCTTGGGCTGGGGAAACGAGACGTTGCTGAATCGTCGGGCGGCGCAGAAATCGCCACGCCTTGGCCGCCTACCCTACAAGGTGTACCACAGCAGGGCGATGCACCCGACAATGAGCGCCAAGCCCGAGACCATCCATCCAAGGCGCTCGGCAACGACACGCCGTCTTGGTGCCGACCGAAGCCCCGCGCAGGCAACACGCACCGTGCCCATCACTGGCACCGGCAACTTGGCCTGAACTTCCTCGACGGTTGCCAGCGGCGGGTCGAGATCGCCACCCGCCGAGACCATCAACACGCCAGCCGCCACGGTCAGACCAGCCGCCAGCATGGTCAGCAAAAAACTGGGCGTTGGTGTTTCGGTTGCGGCCACGTGCGTCGTTTGCGCCAAACGTAGAACCACCCAAGGCGTCACGGCGGTCCGCTCCCAGGTGGCACGTTGCGCCGCCTCGGCCTGTTGGAGGTCGCGCTCTCTGCGGTCGACGGCCTCCTGGTGCCGGCGATAGACCGCCAGGGACTCGGTGCGTTCGACTCGACGACGCAGAGGGTCCGTGGAGCGCCCGGCTGGTTTGGTGGCTTCGTGAACGTACGGTTTGGGCGCATCGGGCGCGAGGTTGCCTGCGCCCGCCTGGGGTAGCTCGCGGGGCACGGTGGCTAGCCTTCTCTCGACTTCTTCGAGCCGGCGTTCCATCTCTTGGACCGCGGGATGCGCCGACGTCCGGTCGATTCTCAAAGCGGCCAGGCGCTCCCGAACTTGAGCGACTTCACGGTTCAGTTCAACCCACTCGGGGTTCTGGACCGGCGTTGGCGGGGCTCTGCCCGTCGAAGCGGTCGCAGGGAGGGTTTCGTTCGCCAAGGCCGCGGCGCCGGCTGTCGGCATATCCTCGTCGGGCGTGGCCTGGTGTTCCGCGAAATGGGCTTCGAGGAACCTCGCCAACTCGGCCTGTGCCCGGCGATAATCCTCGCGGGCCTGCTGGGTGGCAGCCTGGGCCGACTCGCGCTCGCGCCGCGCGGCTGCATCGACCGCGAGTTGCCGTTCCTCTCGGGCCTGTTCGGCCAGGCTGTTCACGACGCGTGCGGCTTGGGCGCCATCGGCGGCCGTGTACGTAAACGTAATGTCGATGTGCCCGGCTCGATCGGCTCGGACCGAGACATCGAGACCGCTTCGCAGTTCCTCGGCCGAAGGCCAGGAGGGCGTCTCGCCTTCATCCTGGCCGCGGGAGGCGCGCTGACGTGCGTTGGTCAAGAACTCGTCGGATATCAGGCGCTGGCGAACTCGCTCGCGCTCGGCCCATGGTTCACCAGCGGTCACCGAAAGGCCCGTTTCGGGAGCCATCCACGACACTTCGGCCGCGGCGGTGTGGCACGTCGGAGCGAAACGGGCGACACCGCTTGCTCCGCGGGTGCTGTCGCCAGTCTTGCCCAGGACGAAGACCATCGCCACGGTCGCCGCGAACGCCAGCGCAGCCCGGCCCCAGCGGATCGGCGGTGTACGAGCCGAGCCATCCTCTCCAGCGCGACGTGTGGCAGACATCCGGTGTCCTGGCAGGCAATCCGTTAGGGGGCACAAAGAAACCCGTTATCGTCATCGACACCGTGCTTGGCGCTGCTTGAGTCGCGTCGGCGATGCAAGCCCAAACCCCTCCAGCACGCGCAAGCGAGTCGCCAGGCCGCTTGCCGCATGGGGCGCCATGAGAAACAATGCTCGGTGATGTTTCGGATCAAGATTTGCGGAATCACGACGGTCGAGGATGCTCGGGTCGCGTGCGAGGCAGGCGCAGACGCCGTGGGGCTGAACTTTTACGCCCCCAGCCCGCGCTGCGTCACGCTCGAAAAGGCAGCAGCCATTTGCGAGGCACTGTCGGGGTCTGTTGTGAAAGTGGGCCTGTTCGTCAACGCCCCCGCTGCCGAGGTAGCGCGGATCTGCGGTCGGTTGGGGCTTGATCTCGTCCAGTTGCACGGTGACGAGCCGCCCGAGTACATGGCCGATCTGGGCGATTGGCCCGTGATGCGGGCGTTTCGCCTCGACGCCCGAGGAATCGGGCCGATCGACCAGTATCTGACGCGTTGCAAAGCGCTGGGGTGCTTGCCCCGGCTCGTGCTGATCGACTCTTCAGCTCCAGGCCAATACGGTGGGACTGGCCGGCAGGCCGACTGGCTGACCGTGGCGGAGTACCCTGGCGAAGAGTGGCATCCTCCGCTGATTCTCGCGGGGGGCCTAACGCCCAGGAATGTGGCCCAGGCCATCCAATCGGTTCGGCCGTTCGGGGTGGATACGGCCAGCGGGGTCGAAATGGCGCCGGGCCGCAAGTCGGCGGATCTGGTCAGGCGGTTCGTGTTGGCCGCCCGCGCCGCGCTCGATACCACCCCGACGTGCAAGCGACGGCCCCCATACTAACGCGACGCGCCAGCGAAGGCGGGGCCCTCGCTGGCGCGTCGGGGTGGTGTGGCCCTTGCCAGACGTGGGCCCCCTCTCGTATTATGAGCAATGTTGCTGCTATAGTCCCCCCGCCGCTGGAGGAGGTGCCGTGTCGCAAGTCCAAACGAAGTTCCCATACCAAGTCGCCGACCTTTCGCTGGCCGACTGGGGCCGCAAAGAAATCCAGATGGCCGAGGCCGAAATGCCTGGCCTGATGGCCTTGCGGCGCAAGTATGGACCGACCAAGCCGCTGGCCGGGGCGCGCATTGCGGGCTGTCTGCACATGACGATCGAGACCGCGGTCTTGATCGAGACGCTGGTCGAACTGGGGGCTCAAGTCACCTGGACAAGCTGCAACATCCATTCGACCCAGGACCACGCCGCGGCCGCGATCGCCGCCCGGGGCATCCCCGTCTTCGCTTGGAAAGGTGAACCGCTTCAGGCCTACTGGGACAACATCCTTACCCAGGTCACGAGCTTCGAGGGCGGCGAAGGCCCACATCTCCTCGTCGACGACGGGGGCGATTTGACACTGTTGATCCACAAGGGCGTCGAGTTCGAAAAAAAGGGCGAAGTGCCCGACCCCAAGCAGGCGGGACACGAAGAAGCGCGGGCCCTCCTGACGACCCTGAAGCGCAGCCTGGCCGACGATCCGAAACGCTTCACGCGCATGGTCGAGAACATCGTCGGCGTCAGTGAAGAGACCACCACGGGAGTCCACCGCCTGTACGAAATGGCGAGGCAGGGCACGCTGTTGTTCCCGGCGATCAACGTCAACGACTCGGTCACCAAGAGTAAGTTCGACAACCTCTACGGCTGCCGCGAGTCGCTGGCCGACGGCATCAAGCGGGCCACGGGCGTGATGGTCGCGGGCAAGGTGGTCGTGGTGGCCGGCTATGGCGACGTGGGCAAAGGCTGCGCCCAGTCGATGCGGTCGTACGGCGCCCGCGTGCTGATCACCGAGATCGACCCGATCTGCGCCCTCCAGGCCGCGATGGAGGGCTTCGAAGTGACCACGATGGAAGAGGCCGCCCCGCAGGGCAACATCTTCGTCACCGCCACCGGTTGCTGCGACGTGATCCGGGGCGAGCACATCGAAAAAATGCCCGATGGGGCGATCATCTGCAACATCGGGCACTTCGACGTCGAGATCGAGGTGCGATGGCTCCAGACCACCCAGGGCATCCAGCGCACGAACATCAAGCCCCTGGTCGACAAGTACACGCTGCCCAACGGTCGCTCGGTCATCCTGTTGGCCGAGGGGCGGTTGGTGAACCTCGGGTGCGCCGAGGGGCATCCGTCGTTCGTCATGTCGAACTCGTTCACCAACCAGGTGCTGGCCCAATTGGCCCTCTGGACCGAACCCGAAAAATACCCTCTGGGCGTCCACGTGCTGCCCAAGAAGCTCGATGAAGAGGTGGCCCGGCTCCACCTCGAACAACTCGGCGCCAAGCTCACCAAACTGACCCCCAAGCAGGCCGAGTACCTTGGCATCTCGGTGCATGGACCGTTCAAGCCGGATCACTATCGATACTAAGGGGCGGGGATTGTGGGATGAGGGATCGGGGGCCAGAGCGTGGTTCGGGGCTGGCGGGTCCGCGCTCGGCCTCGGAATGCCGAGTCCACCTGGCCACGTCTTCTTCCTCAGGGGGTGTCGATGGATCGGTTGCCGAAGAAGCGGATCGTCGGCCTGAGGAACCACCCGGGCCGCCTCCTCGCCCCCGCTCTTGCCGGTGTGCCCAGGGCTGGCACGTCGGTTGGATCGCTCGGAATCGGTCGATCGCGGATCCCCGATCTTTGACTCCCGATCTCGAAACCCCAATCCCCAATTCCCAATCGCCAATCCCTCATCCTTAATTCCCCCATGCCCGAAATCCAGGCTTTCCGCGGCATCCGCTACGACTTGGGCCACGTCGGCTCGCTGAGCGACGTGGTCGCTCCGCCCTACGACGTGATCGATCCCGGGTTGCAGGACGATCTGTACCAGAAGCACCCCTGCAACTTCGTGCGCTTGGAGCTGAACCGCATCGAGCCGGGGGATGACGAGGCCAACAACCGGTACACCCGGGCGGCCAGGTTCTATAAGAGCTGGCGTTCGCAAGGGGTCTTGTTCCAAGAGGCCGACCCGGCCATCTACGTGTACCATCAGGAGTTCCAATTTGAAGGCCGCACCCACACCCGCCGCGGCTTCATGGCCCGCATGAGGCTCTCGAAGTTCGGCGAGGGCCAGGTCTTTCCCCACGAGCAGACGATGTCGGCCCCGAAATTCGATCGTCTTATGCTCACCGTGGTGACCAAGGCGAACCTGAGTCAGATTTTCGGGCTGTATCCCGACCCCGGACTGGAGACCGACGCGCTTCTCGAGCGTGCCATTGCGGGTTGCACGCCCCTGGAGGCCGTGGACCATCTGGGCGTGACCCACCGCATGTGGCCGGTGACCGACGTGGCGACGATCTCGGCGGTGGCTGCCCGCATGAGCCCCAAACCCATCTTCATCGCCGATGGGCACCATCGATACGAGACGGCCTGCAAGTACAAGGAAGAGACCTATGAATCGGGCTTCTTGAAGCCCGACCATCCGGCCAACTACGTCTTGATGATGTTCGTGGCGATGGAGGACCCCGGCCTGGCGATCCTTCCCACGCACCGGCTTTTCAAGGATGCGCCAGCTCTGACGGCCGACGACCTGGCGGCCCGGATTGGCGCCTGGTTCCAAACGCGGTTCATTGCCAGGGGACCAGCCGCCGCGCGCGAGGTCTGGGAGGACGTGCAGATCCTCGACAGCCAAGGCACGCTGGCCGTCTACACGCAGAAGGACCAGCAGTGGACGATCGCCGAGATCACTCCGGCGGGTAGGGCGAAGATGGACGAACTGGCCGTCGACCACGTGCCCGAGTGGCGCGAACTGGGCGTCAGCCTGCTGCACCGGCTGGTCGTCGAGGCGGTGATCGGCCGACCCAAGCCGGACGACGTCAAGTACGTCCACTTGATCGATGAACTGATCGGGGGCTTGGAGAGCGGCCAGTACCCGCTGGCGGCCCTCGTCATGCCCGCCACGGTCGAACACGTGCGCACGATCAGTCTTCAAGGCGACCGGATGCCCGCCAAGAGCACGTATTTCTACCCCAAGTTGCTCAGCGGGTTGGTGGTCAATCCGCTGGAGTAGGCCGCGGTGAGAAACCGTGCGTCGCAGCGCGGGTTTCACGTGTAACCCGGTTGCGCGGTCTTCTCGGCCAGACGAAGCTGCGGGTTTCACGCGAAACCTGCGCGTTGTGCCCGAAGTTCCGCGCGGCCGACCGATCGCCGCGCCGCGAACCCCCTGGCAAACTGCCATTTTCTGTTTCCCCCGCGCGCTGCTACAATCGCGTCGCGCCAAGTTGAGCGCCAAACCGTCCGGCATGGAGGCTGGCCGTGGGTCGCACACTCTGCGTGGTCAACCAGAAGGGGGGGGTCGGCAAGACGACCACGGCCATTAACTTGGCCGTGGCCTTGGCCAAGGCGGGCTCGCGGACCCTTCTGGCCGACCTCGACCCCCAGTGCAACGCCACCACGGGCCTGGGCCAGGAGCCCACCGCCAACCACCCCTTGGTTGCCGGAACCCCGCTAAGCGGCGCGGTGGTGCCGACCCGTGCGCCCGGGCTGGACCTGCTGCCCGGTAGCCGCAGCTTCGGCGATGTCGAGGCGCTTGCTCGGGGCGACGAGGTGCAAACCGCTCGGTTTCAACGTCACTTGACGGGCGGGGTGTCGGCCTACGACTTCGTCCTGTTGGACTGCCCGCCCTCGCTCGGCCAGCTCACGCGCACCGCCCTGGCCAGTTCGAACGAAGTGCTGATGCCCATCCAATGCGAGTACTTCGCGATGGAAGGGCTGGTGCAGATGATCGAGGTCATCCGCGAGGTGATGCAGTCGCAAGCCAACCAACTCCAGTTCGGTGGCATCGTGCTGACGATGTTCGACCACACCTTGGAGCTGACCTGGGAAGTCGAAGCCCAGGTGCGCGATTTCTTTGGCGAGATTGTCTACCAGACGGTCATTCCGCGGGATGTGGCCGTGTCCGAGGCCCCCAGCCACGGCCAGTCGGTGCTCGACTACGCGCCGCGGTCGCGCGGAAGCCGCGCGTATGTGGAACTTTGCATGGAGGTACTTGAACGTGTCTAAAGAACGACGATTGGGCCGGGGCCTGGAGGCCCTGCTAAGCCGCACGGCACGACCTGAACCCGCTCCGAACCCCTACGCGCCCGCGGTCGCGCCGTCATCGGCTCCCGCCGCCTATGCGGGCGGCCCCGAGGACCCGTACGGCGGTCCGAGCCCTTATCAGGATGTCCCACCTGCCAGGCCCATCGAGGCCGAATCGCCCGCCGCGATGGGGCCGGAGACCCGCATGTCGCCTCCGGCTACGGTTCCCGAGCCTGCGCCGCCTGTCCCGCCACCCGGCCCGCCCCGTGTGGCCATCCGCCAGATCGAAAGCAACCCGTTCCAACCCCGGCAGGACTTCGACGACGCGGAAATCCAGTCCCTGGCCGACAGCCTTCGTGCCCATGGGTTGCTTCAGCCGATTGTGGTCCGCCTCAAGGGCGGGAGTTATCAGCTCGTGGCGGGCGAGCGGCGACTGCGCGCGGCAGCCAAGGCGGGCTGGACCGATGTGCCCGTGCAGATTGTCGAGGCCGACGACCGCGAGTTGGCCGAGTTGGCGATCGTCGAAAACCTCCAGCGCAAGGACCTCAACCCGCTCGAAAAAGCCGCCTCGTTCCAACGCTACCTCGAACAGTATGGCTGCACGCACGAAGAGCTGGCCTCGCGCCTGAAGCTCGATCGCTCGACCATCTCGAACTTCATCCGGCTCTTGGAACTGCCCGAGGCGATCCAGGAGGCGGTGCGCCAAGGCAAGCTGACCCAGGGCCACGCCCGGGCCCTCTTGCCCCTGGGCGACGAGCGCGAGCAGATCGAGTTTTGCGAGCGCATCCAGCGTGAGGGGCTCAGCGTGCGCCAGACCGAAGCCATGGTCCAAGACGCGATCGCCGAGGCCGATGCCGAGCCCCTGGGAGTGGTGCGCGACGAAAAGCCGCTCTCCCGGCCGCGCCGTTTGACCAGCGAACACGTAGCCAACCTCGAGCAGGAGTTCCGAGCTGCGCTGGGCACCAAAGTGAAAATCATCCATTCGGCCCGCGGCCGAGGCAAGCTGACGATCTTCTTCGCCAGCCATGAGGAGTTCGAGCGACTCAGGCAGCACATCTGCCATCCCACCGAGACGGGGCTCAAGAGCCGCGTGGGGTGAGGGCCGGCGATCCCCACCGAAGCATGGTCTGCGCCTTCGGCCCCGAGAACGGTTTCCCGCCATCGTTTGCCGCGTGAGGATGCTGGCCGCAAGCAACCAGTACCGTGGTGTATACCATATGCTGCCACGGTCTTGCCCGTTGCAAGACGCGACGCAGACGGCTTGCAACGGCCGTCCCATGGCCCTCTATGGCCCATGGCGGCGCGCTTGCCACGCTGGGCCAGACGGGTTACGATAATGGTCCATGCCCGCCCGGCGCGCTGGTCCTGGGGTGGAGCACCGGACGCGCGGGGGGAGACACCACTGGATCTCTGGACCTTTCCTGAAGGGCCTTTGTCGTCGAAAAACCACAGGTTCGCGTATCGACAAACCGAGTGCAAGGCATCGTACCGTTCGGGGCGTAGCGCAGTCTGGCTAGCGCATCTGGTTTGGGACCAGAGGGTCGCCGGTTCAAATCCGGCCGCCCCGACTTTCCTTAGCCGGTAGGGTGGGTGCTTTGCACCCACGAGGATTCGCGGTGCGCGCACGTGCAGCCGTAGCCGCAAGGGCGCGCGGCCGCGGAACACCCGCCTA
>DYLT01000210.1 GCA_020721945.1 Blastopirellula marina
ACCTTCCAACCCCCCCAAACTACCCGCCGAAATCTGCAAAAGCTGAAATGCACCCATGCTAGTAGGGGAGTCCAAGCCCTATCTAATTATGACCTATCGCCGAAATCTGCAAAAGCTGAAATGCACCCATGCTAGAGTGTCGTGAAAGGAGGCAGAGGGCACACGCTGATCCCAGCGATGGCCGAACGCCTACTTGACGGCCCATGGCCTCGTCAGCCTGAACGAGCGCCATGTCCGTTTCGTCCAATCCACAGGAACCTACTAACCGGAGAGCCGTATGCGGGAAAACCGCCCGTACGGTTCGGAGGGCGGGGGGATCGAACTCAATCGGTCCTCCCGACCCCCTATCCCCCTATCTACTACTACTTTTCTACGGGTTCGGGGTTCTCAGTGAGCGCTTCAGTGGATTTCTCAGTAAGCACCCCAAGTCCCTCGGGAATCAACCCCGCCCGACTGTGTGCCCCGCGACTTCTGAAGGTGGCTCGGGTGGGGATTGCGACAGAAGCGACCTCGATAGACGACTTCTTGACGGGGAGCGCGTGCCGCCGAAATTCGATGAGCGGGGAGACCCCTTGCCGCAAGTAGAGTCTGCCGGATCAGATCCTGCCGAATCTGGACAGACCGCCGGCTCTTTTTGACGCCCGCCTTGCCCCTCTCCCTGCCCGAATTGAGACAGGGGGTCAGGTTCGCCTTTCGGCACCATTCCGGCCCGCGAAATGGCAAGATGGGTCGAATGAGAGGGTTCTAACGACGGAAGCCGGCAAATGCCGTCCTCTCGTAAGTCGTTGCCTTGCGATGACTTGTGAAGTCGGGGCGACTGGATTTGAACCAGCGACCTCTTGGTCCCGAACCAAGCGCTCTAAACCAGGCTGAGCTACGCCCCGTGGCGTTCTAAGTCATTGTGCCAACGAGTATTGGGAAGACCTCTCGAACTATCCAAGCGTTGCCAATGTCTCAGGACCCACGGTTCGGTGGGGCACGTTGGCCAGCCGACCGTGAAGGGTCTCTGTAGGATACCTGGCCTGGGTCGGGTCGTCAACCGAGCGCGGGCATTAGGCCGGTTGGCGCTTGGCCCGGTGGCCGGTTATCCCTCCCGGTGTGAACGGTTAGAACGGTCGATCTGGGGCTAGGCCAGCTCGCGGGCCGTCTTCTCGACGAAGGCCACGCATTTGGCCACGTCGGCCGTCAGCTCGGGCGAGTCGTGTTCGTATTCGATCGCTGTCACGCCGCGGTAGCCCTGGCGCTTCACCTCGCGGAGCACGGCCGCGTAGTTCGCCTGACCTTCGCCCAAGGGCACATCGCGCGACTGACGGTTGCCCTTCTCGGCCGCGTCTTTGAGGTGGAAACTTAGAATGCGGCCTTCGAGCTTCTTGAGGCACTCGACCGGGTCAAGTCCCGAACGGACCCAATGGCCGGTATCGCAGCACGCACCGATCCGCTTGCCGCGGCCCTTGCACACGGCCAGCACGTTTTCCGGACGCCAGTACTTCGACTGAGGCGACTCGGGGTGGTTGTGGATCGCCAGGTCGATGGCGTACTCGTCGCAGAGCTTCTCGATCATGTCGAAGGCCTCGGCGGGCGGCTCGGCGACGATCGTTCGAGCGCCCATCTCCTTGGTGAACTCGAAAATCTTGCGCGCCTGGTCGCGGTCGGGTCCCAGGTCGGCATAGAATCCCGACATCGACAGTCCCCGGTCCGCAAGCCGCTGTTTGAGTTCCTTGCGCACGGCGGGGGAGAGGTTCTGATTGGTCTGGAGATGGGGCCGGGCTTTGTCCAACGGCAGGAAGAAGCACGTTTCGATGCACTCGACGCCGAGCTGGACCAAGAGGTCGAGCATCTCGAAGAGGCTATAGCGGCGGAAGGTGTACTGGGCGATGCCTACACGCCACCCGATCTTCGCCGCCGACGGCGAGCTGCACGTCACCTTTTTCGTGGGGGCAGCCGGAGCACGGGCCGAGACTCCGAGGGCCGCTGCCGCGGCCATTGCCGAACCAACCTTGAGGAACTCACGACGTTCGAACTTCGCGTGCATGGCAAGAGGTTCCTTTTCGCGAAAAACGGATGACACGGTCGGAAACGAAGTGTGGGGCCTGTGGGGCCGGGCTTGTCCGGGTCATGGTGTCGCGGGCGCATCGGTCGAACCCTGGGCGTCGGTCGGTCCTTCGAGTGGCATGCCGGCTGGCGAGACCCCGTGCCGCGCGATCTCGCCTCGGAGTTCCTTGCCCAGGTGGCTGTGCCGCCGGCCGTAGAACAGGTAGATCAGCAGTCCGATGGCAAGCCAGCCGACGAGGCGGAGCCAGGTATCTCGGCCGAGGTGGAACATCAGCCACAGGCACATGGCAATGCCCGCCGGTGCGACGATGTACACGGCCGGGGTACGGAAAGGCCGTTCCGCGGTCGGGTTCAGACGCCGCATCAGCCACACGGCCGAACACACCACCACGAAGGCGAAGAGCGTGCCAATGTTGACCATGTGGCTGAGCCCTTCGAGGGGGAAGAAGGCGGCCGCGACGGCGCAGAAGACGCCCGTCAGGATGGTCGCCTTGTGCGGCGTGCGGAAGCGGGGATGAACCGCGCCGAAGAAGCCGGGCGGCAAAAGGCCGTCGCGCGCCATGGCCAGCAGCACGCGCGGTTGGCTCAAGAGCATCACCAACAGCACGCTGGTGATGCCGGTCAGGGCCCCCACGGTGATGATCGCCGCAGCGATCTCCAACCCCTTCTGCCGGAACGCGTCGGCCACCGGCGCGTTGATGGCGAGATGGGGATACGGCACCATCCCGGTAATCACCGCCGCCACCGCAATGTACAGCACCGTGCAGATCGCCAGCGAACTGATGATGCCGATGGGGACATCGACGCTTGGATTGCGGGCCTCTTCGGCGTGCGTCGAGACCGAGTCGAACCCGATGTACGCGAAGAAGATGATCGCCGCGCCGCTGAGCACGCCGTTGAAACCGTAGGGCACGAACGGGGTCCAATTGCGGATATCGACCCAGTTCAGCCCCACGACGATGACGAACAGCACGGCCCCGAGTTTGACCAGCACCATGGCGGCGTTGAACCCTGCACTCTCGCGGATGCCGATGACGAGGATCGTGGTGATGACCGCGGCAATGGCGATCGCGACGACGTTGAAGGTAAAGTGGATACCCCCGAAAACCAGCGGCGTTTCGGCGTAGGCCTCGAAGCCGTGGCGATTGTCGTCGCGCACCTGGGCGAGTTTCTCGGCCGGGGCCAACTTGGGCTCGTACTGGAGTTGCTCTTGCATGGCGGTGCGCAGGCGCTGGACGGCCGCCTGGGCCGCCTTGTCGCCGTGGACGCTAGCGACGGCCGCGGTCGCCTTGAGGACCGACTCGTGGGCAAACCTCACACTCACGTCGCGGACACGATCGTGGGGGCTGTCCTTCGGCAGAGGCAGAACCACGGCCGCGTTCTCGGTCAAGGGCGCCGCCTCGGCCGCCTCGACCACCAGGTGTCCGGCGGCCAAGTAGTCGGAGTGCTGGCGCGCGGCCGTGTAGGGGTCCATGGTCAGCCACATGGGAATCGACACGAGCGCCTTGCCCGCGGGCGTCTTGAATAGCGCGAGGAACTTCAGAAAATAGTTCGACCATCCGTTGGCGACGGTGGCCGAGGCCATGGCGTATTCCAGCACGAGGTCCCAACCGATGATCCAGGCGATCAGTTCGCCAAGCGAGAGGTAGGCGTAGGTGTAGGCGCTGCCCGCAATGGGGGCCATCGAGGCGAACTCGGCGTAGCACAGCGCGGCAAACGCGCAGGCCACGCCGGCGATCACGAACGAGAGGATCAAACCTGGCCCGGCGTGCTGCCGGGCGGCGACGCCGGTAAGCACGAAGATGCCCGTGCCGATGATGGCCCCGATCCCCAGCGACGAGAGGGCCACCGGGCCGAGCACGCGTCGCAGGCGGTGCTCGCCGGCCATCTCTTCGAGCAGGACATCAAGCGATTTTTTCGCAAAGAACTGTTTCCAGGGCATGGTCAGACGCCAGGTTCCCGAAGTGGAATCGCCGGGAGAGAAACACGGGTGACGTTAACCGCGCTGGGGCGGGTTGTCAAGGAACCTGACACGCGACAGACCTGAAGCAAGCCCCGGGCAGGAGGATTCCCGCTCCCGCCTAGACCGCCCGCGCCGGATGCGCCCGCGAAGGCCGCTCGTCGAACGACTCTCGCGGGCGCGTCGGGCGCGGGGGGCCCTCGAGGCCGCGTGGGGTTGATATGAAGCCGAAAGGACCCTCGCGGGCGCGTCGGGTTCGTAGGGGCGGTAGCACCCTCTGGGCCCCCTTCTCATCTTGCCGCCCGGCGCCCATAATGGTCGTTCCGTTCGAGCCTCGCCTACCCGGGGGGAATGCATGACCGAGACCGCGCATCCGGATGGCCCAATTGGCGCCTCGCCCGCGCCCGAGTTCGAACCTTATGTGCGCGACGAGGTCTCGATGCCGGAGTTCACCTGGCCGGCCGTGCTGGTGGGGGCCCTGTTGGGCATCCTGTTCGGGGCATCGTCGCTCTATCTGGTGCTCAAAGTGGGGATGACGGTCTCGGCCTCGATCCCCGTGGCCGTCTTGTCGATCACTTTGTTCCGCGCTCTGTCGAAGGCGTTCGGCATGCGCCGGGCGACGATCCTCGAGAACAACATGGTGCAGACCACCGGGTCGGCCGGCGAGTCGCTGGCCTTCGGCGTCGGCGTCACCATGCCCGCCGTGATGCTCTTGGGCTTCGAGATGGAGATCGGCCGGGTGATGGTCGTCTCGGTGCTGGGCGGTGCGCTGGGCATCTTAATGATGATCCCGCTGCGCCGGGCGTTCATCGTCAAGCAGCACAAGGAATTGAAATACCCCGAGGGCACGGCGTGCGCCCATGTGCTGATCGTGGGCGAACAGGGCGGCACCAGCGCCAAGACGGTTTTCACAGGGTTTGGCATCGCGTTCCTTTACCAGGTGCTCATGCAGGGGTTGCGCCTCTGGAAGGAGATCCCCAGCCGTGCCCTGGGCTGGTTCCGAGGCGCGGAACTGTCGCTGGAGGCCAGCCCCATGCTGCTGGGGGTCGGGTATATCATCGGCACCCGGGTCTCGTGCGTGATGCTGGCGGGGGCCATGCTCTCGTACCTCGTGCTCGCTCCGGCCATCCATTTGTTCGGCGACGGATTGACCGCGGCCCTCTATCCTGGCGTCAAACTGATCCGCGACATGGACGCCAGCGAAATCCGCCGGGCATACCTGTTGTACATCGGGGCGGGCGCGGTCGCGACCGGCGGCATCCTCAGCCTGTGCCGGGCGGTGCCGCTGATCGTCGCTTCGCTGGCTGCCGGGTTGCGTGACCTTTGCGGCTCGGTCCGTGCCGCACCCGTGGCCCGGCGCACGGATCGCGACCTCCCCATGAGTGTGGTTGGCCTCGGCACGCTTGCATTGGTCGCGGCGATCTGGGTCGCCTTGCCGTTGGGAACGCCCTTCAGCGGCGTCAGCCTCCTCGGCGCCGTGCTGGTGGTGCTTTTCGGGTTTCTGTTCGTCACGGTCTCGTCGCGTCTGACCGGCGAGATCGGGTCGTCGTCGAATCCCATCTCGGGCATGACCGTGGCCACGCTGTTGCTCACGTGTCTGTTGTTTCTGGCCATGGGCTGGACCAGCGCCGAGGAGCGGCTGATCGCCATGACCGTGGCCGCGGTGGTCTGCGTGGCCTCGTCGAACGGCGGCACCACGTCGCAGGACCTCAAGACCGGCTTTCTCGTCGGGGCCACTCCGAGATACCAGCAGTGGGCCATTCTTGTCGGCGCGATCTCCTCAGCGCTGGTGATCGGCCTGATCCTGGTCGTCCTCAACCGTGCGAGCACCATTTACAGCCGCAAGGACCTGCCGCAACCGCGCACGCCCCCCGATGTCGGCCGGCTAACCCAGCGTGAGAAGGCGCCGGGCGACGATGCCGAATACTACGTCTGGCACGTAGACCAATCACAAGCCCAGGCGCAAGCGATTCCCGTCGGGAAGTACCTGGTCGACGACCACGGGCGGATCTGTTACCTCGTCGATCCGGGCATTACGGGCCGGCTTACCCGCCGCGACGATGGCGTCGAGGTCCGCAAGTACGGCGCCCCGCAGACCGAGCTGATGGCCATGATCACCGAAGGGATCCTCACCCGGCGTCTGCCCTGGACTTTGGTCCTCCTGGGCGTGTTCATTGCGTTGGTGCTGGAACTGGTGCGCGTGCCGTCGCTGCCGTTCGCCGTGGGCGTGTACTTGCCTTTTTCGACCTCGGCCCCGGTGTTCGTGGGCGGGCTGGTCCGCCTGATCGTCGACCGCTTCGGGCCCGGTGCCAGCGGCCGTCAGACCGAGGCCGAGGCCGAGACTGCCCCGGGCACGCTCCTGTCGACCGGGTACATTGCCGGCGGGGCGATCGGCGGCGTGCTGATCGCCATACTCAATTTCAGCGACCGCATTCCGCAGGTGCTCGGGGCAATCGGCCGACACCTGGGCCTGGCCGAAGGCAACGGTTTGGCCCTTGGCACGTTTGCCGCCCTGGCGGGCTTCCTCCTGCTGGTGGGCCTCGGCCGGCTCCTGGCCTTGCCAAAAACTCCAAAGACCGACCACGGCGGGGACGAATCGCAGGGCGTGTTGAAGGCTTGAAACAAGATCGACCATCCGTCATCGCTCGCGAGATCCCCGGGCTCGCGAGGATTCTCGATGGTAAGGACCCGATATCTTGGATCATCGAACCAAGAGGAGAAGGAGCGACGCATGTTCCGTCCGCGAGTCGTGTGGTTTCTTGTGTTTTCGTTGGGAGCGACGATGTTCTTCGACTTCAACCCCCTCGGGGCCGACGAGGGCATGTGGCTATTCAATAATCCACCGACCAGGTTGTTGAAATCGAAATACGGTTTCGAGCCGACGGCCGCGTGGATGGATCACCTGCGCCTGGCGTCGGTGCGGTTCAACAGCGGCGGCTCGGGCTCGTTCGTTTCGTCGGAGGGCCTGGTGATGACCAACCACCACGTCGGCGCCGACGCGCTCCAGAAGCTCAGCACCAAGGAACGCAACCTGCTGAAGACGGGGTTTTACGCCAAGACCCGCGAGGAAGAACTCCGCTGCGTGGACCTTGAATTGAACGTTCTGGTGAGCATCGAGGATGTGACCGCGCGGATCAACGCGGCGGTTCGGCCCGGGATGGACCCCGCCCAGGCCCACCAGGCCCGACGCGCCGCCATGAACACCCTCGAGAAAGAGTCGTTCGACAAGACCGGGCTGCGAAGCGACGTGGTGACGCTTTACCACGGCGGGCTCTATCACTTGTACCGCTTCAAGAAGTACACCGACGTCAGGCTGGTCTTCGCCCCCGAGCAAGACATCGCCTTTTTCGGCGGGGATCCGGACAACTTCGAGTATCCCCGCTTCGATCTCGACATCTGCTTCTTCCGGGTGTACGAAAACGGCAAGCCGGTCCGGCCCGGGCATTTCCTGCAATGGAGCAAGGCGGGGCCGGCCGATGGGGAACTGGTGTTCGTCTCGGGCCACCCGGGCCGCACAAGCCGCCTGAACACGGTGGCGCACCTCGAGTTCCTTCGCGACAAGGCCTTTCCCTACTTGATGCGCAAGCTCTACCGCCGCGAGGTGATCCTGACAAGCTACAGCGAGCGGAGCCAAGAGAACGCCCGGCGCGCCCAGGACGAGTTGTTCGGCATCGAGAACAGCCGCAAGGCGCGGCTGGGCGGGCTGGCCGGGTTGCAGGATCCCGCGATCCTCGACGCGAAACGAGCGGCCGAGGCCGAACTCCGCAAGGCCGTGGCCGGCCGCCCCGAGTTGGCCGCGTCGGTCGGCGATCCGTGGGCCGACGTGGTGGGCATCATCAAACTCTGGGAACGCATCCTGTACGACTACGACCTCTTGGAGCGGGGCGCGGCCTTCAACAGCGACAAGTTCCACATCGCCAGGATCCTTGTCCGTCTTGCCGACGAGACCGCCAAGCCGAATGCCCAACGGCTTCGCGAGTTCGCCGAGTCGAACCTCGACTCGCTCAAGCGGGACTTATTCTCCGAGGCACCGATCTACGACGACCTCGAACGCGTCAAGCTGGCGGACTCGCTCGGCATGTTTCTCGAAATGGCCGGGCCGGGCGATCCGTTGGTCCAGAAGGTGCTGGCGGGCCGCGCGCCGCGTGAACGGGCGGCCGAACTGGTGCTTGGGTCGAAGCTCGCCGACGTGGCGTTCCGCAAGAAGTTGGCCGACGGGGGCGCCGAGGCGATCGCGGCATCGGACGATCCCATGATCCAGCTCGCCCGGCGGGTCGATCCCGTGGCCCGCGAACTCCGGCGCACCTACGAGGAGAAGATCGAGGAGCCCTTGCGCCAGGCCTATGCCCGGATCGCCGACGCCCGGTTCACGCTCCACGGGACCGACATGTATCCTGACGCGACCTTCACGCTGCGTCTGGCCTTCGGCACGGTGCGCGGCTACACCGAGATGGGGAAATGGGTGCCGCCCTGGACCGACTTTGCCGGGTTGTACGAGCGGGCCGCCGAGCACGAGAACCGGCCGCCGTTTCGTTTGCCGCCTCGTTGGATCGAGCGCAAGGGCCGGCTTGATCTCCGCACGCCGCTTGATTTCGTGTCCACGGCCGACATCATTGGCGGGAACTCGGGCAGCCCGGTGGTCAATCGGCGTGGCGAGTTGGTGGGCATCATCTTCGACGGGAACATCCAGTCGCTGGTGCTCGACTTCCAATACACCGACGAACTGGCCCGGGCCGTATCCGTGCACTCCAGCGCGATTGTCGAGGCCCTGCGCAAGGTGTACGACGCGCAGGGCCTGGCCGACGAGTTGGGACGCTAGACGGCGATCGAGCGGTCGGTGCGCTACTCTTCCGCCGGGTCCTTGAGGCCCAGGCGGCTAAGCCAGCGTCCGCGCGCGGGTTTTTCCGGTTTGTCGGGCGCGGGCGGCTGGTCGGTGTTTTCGGGCAAGGCCCGAAGGCGTTCTTCGAGCTGAGCCCGTTCCCGCGCGATTTTCGCCCGTTCGACCGAAATCTCGACCTCGGCCTGGCGGAGTTTTTCTCGCCATTCCTCTTGGAGCTTTCGGAGGTTCTCCCGCTCTTCCCGGACAATCACGTCGTTGTCGAGCATTTCGCCCAGGGCGGCGGCGCCTACGGCCACCGAGCCCAGGTTCTTGCTCTGGTCCTCCAAGAGCTGGCGCAACTCGGTGATCTCGCGGTCCTTCTCGCCAAGGACTGCCTCGGTGCGGCGAATCACGTCTTCGATTTCGACGCGGCGGGCCTGGTCGTCGGGGGCCGGCTCGCCCCCCTCGGACTCCAGGGCGGCCAAGATCCGGCGTTTCTCGGCTTCCCAATCGAGTCCGCCGGCGCTAGGGCCAGCGTGCGCCCGGCTCTCGCGAAGCTGGTCTTCGAGGTCCTCGATCTTGGCCTTGAAATGGCGCACGTCCACGACCGCCATCTCGTAACGGCGGCGGTAGTCGTCGTCGACACCCTC
>DYLT01000211.1 GCA_020721945.1 Blastopirellula marina
TAGACGTAGCACGCCACCCCCGGCGAGAACACGAACCGCCACGGGCCGCGCACCCCGGCCGTGCCGTGCTCGATGCTCCGCGCCGCCGGAAAGCCCTGCTCGAAGTCGCCGTTGGCCAGGAGGTTGTCGGTGGGCAGAGCGGGCAGGACGAAGTCGATACGGTTCTCGCCCGCGGCCAGCACGCGGTGCTTGGTCTGCCCATAACAGCCTTGCTTCTCGGCGCGGATCGCGGCGGCGGTCCGGTCCTCCAGGCCCGCGATCTGGTAGGCCCCGTCGGCCCCCGTGCGCACCGATCGTTTGCCCACGCTCACCACGGCCGCGGCCAAGGGCTTCTGCCGTTCATCGAGCACGCGACCGGCGATCGACGCCGCAGCGGGCGGGCCGTCGAGCACGCACTGGTCGTAGGTGACCGAGCCGTGCTGGGCGTCGCACCCCAGGGTGGTCTCGAGCACGAAGCGAACCCGGGCTGTCTTGGCCGTGGTCCTGATCTCGCGGGACACATTGCGGTACGGCCCCGCCTCGGTGACGGCGGCCTTCGGATGGGCGACGAGCACAGCGCCTGTTGCATCGAGTTCCTCGAGGATCAGGCCGGCCGAGTCGCCCGGGTGGTGCCCGAACCCCGAGGCCCCGGCGCTTCGGGCGAGGACCCAGACCGAGCCACGATAGAGGCATCCGGGCCGCACGACGATCTCTTGCACGAAACGGCTGGTGCCCTTGCCCGAGACCCGCACTGCCTCCTTGCCGGTGCCGGGCTCGGCGCCCAACGGGGCGGCTGATTCCCGCTCGGCCTTCGCGCCGGAGGCAGCCGGGGCGATCATTCGCCACACGCCGGGCTGGGTCGCCCCGCCCTCGGTCGAACGTTCTGGCACGCCCTTTTCGAAGCCGCCGTTGCGAAGCAGGTTCCGTGCGAGCACCGTGACCGGCGTCGCGCCCCGACCCGCGGGTTCCTGGGTGATTTCGATCGCCTGGATAAAGGCCTCTCCAGCGACGCCCATCTCGGGATCGCCGCCGCGCAGACGCACTTCGATGGTCCCGTTCTCGGGCGCGATGTCGCCCACCACGAGGTCCGCGGCCCGGTTCGGTCCGCCGGCCGTGGCGGCCACGTCCATCTTGCGCACGACCTCGCGCCCGTTGATCCCAACCGTCACACAGTTCTCGAAGGTGTCCAGGCCGCGGGCCGCGGCGAACTTCATTCGCACCGTGTACTTGCCGGGTCCCACGGTGGCATTGAGCCAGAACTCCGGCCCGTGAACGCCGTAGCGGTAGAGTGCGGGGTCGCTCGTGCCGAGGATGGGCTGCTGGACGGGCGTGGTCCACCAGCTTCGCTCGACGCTGTCGGTCATGGCGCCGGTGCGGATGATGAACTCGGTCGCGGGCCGCCAGAGGTTGCCCGACGAGTCCCTCAAGTCGTCGCGGCCGGCGTAGCCGAAGACCATGCGTTGTGCCTCCGTCGGTCCGCCACCTTCGCCGAAATCGACCGTTCCTTTGGCTTTCGAATAGAAGGCGCCGCCGACATGGACTTTCGCGCCCTTCGCAATGGGGTTGCCTTCGCCTCGTGCCACGATCTTCAGCGTGTGCTGGCCATCGGCAAGGCCGTTGCGGTAGTACAAGACCTGGTCGCGGCGCGGCGTGGGGTTCCAAGCGTCGATGCCGACAAGCTGCTTGGCGCCGTCGAGGTACACCTCGGCCAGCCCGCCGTCGGGGCCGTAATCGCCGACAAGCCGGACCTGGTTGCCCTCGAAGTTGAGGGTAACCGAAGCGCCCTTCTGTTGGGTCGTGCCGTCGGCAGACCACGGTCCGTGGCGGGTCAGATCGTCGCGCTGCGCCGCGGTCTGCGGGTCGTCGCCGCCGCCGCCGACCGAGAGTTGCCGGATGCCGTCGTGGCGGATCGTCACCAGGCAGTCGCCCCCCGGCAAAGGCCGCAGCGTGTAGCCGTTCTCATGAAGGTCTTTCCGCAGGGCAAGCTTCTGGCGGTCGCCGGATTCGACCTGTGCGGGAACCAAGGCCAGGCGGAGCGTGGTCGTGGTTCTGGCAGGGGCATCGAACGTCGAGAAGTCGATGCGCCCATCCCCGTAGACCACCGAGTTGACCACCGCGGTGCTGGCGACGAGGTGGTTCTCTTTGGCCGGCGCGAAGAGTTCGGGCATCCAGGCGATGGTGCCCAGAAGGTGCTTCAGCGCCATGGGATGGGCAATCTTGAACCAGGCGTGGTTCACCACGAAGCCGCCGTCGATGTGGTCTTCCGACACGCCCGTTTCGTGCCCATCGTAGGTCGCCAGGATCTGCATGCGCCGGGCGATCTCGCGGGCCCAAGGGCATTGGGCCTCGATGGCGTACTGAGCCCACGGCACGGCCAGTTCCATCGGCCCATACCACAGCGACCGGCCGCAGCATCCGCACGACTCGGGGAAGGCCCAGGCCCCGCTGTACACATCACCCGCCGATGTGGGGCACACGCCCGTGTGGTTGAAAAACAACGCAAGCACGTTCCGCGCGTCGTGCTTCCAATGAGGGAAGTAATCCTTGTTGTCCATGAAGTACCGGGCGGCGAACTCGGTGACGTTTTCGGCCTGCACCGGGTCCGCCCAGTCCCAGTAATTGCGGCCCCACACGTCGTTGCTGGTCCACTGGGGCAGGAGGACGTCGCGCAAGTACGCCCGGCCGGCGTCGCGAGCCTTGATGATCTCTCCCTCCTTGCCCGGGTGCCCCAGCCGGATCAGTTCATCGAAGAAATAGAGCAGAAACACGACACCGCCGGTCTGCTTGTCGTCTTTCCACGGGGCCGATTCGGGGTTGGCGTAGCGTCCCCAGGGCGCGGAACCGGGCTTTCGGCTCCGTTTCTCGGCCAGCAGGTCGCCCCAGTGTTTGGCGGCCTCGAACCAGCGGGGGTTGCCCGTCACCTGGTACGCGCGCAAAAGCCCCAAGCCGGCCTCGGCCGCGATGTCGAGCTGGATCATCCCTTGGGGGTCGCACTTGGCGTAGCACTTCCCTCGGGCGGGCACGCTGATGAGAAACCGCGGCCAGGGATGATCGTCGGGCGTCAGGCAATGGTCCAGCAAGGCGTCGGCCTGGTACGTCAGGTGGGCGATGGCCGCGGCATCGCCCGTGTACCGGTAATAGTCGACCAGGCCCGAGAGCACATAGGCGGCCCGCTGGCCCAGGTCGCCGGTATCCCAATCGTTGGTCGCCAGGGGGGTGATCGCGCCGTCGGGGGCGATCTTCCAGTGACCGCTGAACACGTAGTGCGGGGCCGGGGCAACCGACTGCGGCGGCACGACCCAAGGGTAGCGCTTGAGCGTCTCGGCCGCGATCCGGAGGCGAAAATCGAGTTGCCCGTTCTGCCCCGTATACCACGGGGCAATTACCCCATGCCGGTCGTGGACCGGCGCCCGGGCGTAATACCGCGGTTGCACCTTGGCGGCACCGGCCGAGGCGACGCCCAGACACGCCATGGCCAAGAACCCCAACGAAGCCGTAACATGCCGGCGCATGGAACGACCCTCGCCACAAGACGGATACCCAGTTCGCTCTCCCGAGAAACCCTACGGCACGCATCGTAGCGGTCGCTTCCCTGGCTTGTCAACCGACCCGGTTCGCGCACCGACCCTTGCGGCCGGACGGGTTTTCGGATAGCCTCTCGGGATCGGCCAACGCGTCACCGTGGACGGGTCGGGGAATGGCTCGTTTGTCGGCCGCTTGCGAGCCGAACAACGTGCCTGTCTGCGGAATGCCCCCTTGCCATGCGAATCGACTCGATCGACATCTATCACCTTGCCCTGCCGTACCGAGTGCCGCAATCGACCCCCTGGGGTCCGGCGGACTCGCTCCAGACCGTGCTCGTCCGCATGGAAAGCGGCGGAGTTGCCGGATGGGGCGAGGCCTCGCCGGGGAACGCCCCCACGGCCGGAGCCGAATGGGCCGGTGGCGTCTTCCTCTGCCTGCGCGACTGGCTGGCTCCTCGGGTGGCGGGCGGCAGCTTCGAAACCGGCGACCAGCTCCACGAGCGGCTCGATGCGGTGCGCGGCAACCGTTTCGCCAAGGCGGCCCTCGACATGGCCTGGTGGGACCTCCACGCCCGGCTCAAGGGACAGCCGCTTTACCAGGTGCTCGGCGGCGACAAGCAGGCCATCGAAGTCGGCGTGTCGTTCGATCGCACCGACTCGATCGACGAGTTCCTCGACTCGATCGGCCAGGCCTTTCGCGACGGTTACAGCCGCGTCGAGCTGAAGTTTCGGCCCGGCTGGGATGTCCAGATGATCAACACCGTGCGCCACGTCTACCCCTCGGAACGGATCCACATCGACGTCGAGGGCGGGTTGACCCTGGGCTATATGGAGTTGCTTTGCCGCCTGGACGACTTCTGCCTGGCCATGATCGAGCAGCCGCTCCCAGCCGACGACCTGGTGGGTCACGCGATGGTGCAGGAGACTGTGCGCACGCCGCTGTGCCTCGACGAATCGATCACGACCCTCGGCCAGGCCGAGATGGCCCTGGAACTCCACAGTGCCAAGTATTTCAACCTCAAGCCCGGCCGCGTCGGTGGACTGACGACCGCCCTGGCCATCCACGACGCTTGCCATCAAGCGTGCACTCCCTGCTGGGTGGGAGGCATGCCCCAAAGCGCGATCGGGGTGCGGCACGGGCTGGCCCTGGCCGCCAAGCCGAACTGCTCCTATCCTGCCGACTATATTCCCGCCGACCACCTCTTCCCACTCGACCTGGCCGACCCCCTGCTGCCGGTCCGCGGGTCGGCCGACGAGGTCTTGCGCGTTCCGCTCTGGTCGGCACCGGGCATCGGCATCGAACCGCGGGCCGACGTCCTCGAAAAGCACCTCGTCGCACACGCCACCGCGCAAGGGGGACAGGTCGAATTCGTGCAAAGCCCCTCTCGGAACGTTCCGGCAACCTAAATGGTGTTGCACGATTCTGGGAAATGCCAAAGCGCGGGCATCTTGCCCGCACCGATGCGGCCGAGACGGCCGCGCTTTAGGATCCCGCAAGTCCTTTGAGACCCGTCCCGTTTTGGTCTCAGCGGACCGAGAACCCGACCCCGACGTGGGGACCGCGATGGTATCCGTGGTAATGGTAGCGCCACGGCGGCGGATACCAATACGGATCGTAGTAATACTCCTCGACAATCACGGGACGTGGCGCCGGGGCCGGCACGACGACGGATTGGCTCGGCGGCGGGGAGTCCTGCATGGTCCGAATCACATTCGGGCTGACGCCCTGCTGCTGAAGTTGAATCAGGTCGGGCGTCTGAAGCGGCCTGGCCACGCCGTTGGCCCGGATGTGGTTGATGATGAGGTCCTCGGCGACGCCCGCCCGGGTCATGGCGATCACATCGTCCAGCGTCACTGCGCCTGGAGCAAGGGGCTGGTGGAGATGTTGCTCGATCATGGCACGGTTTCGAGCTTCCATTTCGTCCATGCTGTTTCCGATGAGCGCGCCGGACAGGGCGCCGACCCCGGCGCCGATCGCGGTTCCAGCCCCGGTGTTCCCGGTGGCATGTCCGACCAGGGCCCCCACTCCAGCACCACCCAAACCGCCGATGAGCGCCCCCCGATCGGCATGGTACGGCGAGTAGCAGCCGCCACAGAGGGTGATGCCAATCCACGCGAAAATGCCCAGAAGCAGCGCGGGAATAGGGCGATTCATGCGATGGCTTCCTGCCGTGTGGCTCGGTGAGGGATGGATGGGTCGATGGGCGGTCTCAGCGAGCGGCGCGGGCGATTATGCGAATTGGTCACCCATGGGTCAAGAAAGCTTGGCAAGGCTGGGTAATACGGGAATAGAAGGCGATCTCTACTGGCCGGAAGCCGTGGCCAGCATATGTTTCCAAGTCTTCCAAGTCCACTGCAACGGGGTTGATTTTTCTGTCTTTCCCTTTTTCCCACCACCTTGCGGCCGTCTTGCCCGCTGGTTAGAATGCCCTGACTGGGATTTGTGGCCGCTTGCAGCCAAAATCTGCTAAAGTGCCGTCGCCAACTCCGGTCCTCGGATGCTTGGCGATTCAACGAAGCCGGATTGAGACAAGCCTGCCGCGACCCCTGTCGCGGTTTTTTTGTTCTTGCACCCGACCTCCGACCGAGCACCACCATGACGAATCATCCGAGTCCTTTCGATCCGAGCGGCCGGCGCTATGGGCCTTCGACCCAGGCCGTTCATGCGGGGGAAGATCGCGTGAAGTTCGGCTTCTCGATGACGGATCCCATTTTCTGCGCGGCCACGTACACGTTTCCCAACTCGCAGGCGCTGATCGAGTACGTCGAACAGAAGCAGCCCCGCGAGGAGTACGGCCGCTACGGCAATCCGAGCGAGAAGGTGGTCGAACGGAAGCTGGCGGCCTTGGAAGGCGGCACGGCGGCGCTGCTCTATTCGACCGGGATGTCCGCGGTGGCGGGATTTCTTTTGGCCAAGCTCCAGGCGGGCGACGAGATTGTGTTGTTCGACGAGTGCTACCACCGTACCCGGGAGCTGTGCACCAAGCACCTCGCCAAGTTCGGCGTGGTGACGCACCAGGTCCCGGCCTGCGACTACGCGCGCATGGAAGCCGCGATCAACTCGCGCACGCGACTGCTGATCAGCGAGTCGCCCACGAACCCGCATCTGAGCGTGGTCGACCTCGAGCGCTTCGCGGCGCTGGGCAAGAAATACCGCGTCGAGACCCTGATCGACGCCACGCTGGCCACGCCATACAACGTGCGCCCCCTGGAATACGGCGTCGATTATGTGCTGCACTCCTGTACGAAGTACCTCGGCGGCCACAACGATCTGTTGGCCGGGGCCATCGTCTCGACCGAAGAGAAGCTCGAGCCGGTACGCAAGCTCCGCGGCGTGCTGGGCATGATCAACGCGCCGCACAACATCTACCTCTTGTTGCGCGGGCTGAAGACCTTCGAGCTGCGCATGCAGCGCCACAACGAGAATGGGCAGGCGATCGCCGAGTTCCTCAGCCGCCACCCGCGCATCGAGAAAGTCTATTACCCCGGCCTGCCGAGTCACCCCTACAACGAAGTCGCCCGACGCACGATGCGAGGGTTCGGCGGGTTGGTGACGTTCCAAGTGAAGGACGCCGACTGGCGGGCCACGGCCGCGGTCGTCGACGCGCTGCGCATCCCGCGGATCGGGCCCAGCCTGGGAGGCGTCGAATCGCTGGTCGAGCAGCCCATCTTCATGAGCTACCACGACTTCACGCCCGAGCAGCGGCAGGCCGTGGGTATCTACGACAATATGATCCGGCTCTCGTGCGGCATCGAGAACCCCGAGGACCTCACGGCCGATCTCGCCCAGGCCTTGGACCATTCGGCCGCGGGCGCGTGAGGCGAGGAAGACCGCAAGCAGCCGGGCCCGGTCACGTTCGGCCCGGCCCACGCGCGAGAAACGCCCGAAGGATCGGGATCACACGCTCCGGGGCGTCTTCCAGGACATAGTGACCCGCGCCGTCGAGCCGGTGGACCTCGGCCCGCGGAAAGAACTCGACAAAGCGTTCCAGGAACCGCGGGGTAAAGCACCAGTCGTCCATGCCCCAGATCAACAGCACCGGCCGGTCACGAAATTGCGGCAAGCTGGCCTCGACGTCGGCCAGGGTCCGGTAACTGGGGTGCCTGGGCCCCAAGGGAATATCCATCACGAATCGGCGGATCGCCGCCCGGTGGCGCCACGAGTCGTAGGGGGCGAGGTATCCGGCGCGGACCGCGGGCGTCATGCACTGGCGCCGCGTGACGGTCAGCCGCAGCGCCGCCCGCGCGAACAGGTTCAGCCCCTGGATCGCCACGGCGCCGAGGATGGGAAGATGCCCGAGTCGGATCAACCTCGGGCAGTGCTCCGACCGGAAGGCGGCCGTGTTCATCAGCACGAAGCGTGAGAACCGGCCGGGCGCCGCCGCGGCAGCGCCCATGCCAATCGCCCCGCCCCAGTCGTGCGCCACCAGCGTGATATCGCGGAGATCCAGGGCCTCGATCAGCCGGCCGAGATCGCCGATGCGCCGGGCAAGGCGGTAGGGGTACGCGCGCGGGCTAGGCTTGTCCGAGAGCCCGCAGCCAATATGGTCCACGGCGATCACCCGATGCGTCTCCCGGAGGGCCTTCACGGCCTCTCGCCAGAAGAACGACCAGGTGGGGTTGCCGTGGACCAACAACAGCGGCAGACCACTCCCCTCGTCGAGATAGTGCATCCGCTGCCCGTCGATTTCGATCCAGTGCGAGGCAAACGGATAGAGCGATCGCCAATCGTGGGCACCAGGCATGGTTTTCTCAAGTGGCTGGCCGTTCCGCTTGCCTACCGCGCGACGAGGGGACGGCGTTTTCTTTTCCAAGTCGGCGACGAAGGCGGCTTTCTCGCCGGTGGCCGCACTGGCCGGCGCGAAAGAGCCCCCCGGCCCCGAGCATCCGCCAGGCTACTGGCGGTTCGATCCCTCGCGCGGATACCACGGGCGCACGCGAATCTCGATGCCCGATTCGGCGCCCACCAGCCGTTGGAGCTTTTCCAGGTCGGCCATGGTGCCGTCGCTATTGCGGAAGTGGTAGGGGTAGACGATCTTGGGCTTGAACTCGCGGATGGCACGGGCCGCCTGCTCGACGCTCATCGTGTACGGCAGATTCATCGGCAAGAAGGCCACGTCGACGCCCGTGAGCTTGCCCATCTCGGGCGTGCCCTCGGTGTCGCCGGCGATGTAGACCGTCTTTCCGCCCAGACGCAGCAAGTATCCCACGCCGCGGCCCTTGGGGTGGAACTTCTGCCGCTGGGGCGTGATGTTGTAAGCCGGCACGGCTTCGATGGCCATGCCGCCTATCTCGATCTTCTTGCCCTCGGTGGCGACCGTGACCGACTCGGCCAAGGGACCCTTGGGCAGTTTCTCGGCCACGGCTCGAGGGACGACGAGCCGCACGTGCCCGCCGCCCGAAACCAGTTCCTCGAGCGTGGCGGCGTCGAAATGGTCGCCGTGGATGTGGGTGACCAACACGACATCGGGCTTGGGCAACCCGGCCAAGCGTTTCGCCCCGCCCACCGGGTCGACGTACACGGCCTTGCCGGCCCACTGGAGTACCAGCGTTGCGTGGTGGATTGGGTAGACGACCAGATCGCCCTGGCTCGTCGCCATGCGATCGCCAGCCCATTGCGACTCGGCGGCCTGGACAAGAGCCGCCCCAGCCCCGAACCAGACAACCAACGCCCATTCCAAGTACGAAGGACGCATGGGAGTACCCTCAGCCTGCTGCGCGCACAATCCCAGCGGGCGATTATGCCGTCGGCCCTACGTTCGGGTCAAGCACCTAAGCGGGCGCGCACGTGGCGCGCCCGGTGGACGAGACCGTAGCCAGGAGGGTGGGTGCTCCGCACCCACGCGAACCGGCCCGAACGCGACGCCTCGTGCCGTGCGCGCTTTCGATGTACGCGACCGCCAAGGCGCGTGGGTGCAGAGCACCCACCCTGATATGGTTGGACCAGTCAAGGGTGGAATTGGGATTTCGCTTG
>DYLT01000212.1 GCA_020721945.1 Blastopirellula marina
AACCATCCCGCCTAGGACTTCTCCTCTCCCCGAGGAATCGTCCCCATGGAATCCAAGCGAAATCCCAATTCCACCCTTGACTGGTCCAACCATATCAGGTGGGTGCTCCGCACCCACGCAAGAATGGCGTGTCTACCACTTGTCCGTCGGTCATGGTCACCGTCAGCTCGCGGATTTGCCGCTTGAGGTCGTCGAGGCGCTCGACCAGGACCAATTCGCCCTTGCGGAGGATGGCCACGATGTCGGCCACGCGCTCGACCTCGCCGATCTGGTGACTGGAGAGAAACACGGTCTGTCCGGCCGCGGCCCGATCGACCATGCTCTCGAGGAACTCGCGCCGCACCAGGGCATCGAGACCCGAGGTGGGCTCGTCGAGCACCAGCAACGGCGGATCGAGGGCCAGCGCCAAGGCCAGGGAGACCTTGGCCCGCATCCCCTTCGAGAGGACCTTGAGTTTTCGCGTCTCGGGCAGAGCGAATTGGCGGATCAGGCCGAAGTACCGGGTCAGATAGCGGCCGGATAGAACCCGACCGCGAACCAGCCGATCTCGCCGACGGTCATCCAGTCGTAGAGCGTGGGCCGCTCGGCGACATAGCCCACGCGGCGGCGGATCTCGATCCCATCGGCGGCGCTGGCCAGTCCCAACACCGCGGCCTTGCCCGCGTCGGCCTCGGCCAAGCCCAAGAGGATGCGGATGGCGGTCGTCTTGCCTGCCCCATTCTCGCCGAGCAAGGCGAAAACTACGCCCGGGGGCACTTCCAACGAGACCCCGTTGAGGGCGACCTCGCAACCGAAGCGTTTGGTAACTTGTTCGAGTCGAATCACGGGTTCCATGGTCATGCCTCCTCACGTTCAAGGGTGGTCAGTTCGGCCTCGACCAGCGTGCGGATTTCGCCGCGGTCGAGGCGGCTTTGCTTGGCCTCTTGGAGGACCTGTTGCAACCGGGTACGGATCAGCGTCAGACGCTCCTTGCGGCAGCGGGACGGAGCCCCGGCGGCCACCGCCAGCCCCGTCCCGCGGATCGGTTCGAGAATCCCGTCGTCCTGCAACTGGCGGTACGCCCGGGCGACGGTATTCGGGTTGATGGCCAGCTCGCGCGCCACCTCCCGAACTGAGGGGACGATCTCGCCGGGCTTGACCACCTCGGCAGCCACGGCGAACAGCACCTGGCGGACGACCTGTTCGTAGATCGCCAGCCCGTTGGTCGGGTCGATGGAGAAGAACATCGTCTTTGACCTCTGTACTAGAGCACTAATACAGTAGACGAAGGCCGGTCGTTGGTCAAGCACCCCCCAGCGCGCATTGTCGCGACAGCTCCGTTCGGCTTGCGAAGAACGCTCACAACCCCATTTATTACAAGGAGTTGCGAATACGCCGATAGGTTGCCAAGGCGTCGGGAAAAGGCTCGAGTGCCCGATCGAAGATCCCCAAGGTGTAGGCGATGGTCATGCCGTAGTTGCAGATCGGCACACCCGCCTGGCGGCAGCGAAGCATTCGGGTGAGCACCTCGCGGCGGTTCCACATGCACGCCCCGCAATGGACGACCAGACGGTAGTTGCCCAGATCGAAGGGAAAATCGTGCCCCTGCGTCGTATGGAACTCGAGCTTCCCACCGACATACTGCTGGAGCCATCGGGGGATTTTCACGCGGCCGATATCGTCGCCGATCGGATGGTGGCTACACGCCTCGGCCACGAGGACCCGATCTCCCGGACGCAGGCGGTCGATCGCGACGGCCCCTTCGACAAACTGGGACAGCTCGCCCTTCTGCCGCGCCAGGAGGATCGAGAAGCTGGTCATCTTGATCTCCGGCGGCGTGGCGGCGGCCACCTTGAGGAAGGCCTGCGAGTCGGTCACCACCAGGGCCGGGGGACGTTGGAGTCGGTCCAGCGCGTCGCGCAGATCCCGGTCTTTGACCACCACGCAGTATGCGTCGGCGTCCAACAGTTCGCGGATCGTCTGGACCTGGGGCTGGATGAGGCGGCCCTTGGGGGCCTCCTTGTCGATCGGCACGACCAGCACCGCCAGGTCGCCCGGCGGAACCAGATCGGACACGATCGGAGGCGTGTTGATGAACTCCTCGGGCGCGGCGGCGACGAGGGCCTCGCGAAGCTCCGGCACGCCCGAGCCGGTCGTGGCCACGGTCTCGACCCAGGCGACGCGCCGGCTGGCGAGTTGCTCGAGGAGTTCGGCGGCCGGTCGGCCCAGGTCCGACTTGTTGAAGGCCACGACCACAGGCACGTTCCGCGCGCGCAGCTCCGCTAGCAGCGTTTCTTCGAAGTCGGTCCACTGCCCCCCCGCGACGACCAGCACGCCCAAGTCGGTGCGGTCGAAGACTTGCCGGGTCTTCTCGACCCGCGCCTGACCCAGGGCGCCCACATCGTCGATCCCGGCGGTGTCGATGAAGAGCACCGGGCCGACGGGCAAGAGTTCCATCGGCTTTTCGACGGGATCGGTGGTCGTGCCCGCCACTTCGGACACGATCGACACTTGCTGGCGCACCAGCGCGTTGAGCACCGAGGACTTGCCGGCGTTGCGACGGCCAAACAGCCCGATATGGAGCCGGAACGACTTTGGAGTAAGACGCATCATGATCTCCCATCGAAGGTTATATCGTCTTTGCCCAGTCCCTGTCGACGGTAAACGAGAAGATTCCTCGGTGGGGTCGAGCAACGCGGTTTCCTTTCCGACGGTCGCACGGCGCGACCGAACCGGGCTGCCGGGTAGCTCGGGCAGAAGGCATCACGGGGCGCCGGCTACCACGCGGCTTGGCGACCGGGCAGCCGACGAGGGGCTTTACGTGGACCCCACCCAGGTGCTATCTTCCATCCGTGCGCACGTTGGTTGATGGGAGTCGCGTCCCGAAGGTCCTGACGAGGTGTTCTACAATGCGATGGTTTTCGTGTGCCTTGTTGGCTGCGATGGTGGCCTGGTCCGGCCTGTCCTGTTCGGATCGCAACGCGGCGATGAGTCAAACCCCGGCCGCGCCGGCAGAGCCCGCGGTGGCCGAGTCCGTGGCGGCCGACGAGCCCGTTGCGACCGACGACGACCAGGCGGTTGCTGCGCTGAAGGCAGCGGGCGCCCGTTTGGATTTCGACGATCAAGGCCGCGTCCGCTCGGTCGAACTGGTCAAGTCGAGCATCACCGACGAGGGCTTGGCCAACTTCAAGAAGCTGCCGCGTCTGGAAATCGTCGAGATCGGCGGCGGGAAGATCACCGACGAGGGAACCATCCACTTCCGCGGCCTCGCGCGGCTCCAAAAGCTCTACCTCCACGATCTGCCCATCACCGATGCCGCGCTGGTGAACCTGAAGGACCTTCCCAATTTGCGGGTGCTTTCGCTTCAACGCACCCGGATCACGGGCAAGGGCCTGACGCACTTCAAGGGACACAAAAGCCTCAACGTGGTGAACCTCAGCTTCACCAAGGTGGGCAACGAGGCCCTGGCAGCGATGAAGGAGATTCCCAACCTCGACACGATTGCCGTCGAGGCCACCCAGGTCACCGGCGAGGGGCTCAAACACCTCAATAAGCTCGGCCGGCTCCGCGTGCTCAACCTGAACCGCTGCAAGGTCAACGACCACGACCTCTACCATCTCGTCGGGCTCGACGAACTTCGCATGTTGTACGTGCGCGAGTGCCAGGTCACCGACGAGAATATCGACAAGTTCAAGGATAAGATGACCAGCCTGGCGGTGTTCTATTAGAGTTTTCAGGGCAAGGGGACCAACGGCGCCCTTGCCGTGCGGACCAATGCCTGTTTCTGCTTAATCGTCCACTGTCTTGGAGATTTCCTCATGCGTCACCTGGTTTCCCTCGGTTTGTTCGTTTCGACCCTGGTCGGCGTGCTGGTCGTTGCCGACCCGGGCATGGGGCAAGATAAGAAGCCCACGCGCGGTCCTGACTGCGTTTACGTGCCCACGCCCTACGACGTGGTCGAGAAGATGCTGGAAATGGCCAAGGTGAAGAAGAGCGATATTGTCTGGGACCTGGGCTGCGGCGACGGGCGGATCGTGGTCGAGGCGGCCAAGAAGGCCGGCTGCAAGGCCGTGGGATTCGACATCGAGCCGAACCGGGTCAAGGAGGCGCGGGCCAACGCGAAGAAGAACAAGGTGGAGCATCTCGTGACAATCAAGCAGGAAGACATCTTCACCCTCGACCTGAGCGAGCCCACGGTGCTTTGCCTGTACATCCTCCCGAGCATGATGACGAAGCTCAAGCCCCAGATGGCCAAGCTCCAGCCCGGCACGCGGATCGTGGCCCACGACTACCCGATCACCACGGCCCAGGAGGAAAAGCGAATCACCATGATCTCGAACGAAACGAACGAGAAGCACACGCTGTACCTTTACACCGTGCCCTTGAAGCCGAAAAACGCGGGCGACGACACGGAGTGACGTTTCCATCCCGTGACGTCCCGATGTGTTGCCGCGCGGCCGTCGACGAATCGACCACGCTGCGATTCCAGCTCCGGCCACTTGGCGACGCCCGCGAGGTCCACATGCTTGTCTGGTCGAAGAAACACAAGGATCACTGCCGCTTCACGATCGGCGGCCTCAAGAAAAACGAGTGGACCCGAGTCGAGTTCCGCGCGATCGAGGCCCGCGTCGGCTGGGCGCGAACCGGGCCAAGCCTCGAAGGCGATGTGCTGGACAACTTGAAACTGGTCTTCGCGGGGCAGCCGGGCGACCGCGTGCTGCTGGACGACGTCGAAGTCTGCCGCTAGGGGCCCGTGAGCCAACCCGTTGGGCCAAGCGACGAAACCCGAAAAACGGCGGCCCGGCGGCGCGCTATCCGGCCGGTTTGCCGCTATCGGGCTTGGCCTTGCCCCGCGTCTCGGCGGCTGGAGGTTCGTAGTCGAACTCCTTCCAGATCATGGGCCGACGGTGGATCGGTTCGATGCGAAGCACCACCTCGCCATTCTGGAAGATCCGGACCGTTCCGTTCGATTGGCTCACGGTGACGGCCACGGCCTTGGTGGCCCGACTGATCGCGGCGGCGGCCCAGTGGCGCGATCCAAGCCCCTTCGACAAGGTCAGCGCGTGGGCCGGGGCGTCGATGTACCGGCAGGCGGCCTCGACCGTTCCGTCGGCCGAGACGATGATGGCGCCGTCCATCTGGGCGATTTCCTTGATGCCTTCGCGGACCCGGGCGTCGGCCAGGTTGCGATCCTTGCGGCTGTATCCTCGGACCGGGTCGAAGCCCACCGGTCGGCTGCACGCGAGTACCTTGCGCGTGTCGCCCACGACGAACATGGTGCCCACCGGCTTGCCCTCGCGCCCCTCGCGGCCGATCTCCACGGCCAGATCGACGACCTGTTTGAGGGTGTCGAGCGGCACCCGAGTCTCCAATTGGCGGAGATCGCGCCCAGTGAGCCGGTCGAGGTGCTCGCCCAGGTTGATGATGCTGACCGAATCCATCACGTCGGCCTCGAAACCGCTGTAAAGGGCCACGACGCAGGATCCGGGGGCGAGGATATCGTCGGCCACCGCCTCGAGCAGGGCTTGGGTGAGCTGGTCGTAGACCGGGCTGTCGGGCATGTTCAGGACGACGGTTTCCAGTCCGGCCTCCTTGGCTCCCTTGAGTTCCTCGGGGGTATTGGCCGCAACGATCACCTTCTCGTCGCCAGCGAGGTTTTTCAGGCGGCCCCAATCCGCCGGACCGTCCAGCAGCAACAAGACTGCGTCCGCCTCGGCCGACTCCGAGAGGCGCACGGCCAGCGTGTAGAGCATCTTGAAGCGATCGGTAAACCTGAGCGGCTTCATGCCAGCCCGGCCGAGCGGCCGTCGTTGCGCGTGATTGCCGGGGTGTGGTGGTATGGTACGAACTTCTACGCACTCCGGCAACGCCAAAGCCGATAAGCCGTCGCAGGGAATTTTGACGTCCGTTGCGGGGGATCGGCTTGCCCTTGACACCCGCGGTCGGATGCGCGATAAAGGGGTGCATCGTCCCCACCCAGACGGCAGGTGTGCATGTCGCGGAAGAACCGAAGGAAAGAACGTCCCCCCGAAGAGCAACCTGCCGCCCAAGATCGCCTTGCCAAAGCCAGCCCACCGGTCTTCTTCCGGCTTGTGCCCGACCATTGGGGCCTCAAGCTCCTGGTCTTCACGGCCGGCGGCGTGTTGATGGGGCTGGAAATCGCCGGAAGCCGGGTGCTCGCCCCGCACTTCGGCAACTCGGTGTTCGTCTGGGGTAGCCTTATCTCGGTGTTCCTGATCGCACTGAGCCTCGGGTATTCCATCGGCGGCCGGCTTGCCGACCGCTATCCGTCGCGGGGGTTGCTCAACGCCATCTGTCTCGCCGTGGCGTTGGGGATCGTCGCCCTAGCCCTGTTCGGCGGCGCACTGTGTGGGCAGATGGCCGCCTGGGGACTCGGTGAGAGGACCGGCCCGCTGATCGCCTCGATGGTCCTCTTCTTGCCGCCGAGCGTGGGCATGGGCATGGTGTCGCCGTTTGCCGTCCGGTTAGCCACGTCGTCGGTCAGTTCGGTCGGCAAGACCTCGGGCATGTTGTACGCCCTGTCGACCGCCGGGAGCATTGCCGGTACCCTCTTGACCACGTTCGTCCTGATCCCGATGGTCGGCTTGGCGGCCGTGCTGAAAGGTCTTGGATTGGCACTCTTGGTGGTGTCGGCCGTCACCTTCCCCTTCCGAAGAGGCAGGCAAACGCCCGTCGAGGCGGCTGCTTTGGGCATCATGACCCTCGTGTGTCTGAGTTTGCCAAGCTCTTCGCCTGCCGCGTTGGGCGAGGGCGAAATGTCGGTCGCCGATGTGGACACGCCCTACCACCACATTTCGGTGATCGACCGTGACGGTTGGCGCGAACTGCGATTCGATCGCTACGTGGAGAGCACGATCCTCTTGGAACCCCCCTATCCTAGCCCCGAGTCGTACACCGATTACTTCCACCTGGCCTTTCTGGCGAAGTCGACGCTGCGCCGGGTGGTATTCCTCGGGGCCGGTGGCGGCGTCGGGCCCCGGGCGTTCCACATGCACGACCCGACCATGGAGATCGACGTGGTGGACATCGATCCCAAGGTGATCGAGCTGGCCTACTCGCATTTCTTCCTCGAGCGCACGCCTCTGATCCGAACCTTTGCCGAGGATGGCCGCCGATTCCTGCGCGAGGCCCAAGGGCACTACGACGCGGTGATCCTCGACGCCTTCACCATCGGCGGGCGTATTCCCTTTCACCTGGTCACCCAGGAGTCCCTGGAAACCTGCCGGGATCGGTTGACCGAAGACGGTGTGTTCGTGGTCAATCTCAACAGCGCGCTCGAGGGCCCGCTGTCGGGCATTTTCCGTTCGATGTATCGCACGGCAAGTACGGTCTTCGCGAAGGTGTACGTCTTCGCGAAGGATCACCGCCGCGTGGGACCAGGGCGTTCGATGAACGTCATCCTCGTGGCGAGCAAGCGCCCCGAGCACATTCCCCGCGAACAGTGGGTCCGGCTTGCCGCGACGTACCACTCCGACTCGTACGTGGGGCGACGGCGGATGGAGGCCATGATCCAGGACCTCGTGTCCGACCTGCCCGACCTGACCGGCGCGCCAGCATTCACCGACGACTACGCCCCGATCGAGACCATGCCGTTCTGCGAGAGCGGGCCATAGGCCGCAACCGAAAATGCGCCGAAAAAACCGGTCCGAATGGACCACTGCGGCGTTCAATTATTCGGGGGGAACGAGGACTTTGGCAGCGTGTCGATCTTCGCATGGGGCCCCCTCCTAAGTAGCTCTATCCAATAGGGCATTTATTAACCCCTTGGATTGGTCCCATCCAGGCCGTGTTGATGGCCCATCGGACGATCAGGGGGTGCCAGCAGGCCAAAGCCCGGTGAACTGGGAGAAATCGATGGGATTGAAAACGTCGTTTGTCCTTGGGGTAGCATGGTTGGCCGTTGCTGGCTGCGCGGTGGCGGCGGAGACGATATCCAACCCGTTCGAGGATCCCAGGCCCGTCTCGCCCGCGGGAGAAATCGACCGGCTTGTGTTCGCCAAACTGGCGTCGTTGGGCATTCGGCCGGTTCTCTGTTCCGATGCGGTGTTCGTGCGGCGCGCGTACCTCGATGTGATTGGCACGCTCCCCACTGCGGAGGAGGCACGGGAGTTCATCGACGACCCCGACACGAAGAACAAACGGCAGCGATTGATCGACCGTTTGCTCGAGCGGAGCGAGTTTGCCGAGTACTGGTCGATGAAGTGGGGCGACGTGCTGAGGATCAAGGCCGAGTTTCCCGTGAATCTGTGGCCCAACGCGGCCCAGGCCTACCACCGTTGGGTCCGCGCGTCGATCGCCCAGAACAAGCCGTATGACCAGTTCGCTCGCGAACTGCTCACCTCCAGCGGGAGCAATTTCCGTGTTGGACCGGTCAATTTTTATCGGGCCGTCCAGAATCGGACCCCGGACGGCATTGCCGCGGCCGTGGCGTTGACGTTCATGGGATGTCGGGCGGATTCGTGGCCTCAGGCGCGTTTGCAGGGCATGGCGGCCTTCTTCTCGCAGATCGGCTACAAGCCGACCCGTGAATGGAAGGAGGAGATGGTCTTCTGGGACCCGCTGAGGTCGGCCACGCCGTTTAAGAACACGGCACCCAACACGTCGGGCAAGCCGGCGCCGGCCCCGGAGCCGGTGGTCCCCGTCGAGAACGGTCCGTTGACGGCGGTCTTTCCCGACGGCACCAAGGTAATCATCCCGCCGGACCGCGACCCGCGCGAGGTCTTTGCCGCCTGGCTGATCACGCCGAAGAACCCCTGGTTCACGCGGAGCATCGTCAACCGGGTGTGGGGGTGGCTTTTGGGGCGCGGCATCATCCACGAGCCCGACGACATCCGCGACGACAATCCGCCGAGCAACCCCGAGTTGTTGGCGTGCCTTGAAAAAGAGATGATCGCTGGCCGGTACGACCTCAAGCGGTTTTACCGCTGGATTTTGAACTCGAAGACGTACCAACTCTCTTCGATGCCTCGGTTCACGTCGGCCGAGGCGGCGGCCAATTTCGCCGCCTATCCGTTGCGACGACTCGATGCCGAAGTGCTGATCGACGCGGTCAACACGATCACGGGCACAACCGACCTGTACACCAGCGCGATTCCCGAGCCGTTCACCTATATTCCCCACAACGTGCCGGCCATCGCCATTGCCGACGGCAGCATTACCAGCCCCTTCCTGGCCCTGTTCGGGCGTTCGGCCAGGGCGACGGGCATGGAGAACGAGCGCGACAACAAGCCCGTGTCCGCCCAGTGGCTGCACATGCTCAATTCGAGCCATATCCAGCGCAAGCTCGAACAAGGCCCGAAACTGCGGGCGATCTTCGAGTCGGGCCGCAAGCCGGAGGCGATCGTCGAGGAACTTTACTTGACGGTCCTCTCGCGCCGTCCGACGGCCGATGAAGTGCAGATCGCCCTAGCGTACGCCAGCACCCGGAGAAGCAATCCGGTGGTGCCCA
>DYLT01000213.1 GCA_020721945.1 Blastopirellula marina
CGAGCGCCACCAGGCCGAGCCGCGCCCGAAGTTCCGGTTGGTCGAGGTGCAACCGGCCTTGGAGCCTGCGTTGCCTTGCGGCGTCGCGTAAAACCAGGTCGCTCGGTGTTCGGGCCACGTCGATGGGCCGCTGGTGGCCAACGCAAAGGGCCCGGATGGCCGTTGGGGGTAGCCACCCGAGCCCTCGGACCGTGAAAAACCGGTTCTTTCCCGAGTTGGGCTTCGTGGTTCGTCGGTCGCCATACCTTGGCGACGGTCACCTAAGATTCACGGTCGCTCGATGCACGCCGTCGTGCGGATCGGCGCCCGGGTGCGGGAAGACCCGGGGGCCGCGTGGGTCACGGGGAACCCTCGGTTTGCACAGGGCGTGCCACACCGTGGCGAAAAGCCGCCGGCGTGCTGTCCCGACCGGCGGTAACCCGCGAGATCGCCATGACTTGCATCGCGTTGGCCGGTTTGGGGAAGCGGCTGGGCGCGTACGCGGCCCGCCTTGTAACGTTTACAATTCGGGAAAATGCCACTCCCGAGCCCCCTCGCGTGGACCGACACGTCCGAAGGCATCGCTCGGCAAGAGCGTGCTCACGCTACAATAGAGTGGGCTTGTACCGGTTGCCGAGTCCGCTGGACCAGCTTTGAGGAGTCTCGCCAGTGTTCTTCCTGGGCGATCTGCCGCCGACGCCATACGACCTGCGTTTCGTGGTGTTCGGCATCCCCGTGCGCGTCCACCCCTTCTTCTGGCTCGCCGCGGTGCTGACGGGGATGCCCGACCTGACCGATACGAACTACCGGTTGGGCTATCTGGTGGCGTGGGTGGCGGCGTTCTTCTTGGCCATTCTGATTCACGAACTGGGGCACGCGCTTTGGATGCGGAGTTACGGGTTCTGGCCGTGGATCACGCTCCACGGTTTGGGCGGCATGGCGTCGTATGCGCCCGGACAAGCCCGCACCCCGGCGCTTTGGGGCCGCGTCGCCATCGCGTTCGCGGGCCCCGGGGCCGGGTTTCTGGCCGCCGCGCTGGTGACGCTGGGCTTGCTTGCGGCGGGCAAACACGTCGAGATCGCGATGGCCTACTACGTCATTCCCCAAATCATGCCCAGCCCGGTCGGGAGCGTGTACCTCACCCTGTTCATCTACTACTTCCTGCATATCAGCGTCTTCTGGGGCTTTATCAATCTCTTGCCGGTGCAACCCCTCGATGGCGGACAGATCGCCCGAGAACTCTTGGCCCATTACCGGTCCGTCGATGGCGTGCGCCTGTCGCTGATGCTTTCGTTCGCGGTGGCCGGGCTGATGGCGGCCGTGGCCCTGATCCAGTGGAAGAGCACGTTTGCCGCCATCCTGTTCGGCTATCTCGCCTACCAGAGCTATGCCATGCTGGCGACCCACGGGGGTCGCGGGCCGCGCTGGTAAGGGCACGCTCGACCCGACTCACCCCATCACCGACAACTGGGGCAAGGGCGGGCTCGCCTCGCGGCGCGCCGCGATGCTCTTGACCAGATGGTAGCAGACCGCCTCGAGGTAGGGGGCGCTTTCGGGCACGTCGAAGCTTGCCGAGACCTTTCCGTCGTCCCCGAAGATCCTCAACTGCGTGTTCAGCGGCACCTCGCCCAGAAACGGCACCGCCAACTCGCGGGCCTTCTGGCGGGCACCGCCCGACCCGAAGATCTCGTGCCGCGCCTTGCACTGGGGGCAGATGAAATGGCTCATGTTCTCGATCATTCCCAGGACCTCGATGTTCACCTTGCGGAACATCGCGATGGCCCTGGCCGCATCGAGCAAGGCCACGTCCTGGGGCGTACAGACCACCACCGCCCCGGAGAGCGGCAGCAACTGGGCAAGCGAAATCGCCACGTCGCCCGTGCCAGGCGGCATATCGACAATCAGGTAATCCAGGTCGCCCCACTGGGTGTCGCGAAGGAACTGCGTGAGGTAATGGTGGAGCATCGGGCCGCGCCAGATGACGGCCTCGCCGGGCGGAATGAGGAATCCGATCGACATCACGGGCAGACCGCCGACGACCACCGGCTGGATCTTCCCATCCACCAGCGTGGGCCGCTCCTGGGAGCCGAGCAGATGGGGGATGCTCGGGCCGTAGACGTCGGCGTCCATCAGTCCCACGCGGGCGCCGGCGCGCTGGAGCCCGAGGGCAAGGATCGCGGCCATGGTGCTCTTGCCCACCCCGCCCTTGCCAGAGCCCACCGCCACGACACTCTTGGCCGTCAACCCGATTTCGCCCATCTTTTCGGCAGGACGATCGTGCGGTTCGAGCGTCACCTCGATGTCGGACACTTGGGGCAGGCGGCTTCGCAACCACTCGATCAGCCGGCCTCGTGTCTCGTCCCATAAGGGCGCGGCCCAGGTCGTCAAGCCCAGCGTCAGCCGAAGGCGCGATCCATCGACGTTCAACTCACGCACTTGCCCCATTTGGACCACGCTGCGACCCGCCTCGGGATCGGGAAACGCTTCGAGGGCCTGGAGCACCAATTGACGGAGATCCATGGAAAACAGCCTCTTATGGGTGGTCCCACGGCAACGTTGCCCAAACCTGCTGGGCTAGACTCCGCGGCGGCTTGGGGGTGCTTTCGAGGTGCCGCCGGGCCATCGAGGCCACGGCGGCAACTTCGCGGGGCGAAACGGTAAACCACACGGCGCCCGCCTCGCGGAACAACCACTCCAAGCCAGCCAAGCTGCGTCCGGCCACCACGGCCGCGCAGGCCGCCGGGTCGTCGTATCCAAGGCGCACCAGACGCCCCAAAACCGCGTCGAGGTTCTCCGGGGTTGCCTCCAACACCAGGAAACTGCCCGGATGCCCGGCCAGTGCCTCCCAGCAGCCGACCAGACTGCGTGTCTCCTCGAGGCGGAAATGCGGCGTCTCGGACTGCCGGCGCAAGGCGGCTGCCCAGCGTCCCTTGCGCTCGCATACAATGCACCGCGGCGGTCCTGGGGTGTGCAGCCCGTGGGGGTCGCGCGAGTGCCCTGGGGATATCGTCATCGTAGGGGGACTCTCGTTGGCGGACAAGTCGGGAACGATCGGCGATCGGCCGGCGACCAAGCGGGTTCACGTCCGACCCCATCGCGGCGCCAACGGGCGCGGACCGATGGGAACCCCTGGCCAGGCCGCGCTGCCTCGTCCGCCATTCAACCGCTCGAGGCGAGGACCTCGGCGATGTGCAGGGTGCGGATGTGCTGTGCGGCCGGGTCGCGCCGCAGGATCCCGCCGATGTGCATCAGGCAACTGATGTCGGGCGACACGACGACGTCGGCCCCGCTTTGCAGGATGCTCTGGGCCTTCGACTGCCCCATGGCCAGCGACATGCCCGGCATCTTCACGCTGAAGGTGCCGCCGAAGCCGCAACATTCCTCGACGTTTGGCAGTTCATGGAACTCCAGGCCGCGCACGTGTTCGAGCAGGCGCATGGGCGGCTCGACCACGCCCAATTCGCGCCGGGTGTGGCAGCCGTTGTGCAGGGTCACCTTGTGGGGGAAGACCGCCCCCACGTCGGTCACGCCGAGAATGTTCACCAGGAACTCGGTCAGCTCGAAGACGCGCTGGCCGGTCTGGACGACCTCGGGCGCGGGATCGACGTGCCCGAAAAATACCCGGCACATGGCCGAGCACGAGCCCGACGGCGAGACGATCCACCGTTGGCCCTCGAACGCCCTGCAAAAGTGGTGGATCACCTTGCGCGCCTCTTCCCAGTAGCCCGAGTTGAAGGCCGGCTGCCCGCAACAGGTCTGCCGGTCAGGGAAGGTCACGGGCACGCCAAGTCGGGCGAGCACCCGAGCGGTCGCCTCCCCGACCTGAGGATAGAATTGATCGACATAGCACGGAATGAACAGTGCAACCGGCTCGCCCGAGGTGTACTTCGGATATTCCCGGGAAGGAGTCGTCTCAGAAGCAGATTGGTTCATCGCAAGGCGTGGGGCTCTCAGTCGAGGATCGTTCAAACACCCGAGGCGCGTTTGGCGCCGTCTGCCGTGGTTCGCTGACGCCAGTGGAACACCGCGGCCGGTCGGCGTCAAGGCCGGACCGGACCATTTACAAGGTGGTTGCAGGGGAACACCCCGCCTTGGTATGCTTGCGATATGGGGCCCCCCACCACTGCTAGTCACCCTTCATCCTTCACCCTCCATGTCCAAACCACGCGCGTGGGTCTGTTGGAGCAGCGGTAAGGACAGTGCCTGGGCCTTGCACATCGCGCGGAAGCAAGCCGAGGTCGAAATCGTGGGCCTGTTGACCACCGTCACCCAACCGTACCAGCGGGTCTCGATGCACGGCGTGCGCGACGAGATTCTGGCGGCGCAAGCCGCGGCGGTCGGGTTGCCGCTGCGTCGGGTGCTTATTCCCTCGCCCTGTTCCAATGCGGCGTACGAGGCCGCCATGGCCCAGGCCGTCGACGAGGCCCGGCGTTCGGGGGTGACCGAGATGATCTTCGGCGACCTGTTCTTGGAGGACGTCCGTGCGTACCGCCAGCGGCAACTGGCTGGCAGCGGAATCTCACCCCGCTTCCCCCTTTGGCACCTGCCGACCCGGCTGCTTGCCGAGGAGATGATCGGCGCGGGCGTGGTCGCTTGGGTGACGTGTTTGGATCCGACGAAGGTGCCGGGCGACCTGGCGGGAAGCAAGTTCGATCTGGCGTTTCTTGCCCGGCTGCCAGCCGACGTGGACCCGTGTGCCGAGCGGGGCGAGTTCCACACCTGTGTCACCGATGGGCCCATGTTTTGCCAACCCATCGCCGTCGAGGTCGGCCCGACGGTCCAGCGCGACGCGTTCGTGTTCACCGACTTGCGAGTTCCATGCGCACCAAGCTCCTCTTAGGCGCGATCCTGGCGACCGTGATCGTGGGGACGTACGTCGGCAAGGCGATGCTCCGACGCCCCGATCGCGGCGCGCCGCCAAGGCCGGACGCCGGAACGGATCCCGGTCCGACCGCCGAGGCGGTTCCCGGGGTCCGGGAGGCGGGGCAGGGCCCTCGCTACCGGCGGATCGTGTCGCTGTCGCCCAGCACCACGGAGACGCTCTTTGCGCTCGGGCTGGGCGACCGCGTGGTGGGCGTGACGCGGTATTGCCAGTACCCGCCCGAAGCGCAAACTCGGACCAAGGTCGGCGGCTATCTCGACCCAAGCTACGAGGCGATCGTCGCCCTCGAGCCCGACCTGGTCGTTCTGCGCGGCGAGAAGGCCGAGTATGTCGATGCCTTCAAGGCGCTCGGCCTCGAGGTGCTTGCCGTGCGCCACCAGAGCGTGGACGACATTCTGGCGGCGATCCGCACGATCGGGCGCGCCTGCGGGGTGCAAGACCAGGCCGATCGCCTGGTGGCCGACCTCCGAGACCGGATGCAGCGGCTCGGCGCGAAGACCGCGGGCTTGCGCCGCCCGCGCGTCCTCTTGGTGGTCGAGCGGACCTTGGGCACGGGCAAGATTCAGGGCGTCTATGTAGCGGGCGGCGACGGGTTTCTCAACGCGACCATCGAACTGGCCGGCGGGCAAAACGCCTGCCCGACGACCTCCGTCGGCGCGCCGGTCGTGTCGGCCGACGGCATCGTGCAGATGGATCCCGAGGTGATCGTCGACTTGATGTCGAACGAACGCCTGGCCGGCCGCTCGGAGCACGAGGTGCTTGCCGACTGGCGGCAGTTGCTCGACGTCGCCGCGGTCCGCGCCGGCCGCGTGTACCTGGTAGCCGACGAGGGAATCCTCGTGCCGGGCCCCCGTTTCCCTCGCCTGGCGGAGCGCCTGGCGCGACTGATCCACCCCGAAGTCGCGTGGTGAGGGCCTCGAAGACCCCAAGGGCCTGCGCATGGCCAATCGTGCCGACGCCTCGATCGTGCTCGAAGTTCGCGGATTCTCGTTTTGGATCGGCAAGAAACCGATCCTTCGCGAGGTGTCGTTCTCGGTGCGCCGCGGCGAGCACGTGTCGATCGTGGGTCCCAACGGCGCGGGCAAGACCACGCTGTTGAAGTGCATCGACCGGATTTTGCCGGGCGGCGAAGGCCAGATCGAGGTTTTCGGCCGGCCGCTGGCCAGCTACTCGCAGCGCGAACTGGCTCGGCGCATCAGCTACGTTCCCCAGGGCGACGGCCGGCTCTTCCCGTTCACCGTCGAAGAGTTCGTCCTCATGGGCCGCTACCCGTACTTAAGCCCCTTCTCGTCGATCGACCCGGAGGGCCGGCGGGCCGCCGACCGGGCCCTCGACGTGACCGGCACGCGCGCGTTCGCGGCCCGGAGGCTCGACAGCCTCAGCGGCGGGGAACGGCAGAAGGTCTATATCGCGGCGGCCTTGGCCCAGGAGGCCGACATCCTGCTGCTGGACGAGCCGACCACCTATCTCGATTACCGCCACCAGGCCGAGATCCGCGACCTGTTGGCGCACGTCAATCGCGCGTCGGGGGTGACGATCCTCTCCGTGACGCACGACCTGAACCGAGCGGCCCTCGACAGCCGTCGCATCGTCGCGCTCCGCGACGGCGAGGTCGTCTTCTCCGGAACGCCCTGCGAGATCATGCGGCCCGACGCGCTGGAGCGGATCTACCGGACGCCGTTCTTGCTGATGGAGCATCCCCACGCAAGGCTGCCCGTGATCCTCCCCGAGCCGCCCCGGGAGCAGGTGCCATGAACCGGGCCGCGGTGCTGACCCTTCTGGCGGTCCTCTTGGTCGTCGTGGCCGCGGTGGCGCCGTTCGTCGGCGCCTACCCGGTGGCGCTCGAATCGCTCTGGCAAGTCGACGGCACGGCGGCCCGGGTCCTTTGGAATCTCCGCCTGCCGCGCGTGGCCTTGGGGCTGTTGGCCGGGGCCGGCCTCGCGCTGAGCGGAATGGTCTTCCAGGGGTTGTTTCGCAACGTGCTGGCCACGCCGTTCACCCTGGGCGTGGCCAGCGGCGCCTCCCTAGGCGCGGTGTTGTACATCCATCTCGGGCTGTCGTTCTCGTTCTTGGGCACGGCGGGCAGTTCGTGGTTCGCCTTCGGCGGGGCCGTGCTCACGATCGCCCTGGTCTATGGCCTGACCCGCGCACGCCGCGGCTTCTCGACGTCGACCATGCTCCTGGCCGGACTGGCCCTCAGCTTCTTCTTCTCCAGCCTGATCCTCTTCGTGCAGTACCTTAGCGACTTCACCAATTCGTTTCTCATCCTGCGATGGATGATGGGCGGGCTGGAAAAGACGGTGCGCTTCGACGACGTGCTCACGGTGCTTCCGTTCATAACGGCCGGCGCGATCCTGGTCGTCTACCTGACCAACGAATTGAACCTCTTGACCACCGGCGAGGAACTGGCCGCCAGCCGCGGGGTCGAGGTGCATCGCACCAAGGTCCTTCTCTTCTTCGCGGTCTCGCTGATGGTCGGCGCCATCGTGGCGGTGTGCGGCCCGATCGGCTTCGTGGGTCTCATGGTCCCGCACATCTGCCGGATCTTGATCGGCCCGGATCACCGCTACCTTACCCCGGCCACCCTGCTCTTCGGAGCCGCGTTTTTGACCGCTTGCGACGCCGCCGCGCGCATCCTCATGGTGCCCCAGGAAGTGCCGGTAGGTATCTTGACGGCCCTGTTGGGTGGACCGTTCTTCCTGTGGCTCTTGTTGGGGCGGTCGTTGGATAGCGCCGTGTGAGGTCCGCAGCCTATTTCGGCGCGGCAGGCGGGGGCGGAGCCGCGGCGCTGTTGCGTGAGGACGACGGTCGTTCGGGCTTTGTGGCGGGCCCGCTTTGCCCGCAACCCATGATTCCCAACACCAGACCCGCCAGCAAGACCGCGATCGCGTTGCGCATCACCAGAACCTCCTGGAGGTGAATACGACGCGCGCCTCAAGGCATCGGGAACGCACGCCCGTCGGCGATCCCCCCCAAACGAAAAAACACCTGGATCTCGATGCTCTGCGAGAGGCCCCGCACCGCTCCATCGCACAGGGCGAATTGGACGATCCCCGGATGGTAGCTCGTGAACTGGTACCACCCGTTCTTGCCCGTGCTCGCGCTGGGCGCTAGGCCCCAGGCCATCGGCATGGCCCCGTTGCCGATCCAGGCAAAGGACATGGGAACGTCGGGATCGTTGCCGCCGGTCACCTCGCCGAAGAGGATCGTCAGGCTCGTGCCGTCGGTGATGTCGGCCAGGCGGACGTGCGAGCGGTTGTAGAACGGCCCGCGGAAGCCAAAGTACGTCGGGCACAAATCGCCCAGGTAGCCGGCCGAGCCCACGTAGTTCGTCCGCCCCAGCCAATCGCCGTCGGTTCCGAAATGCCACGCGTAGAGGGTGTATCCCGAGCAGTAGCCCGAGGAGCAAGGATGCAAAATGACCGCGGCCGGGCTTTTTCCTTCGGCCCAGTCCGAGGGGCACAAGAGCGTGGCGGGTCTGGCCTTGGCGAACTGGTGGTTGGGCGGGGTGCCGCCCCAACCGGCCGCCCGGTCCCACCACGGCGTGCCCGGTCGTTCCACCTCGTGCAACGCGACGTTGCCAAATGAGGTCTTGTCCGACTCGAGCTGCTCGAACAGCGGCTCTTGTTCGTAAAACGGCAGCAGAAAGCTCACCGAACCCGTGTGCTGGTTGTCCCAATAGCGATTCGTGGTCAGGCACTCCCACGTCCAGTCGGCGCCTTGCGAGGCGTGGCTGTAGAGACCTCCGGGCGGGAGCCGGCCCTGCACGTCGTGCGCATGGTGCGCGGCCAGGGCGAGTTGCTTGAGATGGTTCGCGCACTGGCCGCGACGTGCCGCCTCGCGCGCGGCTTGGACGGCGGGCAAGAGCATGGCGATCAACCCGCCCATGATGGCGATCACCACGAGCAGCTCGACCAGCGTGAAACCCCGCCTGCCAAGGCGCTCCATAGCTCACCCCCGTCGCGCAATGAGGACATGACGCCCCACCGGGGCGTGCGATGCCGCGAGGCCACCAACCTCCCGACCCGAGGCGCGAGCCTGCAAGCGCACGACGGCGGGCCGACTTCCCTACCGCGTCACACCAAGAACCCCAGGTCCAAGCACGCCGTGGACTGCGCCCAGCAAAGTTCGAAATATTTTGCTTACCCTCTTGGAAGATGTCAAGCCCCCACCATCCGCCCGCGTTGACACAAACCGAGGGCCTGGCCAGAATGGTTGGCATACCGAGGATGCCATGCCCCAAACGCCGATCCCACGCACCGCGATCGTTTTGCTGATGGTGGTCGGGCTGGTGCTCCTCACGGCGGTCGCCGCGTTCGCGGCCTTGGCTGCCCTGGTGGCCCTGATGGGTGACGTGGCCGGTTGGCGCGGATTGGCTTGCGTAGCCGTTGGTCTGGGGGGATTGTTCCTCGTGGACCTAGTCTGCCTCGTCTTCGCGTTGGCATGGAACGCCGTAAGCGAACCGGAAGACCCCAGGGACGAGGGGTAATCCAGCGGTAGGGGATAGTAGGGGAGGGGATAGTAGGGGATAGGGGTCGGGAGGACCGATTGAGTTCGGTCCCCCCGCCCTCCGAACCGTACG
>DYLT01000549.1 GCA_020721945.1 Blastopirellula marina
TCTACGAGCAGACGCTGCCGCCGGAGGCGACGTTGCCCCCCCAGCCGCGCCTTTACGTGTGGACCGACTTGATCGACTTGGGGTTCACCGTTCCCGCCACCGCCCGGCAGCATGGCTCCGCCTTGGTCGCGATCCCCGTGTCGATCGAGCCGGTGTCGTCGGGGCGCCGCGTGCTGGTCCCGTCGCCCTTCGTGACCTATCGCGCGGTGCCGTTCAACAAGCGGCGGCACTCCTCGGCGTACGACAACGCGCGCCGCCAGTGGGTCGAATTGCGCCTGCCGTCCGAGACCTGGCTGCGCTTCCAACTGCCTGCCGAGGTCCTTCCCCTGGCGGTGGATCGGGCGGTCCTTGGGGTCGAGATCGACGCGCCGTCGCGAGAAGTCGAGATCCTCGGGATTTCGGGGAACCAGACCGTGGTCGTGGCGAACTGGCACGGGCCGCGCGGCAGGCTCCGCCTGGAGATCGACCGGCCCGCCTTGCTCGCGCTGGACGCCCAGGGCGGCCTGATCCTGGCGATCCGGGTGGGCGACGAGTCGGGCCGGGAGAAGGCCGACGCGTTGGTGACCGAGTCGGGCCCGATGTGGAGAATCGACGCGGTCGCCTTGGAAGTCGAGGGCGAAGTGCAGCCCCGCCATCCCGATCGGAGGCCCCGATGAATGCGGACGAACCGGTCGTGGTCACCGACCGACTGACCAAGCAATACGGCGACCTCTTGGCCCTGGACCGCCTCTCCTTTTCGCTGGGCCGCGGCCAGATCCTCGGCCTGATCGGTCCGAACGGGGCCGGAAAGACCACGGCGATCAACATCCTCGTGGGCCTGGTGCGGCCCACGAGCGGCTCCGCCCGCATCGCCGGGGCCGACTGCCTCCGCGAGTCCCGCAAGATCAAGCGCCTCGTCGGTTGCATGCCCGATCGGTTCGGCGCGTACGAGAACATGCGGGTGCGCGAGTACCTCGACTTCTTCGGGGCCGCCTTCGGCATACCGCGCAAAGCCCGCGCCGCACGCATCGCGGAAGTCCTGGAACTGACCCGCGCGACCTGGATGCAGGACCGCTTTGTCGAGAGCCTCAGCCACGGGATGCAGCAGCGCGTGGGCTTGGCGCGGACGTTGCTCCACGACCCCCAGGTGCTGATTCTCGACGAGCCGGCCAACGGGCTGGACCCCGAGGCGCGGATCGAGATGCGCGGCATTCTCGTCCGGCTGGCGCGCGCGGGCAAGACGTTAATCGTCACCAGCCACGTGCTTCCGGAACTCTCGCGCATCTGCGACCTCGTCGCGATTTTGACGAAAGGCCGGCTGCGCGCCTTCGGAACGCTCGACGAGATCATGCGGCGTGTCAGCCAGGAGCGGACGATCGAGGTCCAGTTGGCTGGCCCCGACGGCGCGGGGCAGGCGGCCGACGCGATCCGCCGCCTGGCCCCCGATGC
>DYLT01000550.1 GCA_020721945.1 Blastopirellula marina
CTCGCCTTCGCAACAGTCGATCCACAAGGCCGGCCGGCGATCTTCGGCCGCCTGCGACGCGCCGGCGAGGCCGGCGCTCCAGATCGCGAGGACAGCAAACCGCACGGTGCGCACCTGTCGGGCCCTCAGTACTTGCCCCGAATATGCTGGACCACTTCGTCTTCGTAGAACCGACGCAGCCGCTGGTGGAGCTGCGGCGAAAGCGGCGGCAGATCCGAGGCGGCGGCATTCATTCGCGCCTGGTCGGGCCGGCGGGCCCCGGGGATCACCGTCGTCACCGCATCGAAATCGAGGCACCATCGCAGGGCGAATTGGGCCATCGTCATTTCCGGCGGCACGAGCGGCTTGAGCATGTCGGCCAGCTCGATCCCCCGGGCGAACGGCAGCCCGGCAAATGTCTCGCCCACGTTGAACTTCTGCCCGTCACGGTTGAAATGGCGGTGGTCGGTTGGCGCGAACGTCGTGTCGGCGGTCAGTTTGCCCGAAAGCAACCCGCTGGCCAGCGGCAATCGCACGATGAGGGCCACGCGCTGGGCCTTGGCCTTTTCGAAGAGCGCGTCGATGGGTTTCTGGCGGAAGATGTTGAAGATGATCTGGAGCGAGGCCATCCCTTCGTGTTCGAGGCACGCCAGGGCCTCCTCGATCGACTCGACGCTGGCCCCGAACGCCTTGATCTTGCCCTGGCGCTTCAACGCGCGAAGATGCTCGAAGACCTCGCCCCGACGCATCACGTCGAGAGGGATGCAATGGGTCTGGGTCAGGTCAAGGGCCTCGACGCCGAGTCGCCGCAAGGAGTTCTCGGTGTGCTCGAAGACCCCTTGGCGCGAGAAGTTCTCGGGCCAGCCGGGCTGCGGAAAACGCCCGAGCTTGGTCGCGATGAACCACCGCTGGCGGTCGGATCGCTCGCGGAGGAACCGGCCCAACAGGGTCTCGCTGCGCCCCAGGCCGTAAATGTCGGCAGTGTCGAAGAAGGTGACGCCGGCGTCGGCCGCGGCGTGGAGCGTGGCCATGGCCTGATCGTCCGGCACCTCGCCCCACTCCGTGCCCCCAAGCTGCCAGGTGCCCAAGCCGATTTCCGAAACCGACGCACCGGTGGCCAGAAAGGATCGCATCTGCATGGCAAGACTCCCGCGCCCGGCGCACGAGTCCGGGCACCCTTGGTCAGCGGAATGTCTGATCGGGTCCAGGAAAGACCCCAGCGCGGACCTCGTCGCGGAAGCGGGTCACGGCGCCGACGATCGTCTCCTTGAGATCGGCATAAACCTTGACGTGGCGCGGGGTGCGGCCGGAGGTCAACCCCACCAGATCGTGGAAGACCAGCACCTGGCCATCGCAGCCGGCCCCGGCGCCGATTCCGATGGTGGGAATCGCCAGCGAGGCGGTCACTTCGGCAGCCAGATCGGCGGCGATGCACTCGAGGACC
>DYLT01000214.1 GCA_020721945.1 Blastopirellula marina
CCTGGGGACGGAGCCGGGAGCCGGTCAAATGGCCTCCTCGTCGAGTTCGCCGGTGCGGATGCGCACGGTCTGAGCCAGCGGGCTGACGAAGATCTTCCCGTCGCCGACCTGGCCGGTGCGCGCCACCCGCACGATCGTGTCGACGACGCGCTGCACGTCGTCTTCTTTGACGACGACTTCGATCTTGATCTTGGGGACGAAATCGACCGTGTACTCGGTGCCGCGGTACATTTCGGTGTGCCCTTTCTGGCGTCCGAACCCGCGAACCTCGGTGACGGTCATGCCCTGGATCTTCTGCTCGGTCAAGGCATTCTTGACATCTTCGAGCTTGAAGTGGCGGATGATGGCTTCGACTTTTCGCATCGGTGACTCCGTCAGATGAAGATGTACCCTTCCTCGCCGTGCTGGCTGAGATCCAGGCCCTGGACTTCTTCCGCTTGCGAGACGCGCAAGCCCATCACCGCGTCGAGCACCTTCAGGATAACGAAGGTCGCGGCGAGGGCCAAGCCCCAGGTGATGAGCACGGCGGCGATCTGCCCGGTCAAGAGCGAGCCGCCTTCGAGCAGCCCCAGGGTCTTGCCCTGGTCCAACGAGGTGGTGGCGCCGGTGGCCCGCGTCGCGAACACGCCGGTCAGGATGGCCCCGAGGGTCCCCCCGACGCCGTGGACACCGAAGGCGTCGAGCGAGTCGTCGTATCCGAGCCTGGCCTTCAGGGCCGTGCACGCCAGGAAACACACGACGCCCACCGCGACGCCCATGATCAGGGCCGACATGGGCAGCACATAGCCAGCGGCCGGCGTGATGCACACCAGGCCCGCCACCACGCCCGAGCACGTGCCCAAGAGGGTCGGCTTGCCCCGGGTGATCCACTCCATGCTGGCCCACGTCAACCCGGCTGCGGCTGCCGCAAAGTGCGTGGCCGTAAAGGCGCTCGAGGCCAGGCCGCCGGCGCTCAGCGCGCTTCCCGCGTTGAAACCAAACCAGCCTACCCAAAGCAAGGTGGCCCCGATGGCGGTGTAGGTCAGGTTGTGCGGGGGCATGGGATCCTTGCCGAAGCCGATCCGCTTGCCAAGCAGCAACGCGCACACCAGGGCCGACACGCCGGAGCTGATGTGGACCACCGTGCCGCCGGCGAAATCGAGCGCCCCGCCCGCGATGGCGTGCTCCTTCGGATAAGCCAACAGACCGCCGCCCCAAACCCAATGGGCCAGAGGCAGGTACACGATCGTCCCCCAGAGCACCATGAACGCCACCATCGCGCTGAACTTCATCCGCTCGGCAAAGGCCCCGCAAATCAACGCCGGCGTGATGATGAAGAACATGAGCTGGAAGAGCATGTGCGTCATCACGGGGACCGTCAGATCGGGGTAGAGCGGGATCTTCGACTCGCCGTCCTCCCACACCGCCTGGGCGTTCCTCATGAACAGGTAGTCGAGGTTTCCCAGCCATCGGCCACTACCGCCGAACGCCAGACTGTACCCGTAAAGGGCCCAGAGAACGGTCATCAGGCACATCAGAAACACGCACTGCATCATGACGCTCAGCACGTTTTTCTTGCGAACCAGACCGCAATAAAATAGCGCCAGGCCCGGACCAGTCATCATCAGCACCAGGGCCGAACTGGTGAGCATCCAGGCATTGTCGCCCGTATCGAGTTGTTGCGACTCCGCCGCAACGACGGGCTGGCTGGCGGCATCGCCGGCCGCCGGCAACTCGGCCCCGTACGCCGCGGGGGCGGCCGCTCCAAGCGCGAATCCCCATGCCAAACACGCGGCCAGCGCCGCCAGCGCACCATGTGCAATCTTCATGCTCCGAACCGCCTTTCTTGAACTGCCTTCACGACCCAGGGGTATCCACGGACCCATACCAACCCGAAGCGCCAACGAGGGCCACCCGTGACCACGGTCGTCCCGAACCTCGCAACCGTTCCCGGGGACGGTCCCCATTTTCGCGGTGAAGCCCGCGAACGTGCGACCGTCCCCTCGGGCGTGAGGGAGACAGGTACGTCTTTCGAGCCGCAGACGGGCTCAAGAAACGAGCCTGTCCCCGGCCCGTGAACGGTTAGCCGTTCGGGCCTGATAGACTTCCAGGCATCCGACGCGTCAAACAGCAAGCGCCGTGCCAATTGTCTGCGATGACCCCGAGCGGCGCTGCGCAGGCCGTTGATTAGAAAGGGATTGCGAACGAGCGACTATCGGGCGCGACGCGCCGACGGCGCTCTCGGCGCGACGCGAATGCCTATTCCGAGCGCAGCCTGCGTTTGCCGAATAGGCAGATCCCCTCGCAATCGATCACGGGGATGGATGGTCCTGGTTTTCGCGGCGAAGGCCGCGAACCTGGGACGATCTTGTTCCGGCGTGCCGTCACTTGGCCTTGTTCTCGAACCACACCGGGCCGCCCCATTTGCCGGTAACGATCACGTCGAGATCGCCATCGCCATCGAGATCGACCACGGGGATGCTCATGCCCGCGCCGATGCCCTCCTTGAAGCTAATCGTGTGCCGCGACCACTTCGGGCTCGGCCCCCGCGCCAGTTCGTACCAGTAGACGCACAGCGGGCCGAACTCGTCGGGGTCGCTGCCGTTGTGGGCCATGAACCGCTTGCCGGTCACCAGGTCGAGGTCGCCGTCGGCGTCGAGGTCGGCCAGGGTGAGGCTATGGGCCTGGGTCCAGGTGTCGTCGATGGTGTGCTGCTTCCAGAAGATCGCCCCGCCCTTGCGCACCTGCTCGTACCAGAAGATGCCATAGCGGTGGGCCGAGCTGGCCACGAGGTCAGGCAACCCGTCGGCGTTCACGTCGTAAACCAGGATCTGCGCGGTGTGCTCGGCCTTGCCGTCTTTTCCACCAATAGCCAGGGGATGCTCTTTCCACGGGCCTTTGCGAGGGTCGGCCGGGGCCTCGTACCAGGCGTTGGGACGGAGGATGTCGGGCCGGCCGTCGCCATTGACGTCGCCCACGCCGCCGCCCCAGTCCTTCGGCGTCGGCGACACTACATGCTTGACGATCCCCCGCTTGCCGTCGGCCCGTTTGCCGACCTCGTACCAGAACGTGGCCGGAGCATGGGGGAGGATCTCGAGGGCCTTGCCGTCGCCATCGATGTCCCACAGGTCGCCGCACTCGAAGTGGTCGATCTTCTCGATGAGCGTCTTGGGCCACGGCGCGTCGAAACCGTCGTTGCGGAACCACTCCGACTCGCCCGTCCACGAGCAGCTTACGATATCGAGCCGGCCATCGCCGTTCACATCCAACGGCTCGTTCATGAACTCCCAGTAATAGCCCTTGCCCTGATCGTCGACCTGCCCCTCAATCGAGCGGACTTTGTGGGGTTTCCACTCCGGGGCGAGGTAGATGAACGGCCCGGCGACGATGTCGAGTTTGCCGTCGTTGTTGAAGTCGCCGACGCCGCACGCCTCGTTGCGGAAGGTGCCGATCCGATGGGCGACGAACTTCACCGGTTCGGCGGCCGAGGCAGGGACCGCAACGCCGACGGCCAAGAGAACCAAAACCAGGGTCATGCGTGGAAACGTGCGATGCATTCGAGATGCCTCCGAGTGGAAACCCGTTGCTCCGATGGCCGACATCATAGCCGCGCCGGCAATAGTTTTCCAATACCCCGCGGGCGACCGCTTGAGACAGCGGTGCCGTCAAGGCGATCATGCCGTCACCGGGAGGTCTCGCCGATCATCGTCTGCTGCGGATGCAAGGAAAGCAAACAGCTCCACGTGGATTTCGAGAACAGCACGCTGATGGGCTACCAGGTATTCGGCCATGCTTTCGCTTTCGCTGGCTTAGCACGAGTTCTTGCCCGTTGGTGTTCATGCACGGACAAGGGCGTCCTGCCGGGGCGGTCGTGGCATCGGGCCGCAAGGGTCGATCGCTGGCGTGCCCATCGCAAAGTCGATTGCCAAAGGGCCAGGATCGGGCTGGCCCCGGCGTCGGCGCTACCCCTCTTTAGAGGCGTCCCGTGTTTCCGGGTGCCGAGACTCGGGGAGTATTTCTGCGCCAGGGTTCAAGCTAACCCAAACGGCGCGGCATTCCCATGCCAGACTCGGACAAGGGGACCGCCGAGCCCGATGGGACCTGTTCCCCTTATTCTGGATGGAATCGACCTTGGGCCGGAACCATCGCTCGTGCTAGAATGGGCCGCTGGCACAAGCCCGAGGATGGAACCGCCGTGGGATTGCTGGCGTAGGAGGAGGTCATGAGGACGACGTTTCTGGCAGGCGCTTTGGCGGCACTGGTGGCCACGACGCCAGCGATGGCTCAATACCCATCTGGCGAGGGTATAGGCCAACCCGCCGAGACGAACCACCAGGTTGCGGGGCAAATGGGCGCGTCCTCCGTCTATGCGCCGGCATCGCCCGCCCCGGCTGCTCCCGACCAACCGGTCGCGCCGCACGACCCCCGGCTTGAGCGGCGTCCGGCGGTGGTCTCTTCCCCGGGCAATCCCTCGCGGGGCGAGATGGCGGGAGGCGGGCCGGGCGCCTTGCCGCAAGCGAACCCTCCTTTCGTGCTTTCGCCGCACGACGAGGCCCAACTCGATCGGGTCTTGCAGTTCTGGGAGCAGCGGAGCAGCCAGATCAAGACGTTCCGCTGCAAGTTCTTCCGCATGGAATACAACGCGGCCTTTCAGGATCCCAACCGGCCGAACCAGCCCCTCCACGTCGACAAGGGCGAAATCTGCTACGCCGCGCCCGACAAGGGCATGTTCCGTGTCGAGGAGCCGCGCCCCGAGCATTGGGTCTGTAACGGCAAGGCCGTCTATCAATACGATTTCCAGCAGAAGCGCGTAGTCGAGCACAAACTGCCGCCGGAGCTTCAGGGCAAGGGAATCACCGATGGTCCCTTGCCGTTCATCTTCGGGGCCAAGGCTGACCAGATCAAACGCCGCTACTGGATGCGGATGACCACGCCCGCCGATGCCAAGAACCAGGTCTGGCTCGAGGTCCTTCCGCGGTTCCAGCAAGACGCGGCCAACTTCCGCCGCGTCGACTTGATTCTCAACACCGAGACCATGTTGCCGTACGCGCTCCAATTGCACGACCCGGGCGGACAAAGCCGGGTCGTCTACCAGTTTCCTCCCGAGAACACGGCGGTTAACAGCCAGAACCTGCGCACGATCTTCGAAGACCCCTTCAATCCCCGGGTTCCTCGCGGTTGGAAGATGGTCAGTGGCGACGTCCCCCAGGTCGGGGGCCAGGCCGGAGCGGTTCCCGCGGGCGGTCCGTCGCCGGCCGTCGGCCAAAGGCCTGGGTCCGACCCGCGCTAGGCCTGCCCCCGTGGTTTGCCTCGCACGTCAACGCGGCTCGAGGTCGATGACCGCGAGTTCGGGGCGGCACAAGAATCGCACGCGCGGGGCGTCGCCGCGCTCCATGCCCAGCCCGCGCGACACGAGGAGCTTCGCGCCATCGGGCAGGTCGTGCCAGCCCGAGGCGAGCCGGCGTGGCACGCGAGAATTCGTCATGATCGGTCCGAGCAGGGGTAAACGGACCTGGCCGCCATGGGTGTGCCCCGCCACGAGCAGGTCGGCGCCGGTCTGCGCCCGCGCGAAATTCGGCGAATGGCCCAAGATCACGTGAAACCGCCCAGGGTCCTGGGCGATCGACCGCACCTGCCGGCCATGAAACGAGTCGTCGGCACTGAGGCACGTCAAGCGGATCTCGCCCACGTCGAACGTCTCGGTCGATTCGATCACTCGAATCGGCAGCCCGGCGAAGCTCTCGGCCCAGTGGTCCCACTCGATGTTCCCTCGGACGGCAAACACGCCCAACGGCGCGGAGAAACCCAGCTTGCCAAGCAACTGGTTCAGTTCCGCGTGAAGGCGGCTGGCCTGGCGGAACTCGGCCTGGATGTAGTCGCCGGCCAGCAGGATCAGGTCCGGCCGTTCGTCCAAGGCCCGCCGAAGCGCGTCGCGCTCGTACCGTCCGATCGCATCGGCCTGAAGATCGGCGACGACGACGATCCGCACGTGGCGGGTGATCTTGGGACTCGCTAGCCGGTAGCGCGTGACCTCCAGCCAGGTCGGTTCGAGCAGAAACCCGTCCACGGCGACACCGGCCAGGCATGCGGCCAAAAGACCGGACGCGATGGCTGTCTTGGGATGGGGCCGCGCCAAGAGGGCCGCCGCGCCTGCCAGCACAATCACCCCATGGACGAACAGTCCATACGAGGCCAGGCGCATGACGCGCCACGCACTGCCGCCGGCGATTCCGAGGACGGCCGCCAGGACCATCGCCGTGGCGCCGGCCGCCAGCACGGCCCGAAGCCACCCCCCGCCTGTCCTGCGGCGAGCCACCCCGCAAAGCGCCGCGGCATCGGCTGCGGCCATGAGCAGGTTGAAAAGGCAGTCGATCGCGCCCATCGACACGGTCACCTCGCGACCGCCGCCAGAAGCGCCTGATCGACTTGCGGGTGCCGGAACGAAAACCCGGCATCGATCAGCTTCTTCGGGACCGCGCGGATGCTGGCCAGCAACATCTCGTCGGCCATCGCGCCCAGCGCCAGACGCAGGACGAACGACGGCACGGGGAGGAGTGCGGGCCGGCGCACGGCGTGCGCCAAGGCGCGGGTGAACTGGCGGTTCGTGACCGGCTCGGGCGAGGTGACGTTGACCGGCCCGTGGAGCGCATCGTGCGTCACGAGGAAGTCGATGGCCGCCACGAGGTCTTCGAGGCTAATCCAGCTCATGTACTGGTTTCCCGAGCCGATCCTGCCACCGAGCCCCAGGCGGAAGAGGCGCACCATGGCCTCCAGTGCGCCTCCCTCGCGCGCCAGGACGACACCGATGCGCAGGAGCACCACGCGGATTCCGGCCGCCTCGGCCGGTTGTGTGGCCGATTCCCACTCGCGGCAGACGCCGGCCAGAAAACCCGAGCCCGGCCCGGCCGACTCGTCGAGGATCGCTGCGTGGCGGTCGCCGTAGAATCCGACGGCCGAGGCGGAGACGAGCGCTCTGGGCGGGTTCGACCGGCGCGCCGCCTGCGTGCACAGAAGCGAGGTGCCCTGGACGCGGCTGTTGCGGATGCGTGCCATTTTCTCGCGCGTCCAGCGGCCTTGGCCCACGTTCTCGCCGGCGAGATGGACGATGGCGTCGAACCCCTCCAGCATGGCGGGATCGAGTTGCCCGGCCTCGGGATCCCAAGGGATTTCGGTGGGGGCGCGGGACTGGCGATGGCGGACCAGGCGCGCGACCTGGTGCAACGGCTCGGGTCCGGCGGTCCATCGTCGCACCAGGGCGGAGCCGACCAGCCCCGATGCCCCGCTGACCAAGATTCTCATGTCACTTCGCGTTCCTCTTGCAGAAATCGACCATGAAATCGCGCAGGGCCTCGACGCCTTCGAGCGGCATCGCGTTGTAGATCGAGGCGCGGCATCCGCCCACCGAGCGGTGCCCCTTGAGTTCGGCCAGTCCGTGCTCTTTCGCTTCCTTGAAGAACTGCTCCTCCAGCGCGGCATTCGGCAAGCGGAACGTCACGTTCATGATCGACCGGCTGAACGGATCGGCATGTCCGGCATAGAAGCCGTTCGAGTCGTCGATGGCTTCGTACAGCATCTGGGCCTTGCGCCGGTTGATCTGCTCCATCTTCTCCAGGCCGCCGACCGTGTGGAGTAGCCAGTCCGTCACCAGCTTGACCATATAGACGGCAAACACGGGCGGGGTGTTGAAAAGGGACTTGCCTTCGGCCATCACGCGATAATTGACCATCGAGGGCAGGTCCTTGGGCGCCCGGCCCACCATATCGTCGCGGATGATGACGATGGTCACGCCGGCGGGCCCTGCGTTCTTCTGGGCGCAGGCGAACAGGATGGCAAATCGCCCGACCGAAACGGGCCGGCAAAGGAAGTCGGACGAGGCGTCGCACACCAGCGGCACGTCCTCCGTCTCGGGATAGCTGCGGAACTGGATCCCCTGGATCGTCTCGTTCGAGCAGAGGTACACGTAGGCCGCGTTGCGATCGAGTTGCAGGTCGCCGGCGTCGGGCATCTGCTTGTAGTTGCCGGCCTTGCCGTCCCACGCGGCCCGGACCGGTCCTTGCGTGGCCGCCTCTTCCATGGCCTTCTTCGCCCACGAGCCGGTGACCACATAGTCGGCCGATCGGCCCGTGCCCCGCAAGAAGTTCATGGGCACCATGCCGAACTGCAACAGCGCGCCACCCTGAAGGAACAGGACGTGGTAGTCCTCGGGAATCGCCAGCAAGGTACGCAGGTTGGCCTCGGCCCGCTCGATGATCGCCGCGAACGCCTTCGAGCGGTGGCTGATCTCGAGGATCGAGATGCCGGTGCCGGGCAGGGCCAGCAGATCGCGCTGCGCCTCCTCCAACGCAGCCAGAGGCAAGACCGCCGGGCCAGGTGAGAAATTGAAAACGCGCTTTTCCATGGCTGACCATCCCCGTCATCGAACTCGCGTGAGAAAACCGCTCCAGTGTATCGGGTCGAGCCCGTTTCGGGAAGCGGTCGCCCGCTTTGAGAAACACGACCGCGATCCGACTTGCGTCGAGGGGGTCACGCCGGCGAAAAGGTGCCCCCCTCCAGAGGGGCTTGACGGTGCCTCGATGTTCGACCGGTAGAGAGCGGGCTTCTGACCAGGCTGGCGAGGCATCGGCGCCGCGCGACCATGGTAGATGTTCTTTGCGGGTGGACCGCTACGACCCTTACGGACGGCCTCGGGTTCGGCAGTGGTCTGCCGCGGTGCACCCGGCATGGCTCGTCGGCGCGGACTACCTTTTTCTTGAGACCTTTTCGGACGACTTCTCGTCTTGCCGCCATTGGGCGCTTGGAGCGACTCGCGATGCCCGCTAAGAAACCCACGGTGCTGTTGGTCGATGTCGATGAGACGATCGTCTACGAACTCCCCCGCGCGCTGCGCCGGCAGCCCTTTCGGCTGTACGCGGGTCGCTCGGCCGACGAGGCCGTCTCGATCCTCGCCACCAGCCACGTCGACGTGATCGTGGCCGACGAATCGGTGGGCGATGTCTCAGGCAGCAAGTTGCTCGCTTGGGTCGGGGCGAACTACCCAGAGACCGTGCGGGTCGAGCTGATCAGCCGCGACGATCCGGCGGAGTCGCCCAGCCAAGACGGTCCAGCCCAACTCGCGTTGCCCAAGACCTGCTCCGCGGCTCGACTCGTCCAGATGATCCGCAAGGCCCTCGACCTTCGCGCGCGCCTGCGTCAACAAGCCAGCCGAGATGGATTTGCCGAGACCGCGGCCCTCGCCTGACCCTGGGATCGGACGACGTCGGCGGCGAAAGACGGCGAGTGGTCCACGGGTCCTTGGCCGGCAGGCATGGAGGCGGACCGACGTGCCCGCGCGGTCCGTTCGGCGGCTCGACTGAGGAAGCCATCACCCGCCACTTGTCGTCGGCTGTGAAGTCTTCGGTGGG
>DYLT01000215.1 GCA_020721945.1 Blastopirellula marina
AGATGAGAACTGCGCGGACAAGCCGAGTGGTCAACATGGTCGAAGAAGCGGGCGATGCGTTGGGGGTCTTCGGGGCAAGTGCGCCGGCTTTCCAGGACGAAGGCGGCCGCGCCGGCGGCCATGGCCCAAGCGAACGGCGTGGCTTGTAGACGATCTGAAGATGGCCGCCGGCGCAGCAGGTCATCCGATAGCCCAAGGCCTCGTACACGGCCGAACGATGGGCCGATCCTCACCCACCAGGGCAACGGCCGGTCGCCCGGAAAGTAGCCGCCGCGGGAGCGGATCTTCCGCGATACCCACAGACCGAAGGCCGTGATCGCGGCGAAATACCCGACGAGGACGCCCCCATCGAGTTCGGTGAATCGGGCGGCGGAAGAGGGCATCGGCGGCACCCGTGGGGGATCTGCGGGAAAGGGCAACAAGAGCCTTATACCGCCGCCCCATCGCCGGGTCAAGAGGCCCCCGCGCCGTCGGCCGGCTAGACCACCGCGACCGGCCGAATCCGCTCCAGCAAGCTGCGAATCATGTCGCGCCGCGTGCGGAGGTCCGCACGGAAAGTCGACGTGCGCGTGTGGTGGATCTCCACCGGCAGTTCCTGAAGTTCGCGTTCCAACAGTTCGGCCACGAGGGCCCATTCGGCTTCGGTCAGCCTGGGTTGCTCGGCCATGGCACACCTCGCCGCTGAGATAGGGGACCTAAGGAACCACAGAACCCTCGGGCGGTTCCGCGCTGGGCGCGACCCAGTCCGGCCCGCGACACGGCCGATTCCGACGAGGTCTGATCGAAGGCGGGCCGCCGGTCACCAGCGAAAACCGCGCCGCTTCCATCCGACACATTATGCTATAAGCCTTTGGAAACGCGGGCAACCCCTCGCTCGAACCGCGGCCTTCCGCTCCCCTCGATTCGGTTGCTTCTCAGGGAGGGGAGGCTCCGTTATAATGGGCGCTTTCGGGCCGGGCAACGCCTGTCCCCGGGGTCCGCCCGGCACGCCCGCAGTCTATACTCTTCTTGGGGAGGCAATCCGTGAAGCGCACGCGGTGGACCAGCACGTTCACTTCGATCTGTGGGGTCGCCCTCGTTATCGCCTTGGCGGGCTGCCAGCCCGCCGAGCAGGGCCGGGTCTTCGGGGTTACCTTCCAAACCATGAACAACCCCTTCTTCGTCGACCTGAACGATGGGATTCGGGAAGTCGTCGAAGCCCACGGCGACCGGCTCGTCACCCTAGACGCCCAGTTCAATAGCGCCAAACAGCTCAAAGACATCGCCGACCTGACCGGCATGAGGAACATGGCCTGCATCTTCATCAATCCGGTGAACTGGGAGGGGATCACGGGCAGCCTGCTCCAGGCCAAAACGAAGGGCATTCCCTGCATCGTGATCGATGCCCCCGCCAAGGACAAGGACCTCGTGCTCTCGACAGTCGCATCCGACAACGTCCAGGCGGGCCGCCTGGCCGCCGAGGCGCTGGCGAAGGTCAAACCGAAGGCCAAGGTCGTCGTCCTCCATCACTCGGTCAACAAGGCTTGCATCGACCGCGTCGAGGGATTCACCGAGGTCGCCCGCAAGTCGGGCATGGAAATCCTCGAGATCCAGGAGGGCAAAGGGCGGACCGACGAAGCCCGCCGGGTCATGCTCGATCTACTCGGCCGGCACAAGAACCTCGACGCCGTGTTCCCCATCAACGACCCGAGCGCCCTCGGGGCCATTTCGGCCCTCGAATCCTCCGGCCGTCTCCAGGCGGTGTCGGTGGTGACCGTCGATGGGTCCCAGGAAGGAATTCGGGCGATTCTGGACGGCAAGCTCCTATCGACCTCGGCGCAGTTCCCTCGGGAGATCGGACGCATTGCCGCGGAGAAGGCGTATGAGCACCTGGCGGGCCAGCCGGTCGAAAAGGACGTGGTCGTCCGCGTCGAGTTGATCACCCGGGAGAACGCCGACGCCTTCTTGAAGCATTGACCGCCCGAACGCACGCTTGGGTTATTCACTGCTCGGACGCGATGCGCACGAGATGAAGAGGACCGACGAGGACAATCCGCCCCAGCGGCAGTCCGGTGCGACGGGACCGCGGCTGACCCTCTCCGAACTGGCGCAGGCCCTCCGCGCCCGGGAGCCTGCCGCGCGGCTCGTGGTGCCAAGGATTCTACGTCGGGTCATTCTCGAACACCGCGAGGTGACAGCCTGGGGGTTCCGGGTGCCTCACCGCAAGAGCTACGCGATCGCTGCGCAACCGTTGCTACAGATCGCTGACCGCGACGAGCTGGGGTTGGCGCCCGACGAGCCGTTGCCGCCACGGATGATCCTCTTGCCCTCCCCCGAGCCCGCCCTTCTGGCCGAGTTGCCGGCCGGCGAGGTCTTGTTGCGGTACTGGCGTCTGTTGTTTCATGCGCGGGTCCATGTGGCGATGGACGAGCGGGCCGCCGAAGGTGAACTCGGGCCCAGCGCGTTGCGCCAGCGGATCTCCCAGATCGGCCCGGCGACCTTCGAGGAGATTCGCGAGGTCCTTCTTCAGGAGGGTTTTCTCCTGCCGCCGCGCGACGACCTGGAGGCGTATATCGAATTCGCGGCGGTGTATCTCGAGCTAAGGCACTTCGCTTCGGGCCTCTTGCCCTGGTATTTCCCCACGGTCGAGCATTTCGAGCGGATCGACGCCGTGTTGGCGCAGGACATGGATGCTCGGTCGCTGTACGAGGCGACCCGGCCGGACGGCGCCGCGGTGCCGCCGGACCTGCCCGACTCCGCCCCGTCGGGCGCGCCGGAACCGTGGTCGGCACGGGACGAGGCGGTCGGCGTGCTGCCCGACGAGCCCGAACCCCCCGGCAAGGGGCGGCCCTCGGAACGGAAGTATCGCCGACTCTCGAGCCGGGCCGAGCGGGCGGCCTCGGTGGGGAACCATGTGCGGGCCGCCAGGCTCTGCGTGAAGGCCCAGCGGGTGGCCCCGCGCCAACTGGCCGGTTCGGCCCGCGATGCCGTGCGCGCCCAAGTCGACCACATGGTGCGGCGACTCAAGCACGCCTTGGACCTCGACGACGCCGGCCCCCAGCCGTGGCGCGATTCGCTGGCCGCCCTGGTCGAGCTGGCGCCGCGCGGGATGTGGACCGCCGAGGCAAGGCTGCTGTACGACCTCCAGAAGGCCTGCGCCGACCACGAACGCGAGATCCACGCCGGCGACCTGGTCGAGTGGGTCCTCTCGCTCGGCAAACGGCCGATTCATCGCCCCTTGCCCAGTCTGCGCGACGTGCTCTTGTCGAAACACCTCCGCAGCGCGCAGCGACGCCTGCCCGCCGTGCGGATCACCGGCAACCAGCGCCGGCATCTGGCCGATCTGATCCGCGCAGGCATCGATCGCGTCGAAACGCGGATCCGCCAGCGGTTCCGGCCGAAGATCGCACGCGTGCTCGACGAGGTGGGCCTCGTGCCGGTGAACCTGCCGGAGCGCGTCGCCCGGGGCAAGCTCATCGAGGAATTGGTCGACCGGATCGCCGAACGGGGCTTCATCACGATGGGCGACTTCCGCGATGCCATCTCGCGGAACAATCTCAAGTTGCCCGACTTCGCCCGCGCCGTCGAGCTGCTCCACGGCGACCAATTGCTCCAGGTCGACCGTCGGCTGTCGACCGAACTCGACGGCGTGTATCACCGGGGCGAGTTCTATCGGCGGTGGATGCAGCAGCTCGCCTCGCTGGCGTTCGGCACCTGGATCGGGCGCGGGCTGTTCCGCTTTGTCGCGTTGCCGTTCGTCGGGGCATTCGTCGTGCTGGCCTTCCTCCAGCACGCCCTGGACGACTGGATCGGCCTGGAGGGCGTCGAGGTCAAGAGCTGGGAGCTGGTCGGCGGGTTTGGGCTGTTCTTGCTCGGGATGATCAACGTGGGCCCCTTCCGACACGGCGTCTGGTGGATCGCCAAGGAGGTTTTCCGCGCGGGCCGGCTCGTGCTCTATGACCTCCCGCAATGGCTGCTGCGGCACGCGTGGGTGCGATGGCTCCTTCAAAGCCGGCTGGTCCGGGTGGCGACCCGCTACGGGGTCAAGCCCCTTCTGTTGACGGCCGCCGCCTGGCTCGCCTTGCCGAAACGCGACGTCGAGTGGCGCGTGTCGCTGGGGATGGCCGCGGGCATCTTCGTGGCGGTCAATCTGCTCTTGAACTCGCGGGTCGGGCGCAATGCGGAGGAGATCATCGCCGATTCGATCGTGCAAGGATGGCGCCGTTTCGGGCTGAGGCCCCTGATGACGCTTTTCTCGGTGGTGATGGAGGCATCGAAGGTCCTGCTCGAAGCCGTCGAGCGGTTCATCTACGCGGTCGACGAAATGCTCCGGTTCCGCACGGGCGAGAGCAACCTGACGCTCGGCCTGAAGGCGGCGGCCGGCGCGGCCTGGTTTCTGGTCACCTACGTATTCCGTTTCGCCATCAACGTGGTGATCGAGCCCCAGATCAACCCGATCAAGCACTTTCCCGTCGTCACCGTCTCGCACAAGGTCTTTCTGCCGTTCGTCGCGGTGTTCCAGGGCTGGCTGGCTTCGGCGATGAACGAGTTCACGGCGTGGCTGGTGGCCTTCTTGATCAGTGTGTCGATCCCGGGGGTGTTCGGTTTCTTGGCCTGGGAACTGAAGGAGAGTTGGCGGCTTTACGGCGCGAACCGCCGGCGGTTCCTCGCCCCCGTGCCCATCGGCCCGCACGGCGAGTCGATGCCGCGCCTGCTTCGCCGGGGCTTTCACTCGGGCACGCTTCCCAAGCGATTCGCCAGGCTGCGCCGCGCCGAACGCAGGGCCCGCGCCAAGACCAACTGGAAACGGGTCCGCAAGCACCTCCAAGCCTTGCACCACATCGAGCGGGCGGTTTGCCATTGGATCGAACGCGAGTTGGCGGCCTTGCTCGACGCGTCGCCATGCTGGCGCGGTGGGCCCATCGCCGTCGAGGAGGTCCGGCTGGCCACGACGCTCGTCGAGATCGGTTTGGCCTGCCCGGCGCGCGGCGGCTCGCCCTTGCGGCTTGCGTTCGAGATCCGCGCGGGATGGCTCGTGGCGGGCGTGGTCCGGCCGGGTTGGGCCTTCAACGTCCCGCCCGACGAACGGCCCGCGCTGGCCGCGGCCCTGTTGGGCCTTTACAAGTCGGCGGGCGTCGAGATCATCCGCGAGCAGATCGAGGCCGAGTTGCCCCGGATGGCCGATTTCACCTTGACCCCCGAGACGCTCGTCGTCTGGACCGACCCCGAGTTCGAGCGGGAAGTGGTGTACGAACTCGACTACGGCGCGTGGATTCCGCCCCAGCAGACGCGAGGTCCGCGCGAGCGCCGGCTGCCGGCTCTCGAACGCCAGCGCTTGTTGTTCGGACAGTACCGCATCGCTTGGGACCGCTGGGTGGCGCTGTGGGACCGCGACCTGCCCGGCCACGGAACGGTCGACGACCTCCTGGCCTCGTTCCAGGTCGTGCCCGAACCCGCCGAGCCCGCCGACGCACCCCGGGAACACGCGGCGCCTCTCGGCCCCCTATCGTCGTGAGGGAGTCTCCGCGGGGCTGGTACCGCGCCATGCTTAGCGTGTTTGCTGTCTCCGACGCCACCGCACGCACCGTGGAACGTGTCGTGCGCGCGGCCTTGGTTCAGTTCGGCGACGCCCCCGTGCGCGTGGTCCGGCACCGAGGTATCCGTTCGCCGGAGCAGGTTCGGGCGATTCTCGAGCGTGCAGCCAGCGAGAACGCGGTCGTCGTCCACACCCTGGCCTCGAACACGCTGCGCCGGGTGATGCTCGAGGAATCCCGGCTTCGTGGAGTCGACGCGATGGACCTCATGGGGCCGCTCTTGGACCGGTTGGCCCTTCGCCTTCAGCTTACCCCGCACGAGGTGCCCGGACTGCTCGAACAGTTGACCGAGGCCAGGTCGCGGTCCATCGAGGCGATCGAGTTCGCGTTCCGCCACGACGATGGCCAACATGCCGACGAATTGGGACAAGCCGAGATCGTGCTCGTGGGCGTGTCGCGCACGATGAAGACGCCGACGATGCTCTACTTGGCCTACCGCGGATGGTTCGTGGCGAACGTTCCGCTGGTCTCGGGCGTGCCGCCGCCGGCCGCGCTCTTGGAGCAACCGGCGGATCGGGTGTTCTGCCTCTGGATGGCGCCGGACCGCTTGGCGGAACTGCGCCGGGTGCGGGCCCAGCGCGAGAGAATTCCCCTGGATCCCTATTGCTCGCTTCCGGCGGTCGAGCAAGAGCTGCAAGACGCCGCGCAGTGGTGCCGGCGTCGCGGCTGGCGGCAGATCAACGTGACGAGCCGATCGGTGGAAGAGCTGGGCCAGGAGATCCTCTCGATGGCGCGGCGATCGGGCGGGCCGGCGTCCGGGGAGCGGCCCGTCGCGGAACCACCAGAAACGCGGTGAAGAAGTCCTGCGATGCCCGGGCCAGCGATCGTCGAAGCGTTGATGCCCCCTCCTGGGGTCGAGGAGGCTTTCCTGCGACTGGCCGTCCGGCCGCACTGCGTGTTTCTCGATAGTGCCCAGCGAGAGCCGCGCCTCGGCCGGTACTCGTTTCTGGCGGCCGCTCCCTTCGAGTACTGCGAACGCGCGGACGACGACGCCGACAGCCTGGGCGAACTCGCGCGGCGCCTGGCCCGGTTCGAAACCGAACCCCTGCCCGAGCTGCCCCCGTTCCAGGGCGGCGCGGCGGGGCTGTTGGCCTATGATCTCGGGCGCCAGTTGGAGCGCGTGCCGCGACCGGCGTTCGACGAGTTCCAGACGCCGGTTCTGGCCGTCGGGCTGTACGACGTGGTGATCGCGTGGGACCACGTCGCGGACCGGGCCTGGATTGTCTCGCAGGGATTCCCCGAGGTCGATCCGGCGCGGCGCCGCCGCCGGGCCGCACAGCGCCTTGCCGAGGTCCGGGGGTGGCTTCGGGGGCCGATTCCCGAGACTTCGCCTCGCCGGCCTTCACGGCCCGCCATTGCCGCCGACGAACTCGCGCCGCAGTACGCCATCCCCGGCGTTTCGAAGCTCACCAGCGATTTTTCCGAGGCGGGGTATCTTCGGGCGGTGGAACGGGCGATCGACTACGTAGACGCCGGCGATATCTTCCAGGTGAATCTGGCCCAGCGGTTGCTCCATCCCGCCGCCGACGATCCGGCGCGCCTGTATCTGCGCCTGCGGCGGCGCAACCCGGCCCCCTTCGCCGGGTTCTTCGACCTGGGCGATTTCGCCATCGTCAGCGCCTCGCCCGAGCGGTTCCTGCGCGTGCGTGACCGGCTGGTCGAGGCCCGGCCGATCAAGGGCACGCGGCCCCGCACGGCCCGGCTCGACGCCGACCAAAGCGCCGCCGACGAGCTGCGCCGCAGCGAGAAGGACCGGGCCGAGAACGTGATGATTGTCGATCTGTTGCGCAACGACCTTTCGCGGGTCTGCCGGGCGGACAGCGTGCGCGTGACCCAGTTCTGCGAGGTCGAGCAGTACAAGTACGTCCAGCACCTGGTGTCGGCGATCTGCGGGCGGCTGCGCGACGAACATGGTCCGATCGACCTGGTGCGCGCGGCATTTCCCGGAGGCTCGATCACCGGGGCGCCGAAGGTCCGGGCCATGGAGATCATCGCCGAACTGGAACCGACGGCCCGCGGCCCCTACTGCGGGGCGCTGGGGTACCTCGGCTTCGACGGGTCGATGGACCTGAGCATCCTGATCCGCACGATCACGGCGGGGCGGGGCTGGTGGCAGGCCCCGGTCGGGGGCGGCATCGTGGCCCAGTCCGACCCGCGCCGCGAATACGACGAGACCTGGCACAAAGCCGAGGGGCTCTTGCGCGCGATTGGCGACTGACGGTTCGAACTGGACCAGGGGTCCGGCCCGCGCGACCGCCCGCAGTTTCCCGCTTCGGTAGCCAAGGCTTGCCAGGCGCCTAACGGTGCAGGACGGCGCGTACCGCGCGAATGAACTCCGGCGTCGTCCCACAGCACCCGCCTACGAAAGACGCCCCGGCCTCGATCAGGGCGGGCACGACCTGGGCGAACTTCTCAGGCGTCTGCGCGTAGACCGTCCGGCCGTTGACGATTTCGGGCAATCCCGCGTTGGCCTTGATCCAGATCGGCCGGTCGGTCGCGGCGCGCAGTCTCACCGCGAGCTTCACGAAGCCATCGATCCCCTGGCCGCAGTTCGAGCCGATGACGTCGGCGCCGGCGTCGGTCAACTGGCGGGCGGCCTGCTCGGGGGTCGTGCCCATGAGCGTGCGGTCCCGGTCCTTGCCTGAGTCGAACACCATGCAGGCCACGACGGGAAGCCCCGTCGGCTTGACCGCCTCGATCGCCAGAACCACCTCGGCCGGGTCGGAGAAGGTCTCCAGCACGATCGCGTCGGCGCCGGCCTCGGCAATCGCCTGGGCCTGTTCGGCAAACGCCGCGCGGACTTCAGCCGGCGCGACCTCGCCCATCATGAGCATGACGCCGGTCGGCCCCACCGAGGCGAACACCTTGGCCCGGCCGTCCGCGGCGCGGCGCGAAATCGCCACCCCGGCGCGGTTCAACGCGGCCACCTGGTCGGCAAGCCCTTGCCGGGCCAAGGTGATGCGGTTCGCGCTGAACGTGTTGGTCAGGATGACCTCGCTGCCGGCCTCGACATACGCCCGAGCGATCGCCTCGACCGTCTCAGGTTGCGCGAGGTTCCAGCCATCGGGGCAAGCCCCCACCGGCAATCCGCGCTCGTGCAATTGGGTACCCCAGGCGCCGTCGGTCAATACCGGACCGCGCGACATCAGTTCATCGATCAACGGGTGCATTTCAGACTTCCCAGCCCTTGCGGTACGTGCGGGCCACGTACGGATTGATCTCGGGCACGTTGGTGCACTTCATGGCTTCCACGTCCCACTCGATCTTCTTGCCGACTCCGGCGAATTGCGCCAGATGGCCGCACAGCGCAAAGGCAGTCAACGGCGCCGCCGCATCAGGGAAGTTCGAGGCCGGCACCCCGCCATTCTTGATGCAATAGTAGAGGTCTTCGACCGGGCCGCCGTGCGCCCGGGGGTAGGTCTTCGGTGGGGAGGGGAACTTCTTGTGGGCCTCTTCGGGCAGGATCCGCCCGTCGCTCCCCATCATCCCCTTCTCGCCCACGAACAGCGTGAACTCGCCGAACTGGCGGTTGTACTTCTTCTCGGCCTCTTTCATGACCTCGGGCTTCAGGCCCGCATGGTCGTAGACGTAGACCTTGGCGGCGGGTTTGCCGGGCCGGGCGGGGATCTCGTAGAGGACGAGGTTGTCTTGCGGGTACATCTCGTCGCTGCCGCCGGTGGTGTTCAGGCAGGTCACGGTAAACCGCGTCACCTCGCCCAGCTTCAGGCCCCAGAACACGGGGTTGACGTTGTGGCAGGCCATGTCGCCGATCGTGCCCGTGCCGAACGCCTTCCAGTTGCGCCAC
>DYLT01000216.1 GCA_020721945.1 Blastopirellula marina
CACCGAGATCGCCGCCATACCCGCCTGCTTCTGCTCCGGAGGAACGTACACGGCCAGGCCGTTATGCTCGAGGACGGCGACCAGGGCCTGGGCCAATTGCGGATCGTAGTAGTTCGCATAGGTGTCGACGAAGTATGCGACCTTATGGCCGCTGCGCCGCGTGGGCCGCGTCAGGCGCCGCTTGGCCGCCCGGCGGAGGAAACTCCGCGCGGCGACCCGCGGGAGCTTGCGACCCTGCGCGATGCCCAGGGTCTTTTCCAGCAGCCACCGCATCTGCCGGTTGCCCAGCGCCCAGTTGACCAGCGTGGGGAACATGCCGCCGAGTCGGCCCAGCAGGTCCAGGCGCACCAGGATGGCATCGGAAAACCGGAGCCCCTTGGCCGCCACGTACGCGCCTTTGCTTTCGGCCATGAGCCTGGGGATATCGACCCGCGCCGGGCACTCCAACGCGCACATGTGGCAGTGAAAGCACAGATCGGCGATGGCCTTGAACTCGGGCGTGGTGAGGCTGCCGAGTTCCAACTGCCCCGTCAGCACCCCGCGGATCAGGTTGGCCTTGGCCCGCGGTGATGCCTCTTCCGACGGCGCCACGCGGAGCAACGGACACATGCGCGCCTCGGGGGACTGGGTCCGGCAATCGCCGCAGCCGTTGCACGACCGGACCACGTCGGCCACCTGCGCGGGGTCCCAACCGAGCTGGAGTTCGATCAGGTTCCGCAGCGGCGGCCGTTCTTCGGGGTCGGGCGCGGGCCTGGCTGCCGGGCCGGCGACCGGTACTGGGGCACGGAGGTTGCGGACGAACAGGTCGGCGTCGTCGCCGATCACCTTGCCGGGGTTCAGCAGGTTCTGCGGATCGAAGATCGCCTTCACCTGGCGCATGACGTCGTACAACGGGCCGTACTGGCGCCGCAAGAACGGCGTGCGGCTCAGCCCCGACGCCCGCTCCGCGCCGATCGAGCCCCCCGCCGCAAAGACCTCCTCGTACAACTCGGCGGCCAGGCGACGCATCTTCTCGACGTCGTCGGACGCGCCCAGGTTGAGAAATGGCTGGAGGTGCAACTGGCCCTGGCCCGCGTGCGCAAACAGCGACGCCACCACCTCGTGGCGCTTCAGCACGTTCTGCGTGCGCACGAGGAAATCGGGGAGCTGTTCGGTCGGGACGGCCACGTCCTCGATCACGGGCACTGGCCGCGCCGGGCCCTTCAGCCGGTACCGCGCCGGGGTGATGCGGCGCGCCAGCCTCCAGAAGAGATCGACCTCCGCTGGATCGAAGGCCTGCCGCGTCTCGACGGCCAGCCGGCGACGCCGGCAGAGGTCGTCGGCCAGCGCGTGAATGCGTTCGCGGACCTCGACCTGGCGATCGCCGTCCATCTCGACCAGCATGGCCGCCTCGATGTCGCGGGGCACCAAGAGATCGAAGCGGACCTCGGTCTCGCGGGCCAGCGTGAGGTGCCGGCGGTCCATCAGATCGCAGGCCGAGGGCCGGTGGGTCAGCACCTCGGGCACCGCCCGCGCGGCACCGTCGAGACTGTCGAACAACAACAAGCTCACGCCCCGGTAGCGCGGTAGACCTTGCGTGCGCAGACTCGCCTCGGTCACCATCGCCAGGGTCCCTTCGGAACCGGCCACGAGGCGCGCGAGGTGGAAGTGCCCGTCGCCGAGCACGTCGGCCAGACCGTAGCCACACCGGTTCACCGGCGACCTGGGTTGTCGGTCCTGGATGAGGTCGGCATGATCGCGGACCAGGCGGACCAGGCGATTGATCAGGTCGCGTTTGCGGGGGTCGGGGTCGCGGCTTTCGCCCTCGACCAACGGCTCGCACCCCGCGGTGAGCACATGCCCGTCGGCCAGCACGATCTGGAGCGAGAGGACGTGTTGCCGGGCGGAGCCGTACTTGAGCCAGTGGCTGCCGGCGCCGTCGACGGCGATCACGCTGCCGAGAGTCGTCACCTCGGTGTTGGCCGGGTCGGGTCCGAACACCCGGCCCAGCCGGTGCAGGTGATGGTTGAGCCGTTCGTGGACGAGTCCGGGCTGGACGCGGACGGAGTCGTCGCCGGTGTACTTGATGCGGCAGAGGTGCCGCGAGAAATCGAGCACCAGGCCCGGCCCGAGCGACTCGCCGGCCATGCCGGTGCCGGCGCCCCGGGCGTGCAGGGGAATTTGCTTTTCGGCGGCATACTGGACGCACGCCACGACGTCGGCCGTCGAGCGGGGCCGGACCACGCCCAGCGGCGCGATCTCGTAGACGCTGGCGTCGCTAGCGAAAAGCCGAACGAACACGTCGTCGCAGCGGACCTCGCCGGTCACCAGCCCGCGCAGGTCGTCCTGGATCCGCTCGCGCTGCTGGTCCAATCGTGCCATACCTGTCGGCTGTCCGGAAACGGGGCCAAAACGCGCCCGCCTCGCCATGCCGAAGGGATGGGGAGCCTCGATCGGCCTTGCGCGAGGCGAGAGCGGGTCGTGTCAGCGGCGATCGCCGTAGATCAGGGTCATGATTTCCGCGCGCGTCGAGGGATTGTTGCGGAACGCCCCCTTCATCGCGGACGTGACGCACACCGAGCCCGGTTTGCGCACTCCGCGAACCGTCATGCAGGTGTGGACCGCCTCGACCACGACCGCCACGCCCTTGGGCTGGAGCTCCTCCATGACGAGATCCGCGATGGTCTCGGTCATGCGTTCCTGCACCTGGGGGCGCCGGGCCACGCCCTCGACCACCCGCCCCAGCTTGCTCAGCCCGATCACGCGTCCGTTCGGCAAGTACCCGAGGTGCGCTTTGCCCATGAAGGGCATCAGGTGGTGCTCGCAGACGCTCTCGAAGCTGATGTCGCGCACCAGCACGATCTCGTCGTACTTTTCGGTGAAGAACTTGCGGAGGTGGGTACGCGGGTCTTCGCGCAGCCCGCTGAACAACTCGGCGTACATGCGCGCGACGCGGCGGGGCGTCTCGCGCAGGCCCTCGCGGTCGGGGTCTTCCCCCACCGCGCACAGGACTTCGCGAATGGCCCGCTCGATCCGCGACAGATCCACGCCGCTGGCCGGCGGCGTCTCCACGTTGTCGGCTTCGTCGACCAGGCTGCCGGAAAACGCGTCGCCTCGGTTGGTTGCCAAAGACATCAGTGCGGAACTCGTGAGGGATAGACAAGCTCAACCTGAATGGTAGCCCCCCTCCCGAAGCCGGTCAAGGCGCCGGGGCGCCGCGGTGGAGTTGACCGCCGGATACCGCCACCTTGCCGAGCAGAAGGGACTGGCCGTCACGCTCCGGGAGAAGATCCGCTGCCATCGGTACGCCGACCGGCTCGTCGGGGCATCGAACGTCAAGCTCTGGACCTGCCTGGCCCAGCGCGTTGGCGTGTTTCACGCCTTTGGGGACCCGCAAGTCGCATGGCGCAAGACGGTGCACGGCGTGCCACGCGAAGCGGTCGTGTCGGTAAAGTCCGCGTGCGCTTCGCGTCGTGATCGCGCGGGGGGTGGCGGCCTTCGCACCGCGACACCCGCGACCGGCCGAGGCTTACCACGCCTTGTACACGCCGGGCATGGCCACGGCGTGTTCGTGGCCCCCGTCGGGGCCAGGGAGCACTGGGGGCTTGGCGTCCCAGGCAAGGCGTTCGGGCATCTCGTTGGGGCCGCGGGCCACGGCATCATCCCATCGCACGATCTGGCCGGAGTAGGTGGCCATGCGCCCCAGCACGGCGGTCATGCTGGCGTCGGCGCCGTAGTAACCTTCGTTGTGCGGCGTCTGGTCGCGGATCACCCGGATCAGGTCGAAGTGCTGTTGCTGGTGGCCGCCGACGTACTTGCCACGGAACTTCCAGGGGTTGGCCCCTTCGATGGTGCCGCCGTCCCAGGCACTTCGCCGCAAGGCTGCCGCGGTGGGGGCATCGCTCGTCGATCGGGCGGGTCGGCCGAGGGAGCAAGAACGGCGGGGACTGCAAGGCACCAGCGCCGGCAGTTCCGCGCAGATCGCGATATGGTCCGGTCGAAGGCCCTATCTTCCCACCAACTGGCCGCTGGCGTCGAACTTCTTCAGTCCGGGAACCTGCTCGAAGATCATCCGGCCGTCCGAACCGCGCCGCGGAGGCGTCAGATACTTAGCCAGGTTCTTTTCGGTGGCCGGGAACTGCTCATGATGCCAGTGCGAGAAGTCGCCCTTGAACAGCCGACCGCTCTGCATGTCGGTGACCATGTCCTTCTGGCTGGGCACCTCGGGCACGTCGAGCGTCGAATGGACGCGACGCGAGAGCTTGTCTCCCGCCTGGATCTGGGACGGGGTCTTGGACACCCCCCGGCTGAAACCCGGATTGGGAAAACGGCGATCAATGCGCACGCAATCGTACACCTCTTCGCCGTTGACGACGATCTTGCGAAGGAAGATGTCGCTGCTTTCCGGCAAGCCCTGGAGACCGTGCTCGCCTTTTTTCACGTGGTAGAACCCCTTGCTGGTCAGTTCGCCGACGAGGTCCTTCAGGGGAACCGGGCCGGGGTGCTTCTTGAGCAGCCGCGGATTGCGGAGAAGCGGCAGCTCTTTGTGAAGTCGGATGGCCGCTTTTTCGACCGCGCTGAGAGCGTGCCGGAGCAGCTTCTGCGCGCGGTTGAGTTTCTTGGCTTGTTGGATGGCGGCCTCGGCCACCTTCAGGGACCGAAGGGCCGATTCGAGCCGCGACTTCAGTCGGGCGACGCGCGAGGCGATCAAGGCCCCCTTGGCCGTCTTGCCCAAGGCGTCGCCCACGTAGGGGACCACGCCCAACAGGGTCAACCCCGCTCCCACATAGTCGTTGCGGCGAATGCTGTTGGCCGCACTGAGCAGATCGGAGGTTGGCGTGGGATCGATGATCCCCGCCACATCGAGGGCAGTTTGCAGCCCCAGCTCTTTCAGTTCGTTTTGGCAGTACTCGATCTCGCGCTTGGCCGCGTCGGCCTCGCGAGTGGCCTGCTCCTCGGAACTCGGTGGATTGTTGTCGGCCACGACAAAGTCCTCCCAGATCGCGTTGAGGTCCCTGGGAGTATTATCGCTTCAAAGCGGCCGGGAGTTGCTGGCAACCGCACCTTCCGCCGGGACCATCCCAACTGCGGATTCCTGTCGATCGACGTGGCGACCCTTCTAGGGAGTTATCTGATTCACCTCGAAGGGTGCAAACAACCCATAGCCCACGGTGTGGTACGCCGCGCCTGGTGGGGGGCCCACTTGGGGTCCTTGATGGAACATCCCCGGCCAGGCGCTGCCGAGCACCGAACCCGCGTGGTGGGGGCCGAGGGTATTCTTCAGCGTGCCGATCACGATCACTTCGACCGTGTTGGCCCCGGGCTGGACGGCCTCGGTCACGTCGCACTCCCACGGGGGCGAGACCAGGTGCCCGACCAGCTTGCCGTTGACCAGCACCTTGGCCACGCTGCCATACCAGTTGGGCACCGCGACCACGTACCGTCCCTTGGGCTTGGGTATGTCGAACGTCTGGCCGTAGGCCACGCCCGCGGCGTAGAACGGGTGGCCCTGCTGGTTCCAACCCAGTCCGCCCACGCCCAGCCCGCTCCCATCGACGAGGTGCACGGCGCGACGGTCGTGGTTATTGGCGGTCAGTTCGCTGGACACTTTGGCGATCTTCACGCCCGGCACCAGGGAGCCATTCGCTGCGTAGAACCGGACCTCGCTCAGTCCCACGAAGGCGTTGTCGACGCGCCCATCGGTCGCGGGATAGGTCACGCCCGCGTGGTTCGAGCGAATGACGAACGAGACGAAGCGGACGCCGTTGACCTTGACGGCCAGCTTCTGCCCGAAGGGCGTTTTCGCGCCGGGGCCCTGGGCCAGTTCGAACTCGCCGGCGGGCACCAGGTCTTTCGCGTCGGCGCTGGCCGACGTGGCCACGAGCATCTTCTTGACGCCCCGGCGGGTAAGCCTCGGCTCGTTGTAGTTGAAGACCTCGATCGCCGCCAGATCGACTGGCTTGCCGAGATCGAAGACCACCGACGGTTGGCCGTCGTTGCCTTCCTTCTTCGAGGCGTCGCGGTGGTAGCCGATGCCCGCCGACAGCCACATCATCCCTTCGAGGTCGGTGCCGTGGGTCGTTCCGCCGACCATGCGCAGCGGCTCCGGCGGCGCGATGACAAACCCCTTCTGGGCCGGTTTGAGCGAGAAATCGCCCAACACGTAGGCCGGCTCGATCTCGTGGTAGATCGTAAACGGCCGGGCGCGGAGCGTGACCGCGTTTTCGCCGACCTGGGCCAGGCGGCGGATATCGAGCTTGCCGAACGAACGGTCCAACCACCAGTCCTTGGTCGCCGGCACCGGCTTGCCGTTGCAAGTGATCGTGTACAGATCGGGCCGCTCGACGACGATCCACAGCGCCTCGGGGACCTTCGCTTCGATCGTGAACCGGTACGTGGCCTCGAAACCACTGTCGGCCGGGAACTTCTTGCGGATGAGTTCGTCCTTGAACTGCACCGCGCTATCCCACGGGTTGCGCTCCATGCCGTTCTTCTGGAAGGCGAACTGGTTGGCCCGGTGGAAGTAGCAGTCCTTGCGGGTCTCGCCACCGGCGGTCACGTCAAGGTAATCGAGCGTAAGCACGTTGGGCTCGATGCGGCGGATCTGCACCGGACCGGTCGGAACAACCAGCCGGGCCTTGCCGGCCGGATCGACGGCCGCGGGCTTGCGCGGATCGTTCGAGAAGAAAAGCATCAGGCTGCCGCTGGGCGGCACGTCGAACCGGGCCTCGACCACGTTCTCCTTCCCTGTGAAGGCGTACGGCAGGACCTTGCCCGTGTGGCAGCACCACTGTTCGACCCCCTTGGCTTGGCACTCGATCGTGCCGCGGGAGCGGTGTTCGATGCTGGTGTTGACGAGGAACACCAATTCGCCATCGCGGAGTTGCCGGCGATGGTGGAACAGAATCCCCTGGTCGCCCTCGGCGCGGCGGAACTTCATCCCAAAGCTGGCCGAGAAGTCGGCGGCCAGGCGCACGGCCTCGCCTGGGTCGCACGGCTTCCACCCGCGGCTATTGGCGAGCTTCTGGATGCGATCCGACGGTCTGCCATCGACCATGGTTGGCGCGGGCCCGCAGCACAGCACCCGGCCGCCGTGCCACACGAACGGCTCCAGCCAGCGGACCGTGGCCTCGTCGAGGGTCTCGGTGCCCGGCGGCAACACGACCAGATCATACCGGCGGTTGCCCACGAACAGGTCGAACGGCCCCGGCTTGGCGCCCGGTGGGGCGGTCCACACTTGCCGAAACTTGCCGTGTCGGGCGATCACGTCCTCGCAGCCCAGGTCATATTCGACTTGGGCCCGCTCCAGGTCCATCACGAAGTCGAAGAACGACTTGCCGATCTCGCCCAATCGGCCCGGCGGGACCGACGTGCCCTGGTACATCCAGGCCGTGGTGGTCGGCTCGATCACCAGGACGCGGTTAATCTGCTGGCCGTGGGTCAAGGCCGCAGTGACGCGGGTGAAGTACCCGGCCACCACATGGTACGAATCCCACCACGGTTCGTGGTAGGAGAACGACTGCGGGTGGTCGGCCTTGCGCGCCCCGCGCAGGGTAACGTACGAAAGATGCTGGTCGAGCAGGTTGACGCCCAGCACCTCGAGCCAGTCGCCGATGCGCTTCATGTCCTCGAACCGCAGGTCCCAGCCGCCGGCCCCGTACAACTCGCACAAAAATCGCTTGCGCCCGAGCTGGTTGCGGAGGCTCGCCCCCTCCTTGACCATGCGCACGTTGCCGAACTGGGCGTGGGTGTCTTCGCGGTACTGGTTCATCAGGCAGTCGATGCCCGGGATGTGCTGCCAGGCCGACAGGGCCATGTTGTCGGGGACGCCGCCGCAGTTGGGCCACTCGTGGTCCCAGTAGTGGCCCGTAAAAGCGATGCCGTGCTTCTCGCACCAGTCGTAGTAGGGCTTGGCCCAACGCTCGATGAACCGTTGCACGAGCACGGCGTAGTAGTCGTGGCGCACTTTCTTCCAGTCGCCCACCGGTCGATGGAGGCTCGGCAGGTGGTCGGCGATCGGGTAGCCCCACCGCTTCTCGAACACCCGCGGCAGGTCGTCGGTCCACGGCAGCCCGCCAGCCGGGCGGATGTTCGGCTCGTCGGTGAACGACCCCAAAATCCGCTTGCCGAACTGGTCGCCGACATGCTTCTTGTAAGCGTCCAGCGTCACTTCGAGGAACTTCTCGGTCACGCCCGGATACATGAGATCCACATAGCATCGGTCGCCGTGCCACGGGGAGTTGCCCGCCCGGATCACCGAGGCCACGAGGTACTGCCCCTCGGCCAGCGAGCCGCGGCGCGCCTCGGCGGTGACGTTCTCGGCCGCGTCCTGGGTGAGCCGGTAGACGCCGACGACTTCGGGGCCGGGCTTGCCCGGCTTCTTCTGGGCCTTGAAGACCAGGCCCCGGCCGCGCGACTCGGGCATCAGCTCGGGCACCCAGCCGCCGGCGAAGCCCGACGGGTAGGAGTTCTCGTCGTAAATCCAGATGTTCATGTCGAGCTTCTCCGCCTCGTCCAGGGCGATTCTCCAGAGGCGGAACCACTCGTCCGAGAGATATGGCGTCATCAAGCCCGGGCGTGGGTGGACGAACGCCTGCTTGACCTTCTGCCCGGCCAGATCGCGGAGCGTGCCGCGGACCTGCTCTTCGGTGAGCATGTCGTTCCAGACCCAAAGCGGGGCCGAGGCGTATTGCCGCGGTGGATCGGCGAAGACCTTCTTGACGGCCGCCGAGTCGTCGGCCGCGGCGCGCCCGGTAAGCGCCGCCGCGAAGAGCAAGAAAGCAAGGGCCAGGCAACGTCCGTTCATGAGAATACTCCTCGTGGCATACGTGTCGTTGGGCGGCTCATTCCGCGCCGGTGAACTCCTCGCGAATGAACCGCGCTGCCGCGTCCCACTTGGCCGCGGCAGCGGCGAAATCGACCTCCATCCGTTTGAAGTCCGTGGGCAGTTCCAGGCGCTGCGGCGCGGGCAGGCCCTCCTGAAGCGGCATCTGCGCGCTGGGCCCGGACGCTAGTTTCGCCTCCACCTCGGCCGTTAGCAAGTAGTCGACCAGGCGCCGGGCCCCCTCGGGGTTCGGGCTTCCCTTGATGATCGCCAGCGTGTTGGGGATCACCAGCGTGCCCATCCCCTCGGGCCCCTGGTCGGGATAGACGATCGCCACGGGATGGCCTTGTTCGCGTTCCCCCAGAACATCGTCGGTGTCGGTCAGGCCGAAGGCCAACTGACCGCGGGCCACGGCCATGGCCACCTGCTTGTTCCCCGACATGATGCGCACGTCGTTCGACTTCAGTTTGCGGAAGAACTCCTTGGCCCGGTCGTCGCCCCAGGCGGCAAACAGGCAGGCGGCGTGGGTGGCGGTGGTGCCGGCCAGCGGCTTGGCCATGCCGGCCTTGCCCTT
>DYLT01000217.1 GCA_020721945.1 Blastopirellula marina
CCGTGGCGCCTTGACCCGCGTCGGGCGATCCTGACGAGCCTCGGCCCTGCGGCGCACGGCGTCGCGGGGCTTTGTTGTCGGGATACGGCGCCCTAAAGGAGGGGCGTAGGTAGGCCTCTCCGCGGCGGCACGGCAGAAGCATGGTGCCCAGGATACCGCCAGCTTGACGACAGCGGTTGAGCAACGGGCCGATTGGGGGATATAATCCGGGTTTACCGGTTCGGCTGGCAGGCCGGAAGTCGTGTTGCTTAGCCCTGGAGAGGACCCGTGTTCGACTCGATCGCTGTCGTCGGTGCCACCGGCGCCGTTGGTTCCATCATCCGCGAGCTGCTGGAAACCCGAAAGTTCCCTTTCAAGCGGATCAAGTTCCTTGCCTCGGCGCGGTCGGCCGGCAAGACGATCACGTTCGCGGGCGCGCGGCACACGGTCGAGGAGCTGAAACCCGAGGCGTTCCAGGGAGTCGAACTGGCCATTGCAAGCACGCCCGACGAGGTCGCCCGCGACTTCGTTCCCGCGGCGGTACGAGCCGGCTGCGTCGTGGTCGACGAGAGCGCGTATTGGCGCATGGACCCCAAGGTGCCGTTGGTGATTCCCGAGGTCAACGCGCACGCGATTCGCCGGCACCAGGGGATCATCGCCAGCCCGAACTGCTCGACTACGCAGATGGTGCAGGCCTTGAAGCCGCTGCACGACTACGGCCGAGTGAAACGGGTCGTCGTGAGCACGTACCAGGCGGTCAGCGGGGCGGGGCTGGTGGGGAACCGGGATCTCGAAGGGGGAACCCGCGCGGCGCTCGAAGGCCGCGCGTACCCGTACCAGTGTTTCCCCTACCCGATCGCGTTCAATTGCATCCCGCAGATCGGTTCGCCCAAGCACCAGGGCTATACCTCCGAAGAGATGAAGATGGTGCTGGAGACGCGGAAGATCCTGGAGGACGAGTCGATTCAGATCTGCGCCACGTGCGTGCGGATTCCGGTCAGCAACTGCCACAGCGAGAGCATCCTCGTCGAGACCGAAACGAAGATCACGGTCGAGAAGGCTCGCGAGCTGTTCGCCGCGACGCCGGGGTTGGTCGTGATGGACGACCTGCCCAAGAAGACCTACCCGATGCCCATGCTTTGCGATCGGCGCGACGAGACCTTCATCGGGCGCATCCGCGAGGACTTGTCGTCGCCGAACGGTCTGGCGTTCTGGTGCGTCAGCGACAATCTGCGCAAAGGCGCCGCGACCAACGCCGTGCAGATCGCCGAGGCCCTCGTCCGGGGCGTGTAGCCCCAACAGGGCTGACACGGATGGGGCAGGGTAGGGCGGGGCAGGGCAGGGGAGCAGTCCCGGTTTCATGCGGACCATCAAGCTCACACTGGCCTACGATGGCACCGACTACGCCGGGTGGCAGGTGCAAGGCCCAGGCCGCCTCGCGGTGCAAGCGGTGCTCGAACACGCGATCGAGGCCGTTACGGGAGCCCGGGTTCGCGTCATGGCGAGCGGCCGGACGGATGCGGGCGTTCACGCCTTGGGCCAGGTGGTCAGTTTCCGCACCGAAAGCCGGCTTGCGGTTGAAACGCTCGTGCGCGCACTGAACGCCAACCTGCCGCACGACGTGGCCGTGCTCGATGCCGTGGAGGTTCCCGAGGGGTTCCACGCCACGCGAAGCGCTGTGCGCAAGCGCTACCGGTACGCGATTCACAATCACCCGATCCGCGACGTGTTCCGCCGCCGGACGAGCTGGCACTATCCCGTCCCCCTGGATGCCGAGGCCATGCACCGCGCGGCCCAGGCCCTACGGGGGACTCACGATTTCCGCAGCTTCCAGACCAGCGGCTCCGAACGGAAGACGACCGTGCGCACCGTCTACCAGATCGAAGTCCGACGCGGAGCAGGGGAAGACCACCGTATGATTTTCGTGGAGATCGAGGCCGACGGGTTCCTCTATAACATGGTCCGGGCGATCGTGGGCACCCTCGTCCAGGTCGGACGCGGCCGGCGAGACGAGTCCTGGCCGGCCGGGGTCCTCGCCGCCAAGGACCGGCGCCGCGCAGGACGCACTGCGCCGCCCGAGGGCCTCGTGCTCTTGTGGGTCCAATACGAATGAAGCGACCTTTCCGATGCGCGTCGCCCACGTCATCACCCGGTTGATCCTCGGCGGAGCCCAAGAGAACACGCTCCTGACATGCGAGGATCTCATGCGGCAATACGGCGACGACGTGCTGCTGATCGCCGGGCCGGGACTGGGCCCGGAGGGAAGCCTGGTGGAACGGGCCAGGGCAGGGGGGGTTCCCCTGGAAATCGTGCCCTCGCTGCAACGCGCGATCCATCCGTGGCGCGACGCCGCCAGCTACTGGCACATCAAGGCCGCCCTGCGCCGCTTCCGGCCCGACGTGGTCCACACGCACAGTGCCAAAGGCGGCATCCTCGGCCGGGCCGCGGCCTGGGCCCTGCACGTGCCCGCCATCGTCCACACGATCCACGGCGCGCCGTTCCATCCGTACCAGGGCAGGGTAGGGCAGGGGTTCATCCGGACTTGCGAACGTTGGGCCGCGCGCCGCTGCCACGCGCTGGTCAGCGTGGCCGATGCGATGACCGATCTTCTCGTCAATGCCGGCGTGGCCCCGCGCCACCAGTTCACGACCATCTACAGCGGCATGGAGGTCGAGCCGTACCTCGATGCCCATCGACACCGGGATCGCGTACGGCACGAACTGGATTACGGGCCGGAACACATCGTGGTGGGCAAGGTCGCCCGACTGTTTTACCTCAAAGGCCACGAGGATGTGATCCGCGCCGCGCGCCCGGTGGTCGAGGCGCACCCGAACGTCCGCTTCCTCTTTGTCGGCGACGGCGTGCTGGCCGACCGGCTCCGCGCTCGGATTGCGGCAGCGGGCCTGGCGCCGTATTTCCGATTCACGGGCCTGGTGCCGCCGTCGCGTGTGCCCGAACTGATCGCCGCGATGGATATCGTGGTGCATGCGAGCCTGCGCGAGGGTCTCGCCCGTGTCCTGCCCCAAGCGCTGCTGGCGGGCAAGCCCGCGGTGAGCTACGACATCGACGGGGCCCGCGAAGTGGTGCTGCCCGGGGCGACCGGCTTTCTGGTTCCTCCCAAAGATATCGAGGGCCTGGCCGAGGCCATCGCCCGGTTGGCCGGGGATCCGGGGCTGCGGGTCTGCCTGGGCCAGGAAGGCCGGCGACGCTTCACCGAGCAGTTTCGGCACGAACAGATGACTGCGGCCCTTCGCGCCCTGTACGAGCGGCTCCTGGAACCGCGCCAGGGTTGAACTCGTTACCAAGGTGTACCGGGGCCCGGCGGGGCCGGCGTTGGCGATCGCCCGACAAGCCGTTACACTCTAACAGCGACCACCCCGGTGATCCTCGGCACCCCCCGGCCTAAGACAGTCTCCCCCGTTCGAGCACCCCGTGAGCAAGGCAGTCCCCGGCTTTTTGGGCCCTTACCGACTTGTGAACGTGGTTCACGAGGGCCGCGGCTGCCGCCTCTGGAAGGCGATTGACGAGTCGAAACAGACGCCCGTTGCGCTGAAAATTCCCCTCGAACGGCACAAAGGATCGAGGCGGCACGCGGCGTACCTGAAACGGGAGTGGCTGGTCGGGCAAGTGGTGGCCCACGAACGGATCATCGCTGTCCACGAATTGGGTTACGACCAAGGGGTTCCCTACCTGGTTCTGGAGTGGTATCCGGCACCCAACATGAAGAACCGGATCCGCCAGGGGTTCGAGGCGACCTCCCCTTTAGTGCAGACCATAGTCCTTCAAGCGACGGAGGCGCTGGTTCACTTCCACGCGTGCGGGTGGCTTCACCGCGATGTGAAGCCAGAGAACTTTCTGGTAAGCGATGCGGGCGACGTGAAGTTGATTGACTTCGCGCTGGCGCTGCGGAAACCTGGACTATTGGGTAGACTGGTTGGGTTTGGCGGAAAAGTACAGGGTACGCGGAGCTATATGTCCCCCGAACAGATCAGGTGCAAGCCACTCGACGAGAGGTCCGACTTGTACAGCCTGGCATGCACGTTGTATGAATTGGTTGCGGGGCGCCCGCCCTTTACTGCCGATAGCGCAAAGGACTTGTTGAACAAACACTTGAAGGCGCCGCCTCCTTTTTTGGAGGCGATCCAACGGAGTGTCACGCGGGAGTTTGCTCAGTTGATCCGCCGGGCCATGGCGAAGGATCCAAACGAGCGTTTTCGTTCGACGCGCGAGTTCTACCAGGAATTGCGGCGGGTGTCCGTCTTCCGCCGCGGGGTGGAAACGGGGGGCCACTGACCTGCAACTCCGTGTGTCGTGCGCCGGCCGTGACAGCCGAGAATGAACATAAGGCCCGCGAAACCATCAGTCTGGCAAGTTCTGGAATCCAAGGGATCGCACCGCCATGGCGACAAGCGAGTACCGGCTCTCGTTCGAGCGACCGATCTACGAACTCGAGGCCCGGCTCGAGAAACTCCAGAAGAACGTCCATCAAACGCCCGAGGTCCGTACCGAGATCCGCGGTCTGTTGCGCGAGCTGACGGAGACTAAGAAGCGGATTTTCGGGAACCTCAAGCCCTGGGAGACCGTCGAGGTCGCCCGGCACCAGGACCGCCCGCAAACCAGCGACTATCTGGAGTTGGTCTTCGACGAGTTCGTCGAGCTGCACGGGGACAAGTTTTTTGGCGACGACAAGGCGATCCGGACGGGCTGGGCACGGCTTGATGCCTACAAGGTGCTGGTCGTGGGTCACCAGAAGGGCAAGTCGTACAAGGAGCGAACCGCCTGCTACTTCGGTTGCGCGCATCCCGAGGGCTACCGCAAGGCGATGGCCAAGATGCGCTTGGCGGCGAAGTTCCACCTGCCGGTCATCTGCCTCATCGATACCCCGGGCGCCTACCCCGGCATCGGCGCCGAGGAGCGCGGCCAGGCCCAGGTGATCGCCCAGTCGATGTTCGAGATGTCGCGGCTTCGCACGCCGATCCTCTGCGTGGTGATCGGGGAGGGCGGATCGGGCGGGGCCCTGGGAATCGGCGTGGGCGATCGCATCGCGGTGCTCGAGCACGCCTACTACTCGGTCATCAGTCCCGAGGGCTGCGCGGGCATTTTGTGGAAAAGCCACACCTTCAAGGAGCGCGCGGCCGAGGCCCTCAAGATGACCTCGAAGGACCTCTTTGCCTTGGGCCTGATCGACGCGATCATCCCCGAGCCCCTGGGCGGCGCGCACCGTGATCATCACCTCATGGCCAGTCGGCTGAAGGTTTATCTGAGGAACAACCTTCGCGAACTCCTCTCGATTCCGCTCGACGAACTGGTCGAGGCGCGATATCAGAAGTTCCGCCGCATGGGCGTGTTCTTCGAGCGGGCCCAACTCCATGGCACGCCGCTGGTGACGCCTTTGCCGGTTCCTGGCCAGACGCCCAGCGACGCGGCCGCTTCGAGCCCGTCGGCCGCTTGCGCCGCCGGGAAGGCGGCGGAGCCGGCCACGGCCCAGGCCGGCCACGGCGGCAACGGGTAAGCGGGCCGCGGCCTTTTGGGGACCGTTGGCCGTCCGGGTCGGGCGGTGCCCGCAACGTGATGCGCCAGGGCGTGTCCTGTCGGTCGGTTGGGGTCTTATTCGGGCGGTGCCGCAACGTCCGATAATGTTTCTTATGTTCGGTCAGGAAGCCGAAATTCCCCAGGAAACCCGCGACCCTCGGTCCGGCCGCGATCGCTGCCGGAACCCGGCTTCGGCGACGGCGGAACCCGGTCCGGCAACGCGCCGGGCAACTCGACCTTCGGCGCAAACTCGATCTTGGGGAACTCGATCTTGGGGAACTCGATCGTCGGCCCGCCGCCCTTCGGCGCCGCCAGCGCCGGCGGCGCGCCGCCGGCCGGCTCGTTCAGCTTCCGATCCAGGTCGTCGAGGTACTTCCCCACCGCCTCGCGCGCCTTGTCGGGCATCATGGGCTTGCCCTGCCGGATCAAATAGCTGATCGCCCGGCCCGAGGGCGTCTTCGTCACCGCCTGCCGCGTCGATTCCGAAAGCGTCACTGCAAAGAACGTGATCACGATGCAAAGGAGGATCCCCTTCGCCAACCCGAACAGTCCCCCGATCTGGTGGTCGAACTCCTTCAGCTTCAACCGGTCGATCGCCTTGGCGACCACGCGAAACGCCAGCCAGATCGCCAGCGAGGTGACCAGAAAGAGAATGAGCATCGCGGCAAAGGGTGCCCACTCCTCCTGGCTGAGGTACGGGGCCAACGGCCCACTGAAGCGCAAGGCCACGACCGCGCTGACGACCAGCGAGGCCAACGAGGCCAATTGCCAGGCCATGCCTTTCCACGCCCCGAATACCGTCGCGAGGCCCAGCACGACGAGCATGAAGACGTCGTACGGCTGAATCGAGAAGTTCTCCACCGCGCACCTCCTTGGCCGTTGTGTCCGTGGCGCCTGGGGCGCTTTCGACCGAAGTATACTCGGGAGCCGGGCCGGGGAGTAGGCGGGAATTGATCTTGCCCCACGGGGCGTTTCCGGGTAAAAGCACCAGCCAGACCCGGGGCCCAGCGTGCGCGCCCGAGCCGGATCACGTACCACGGACGGACCGATGGCAGGCTTCAAGACCCACATCGCGGTGAGCGGACTCGTCGGCGTCGGCTACGGCGCCGGCGCCTATGCGCTGTACGGAGTGCCCCTCCCCTCGTGCCTCCTCGCTGGGGGCCTGTGCGGCGTCGCGGGGATGCTGCCCGACCTGGATAGCGGCGAGGGACGACCCCTGCGCGAAAGCCTCTCGTTCGCCGCCGCCGTGATCTCGACCATGCTCGTCGATCGCTTCCAGCAACTCGGCCTGGCGATGGAGTCGATCGTTCTGGCCGCCGTGGTGGTGTACCTCTTGGTGCGCTTCGGGCTGGCCGAGCTGCTCAAGCGCTACACGGTCCACCGCGGCATGTTCCACAGCCTGCCGGCCGCCGTGATCTTCGCCGAGATCGCCTTTCTGCTCTCGTCGGGCACGGTCCCGCTGCGCTGCTACAAGGCGGGCGCCGTGGCGCTGGGCTATCTGACCCATCTCTTGCTCGACGAACTGTTCAGTATCCACTATGTGCGCGGCCGGATGGCGTTCAAGCGGTCGTTCGGCACGGCGTTGAAACTGTTTAGCACGAAAAGCTGGTGGCCCAATGTCTCGGCCTATGCCAAGCTCGCGCTGTTGACGGTGCTCGTGCTCAAGGAGCCAGGCTGGATGGAGCAGGTCTACCGGGATCGCGTCCAGCCGGCTACCGACCAGATGGCCATGGACTTCGAGGAGTTTCTCGACGCGTTCGGCTGGTACGACGAACCAACCGATGTCGCGGGCGACGCCGCCCCGGCCGCGGCCGAGACGGGCCCGGGCGAAGCAGGGCAGGCCGACGCGTCGTGGGCCCGACCTGCCTTTTCCCCAAACCGCAACCCCGGCGCGCCGCGCACGAGCCTTTCGCCTGACTCGAGCTGGCAGCGCTGAATCGACTTGCACGCGATAGCTCAGCGGCCCGGCGCCAACGCGCGGCTATCGAGCAAGAGGGTCACGGGGCCGTCGTTGACCAGCTCGACCGCCATGTGTTCACGGAACCGGCCCGTGGCCACCGGAATCTTCTCGGCGACGAGGGCGTCGACGAATACCTGGTAGAGCGCGGCGGCCCGTTCCGGCGGGGCGGCCGCGGTGAAGCTCGGCCGGCGCCCCTTGCGGCAGTCGCCCAAGAGCGTGAATTGGCTGACCACCAGCGCCGACCCGGCCACGTCGGCCAGCGCCAGGTTCATTTTGCCGTGGCGATCCTCGAAGATCCGCAACCCGGCGATCTTGGTCGCCAACGCCCGCGCGTCGGCCTCCGTGTCGCCCGAGGCCACGCCCAACAGGACGAGCATGCCCCGGCCGATCTCGCCGGTCACCTCGCCGGCAACCGTCACCCGGGCCCGACTGACGCGCTGGATGCAGGCTTTCATGGGGTGTTAGCCTACGCGGCTGGCCGCGGGCGAGCAAGGCCCGTGGCGCGGCGGATTCGCGACGATACAATACGCGGCATGAGCACGCCGCGCATTGCCTTGACGTTGGGCGATCCTGCCGGGATCGGGCCGGAGATTGTCGCCGGGGCCTGGGCTCGGCCCGAGGTCCATGCCTGGTGCCGACCCATCGCCGTGGGCCCTGCCGAGGTGCTGCGCCGCGCCGTGGCATTGCGGCGCACCGGGGCGCAGGTCGTCGTCATCGACGCGCCCGACGAGGCCGACCCATCGCCCGACGTGATTCCTTGTCTTTCCTGTGGTCCGGCCGATCCTTGCGCGGTGAGCCCCGGGACCATCGACGCCCGGGCCGGGCAGGCCGCTTACGAGGCGGTCGTGCTCGCCGCGCGTCTGGCCCTCCAAGGCCGGATCGACGCCTTGGTCACGGCGCCGTTGCACAAAGAGGCCCTGCACCTTGCCGGGCACCCTTATCCCGGGCACACGGAGATCCTGGCCGATCTGTGCGGCACGCGCGAGTTCGCGATGATGCTCTATCTCGGTCCGGGCCCACCGCTGGGTTCGCCGGCCGGGCTGGCGGTGGTCCACGTGACGCTTCACACCGCGCTGCGCCGGGCGATCGACGAGCTTTCCGAAGACGAGGTGCTGATCAAGCTTCGGCTGGCCGACCGCTTCATGACCCGGATGAAAGGCGCCCGGCCGCGCATGGGCGTCTGCGCGCTGAATCCGCACGGCGGGGAGGGCGGGCTGTTTGGGGACGAAGAGCGGCGCATCATTCGGCCGGCGGTCGAACGCGGCTTGGCCGAGGGCATGGACATCCAAGGGCCGCTGCCGACCGACACCCTGATGGTCCGCGCACGCGACGGCCAGTTCGACGCCGTGGTCGCGATGTACCACGACCAGGGCCACATCGCGCTGAAGCTGTTGGGGATGCACCGGGCCGTCAACGTGACGTTGGGTCTGCCGATCGTGCGCACCAGCGTGGCCCACGGCACGGCATTCGATCTGGCCTGGCAAGGTCGTGCCGAGATCGGCAGCATGCTCGAGGCGATTCGCGTGGCGGCGCGCCTGGCCGTTGCAGGCGACGGCGGTCAACCATTTGCCGCCACGCCGTGAACCAGGCCGCGGCGATGGTTCGCCACGGGTTGTTTTCGGCAACGGCTTCATGGTTCCGCTTGCCCTGCCCTACCCTGCCCTGCCCCACTCCGTTCGGCGCACCGCCGGTCCGCGGTGCGCGTCGCCAGCCCTGCCCGCTACCGGCCTGCCCCCAGGCTTTCGAGCCATTGGTCGGTCAGCTCGGAGTATTCGAGGGTTCCCGGGTCGTAATAGAACTGCTCCCGCGCGATGGGCGCGTTGTAGGTCACCTCGCGGAGTTCCATGACGGCGATGGTCGAATCGCCCGCGGGGCGGGAAACGGC
>DYLT01000218.1 GCA_020721945.1 Blastopirellula marina
CCCGCACCGATGCGGCCGAGACGGCCGCGCTCCAGGATCCCGCAAGTCCATTCAGGATACACCGCCAAGGCCCGGACGCCGCAAGATCGCCTCCGCGGCACGGTAGCCGCTGCGCACCGCGCCTTCCATCGTCGCCGGCCACCCCGTGGCCGTCCAATCGCCGGCCAGCACCAGGTTCTCCAAGGCGGTCTCTTGCGGGGGTCGCAAGGCGTCGACACCGGGGTGAACCGAGAACACCGCCCGGCGCTCGGTGACCATGCGGCTGCGGAGCAACGTCGCCGGGCGGGACCCATGCACCGTTTGGCCAGAACCGGACAGGTTCGAGATCTGGCGCACGACCTGGCCGATCACCTCGTCGTGGTCCCGGCCGACCAGCCAGCGCGACGCGCTGATCACGACCTGGGCATAGTGCTCGTCCGGCCGAGCCCGGTCCGGCGGGCTGAACAGCCATTGGCCCAGGCCATCCAGCAGCACGGCGTGCGGGAGGCGCCAGACCGGTCGATCGAACCAGAGGTGGATGGCGGTGATCGGCGAGGGCTCCAGTCGCGCGGCGTCGGCCACGCCGGGAAGCGCCGCGAGCATGGGCGCGGGAAGAAGCCGCTGGATACCCCACCACGGCACGGCCACGACCACGGCATCGAACGCTCGGCGCGTCCCGTCGGCCAGCACCAGCGCGGCGACCCGGCGAGCGTCCCCCTCGACGCGCGCCACGCGCACCCCACGCCGGAGCACGGCGCCTTGGCCTTCCAGCCATGCGCCCAGGCGTTGGTCGAACAGCTCGGCGAGGGCAACCGTCGGAATCGCCAGTTCGTGGGCGCGTCGCGAGGCCAGGAACCCCTCGCGAACGACCTGCGCGGCAGCGGCCACCGACGCACGGTCGAGCGACTCACCCAGGGCGCTGATGAGGACGGGCGACCAGAACCGCTCGATCGCCTGATCGCGTTGCCGCCGGCGCAACCAGGGGCCGATCGTCTCGCGGGAATCGACTCCGCGGGACCCGGTGCGGGCCAGTTCGCGCATCGTCCCCAGCAGGCGCCACCGGTCGCTCATGCGGAGAAACCGCAGGCGAAGCACCCCCGGCACGAGGTGGAGCGGGGCCGGCAGCCAGCCGACGGCGGAGAAATCGCAGCACCGCCCCTCGGGCGTGACGAAGTGCAGTCGCCGATGCCGGGCGAAACACTCGGTGGCGCCCGCGCGGCGGCACAGGTCCGCCAGACCGGTGCAACACCCCATCGAGACGTGTTGGCCGTGGTCGATCAGCCGTCCTGAGATCGGGTCGAGAAACGAGGCGGCGCGTCCCCCCAGGCGACGGCGCGCCTCGAAGACCTCGACGCGCGCGCCGCGTGGCACCAGCGCCGCGGCCGCGGCCAGGCCCGCAACCCCGCCGCCGATGACGGCTACGCGCGCAATGCGATCTGCCTTGGCCAGGGCCATCATGGCAACGACGATCTCCTCGGCGGCCCAAGCGCCCAGCGCGCGGCGATACGCAGCTTCGGCCACGCTCCCAGCCGGATGCGCCGGACGAAGAGTTCCCGACGTCGGCGAAGCACTTCGTCGAGCAGGCGGTGATAAAGACTCATCATCATGCCGAACATCCTCCGTCCGTCGGGCGCCAGGCGGTCGATCAGATCCGCCCCTTCCTGGTAGAGCGCACGAGCCCGGTTGCCCTCCAACAGGACCAGACGCTCGAAGGGCTCGTTGACCACGCCGCAAAGCAGCTCGTCGCGCGTGTACCCGCACGCGCGCAGATCCGACTCCGGCAGGTACACGCGTCCGCTGGCCGCGTCCTGCCCGAGGTCCCGGAGGATGTTGGTCAGTTGAAAGGCCACGCCGCAGCGGCTGGCCAGTCCGAGCGCGTCGTCGCCGGAGAATCCCCAGACGTAAAGGCACGCCAGGCCGGGGGCGGAGGCCACCAGCCGGCAATACCCTTGGAGTTCGTCGAACGTGGCGTACCCGCGCGCGTCGAGGTCCATCGCGACGCCATCGAGCACGGCCAGCAGGTGTTCGGGCGGAATGCCGAATCGGCGGACCGTGTCGGCCAGGGCAGGGAGCAGGAGCACGTCGCTCAGGCCGAGGGTCGGCGCTTCATCAAGAGCCGGCGCCGTGCACGCCGAACGCCCGCCCGACAACAGGACCGCCTCGACCACCCCGCGCCATTCGGCCAGCGCCTGCCGGCGCTGTTCGAGCGGCTGTGGGCCGTCGGCCAGATCGTCGCTGTGGCGCAGAAATGCATAAAGCGCTACCATCGCGCGCCGCTTCGAACGGGGCAACCAGAAGAACGTGGGATAGAAGGTCGACCCGGCACGCCGCCAGACCGCACGGCAGCGGGCGTAACTGGCGTGGATCACGGAGTCGGCAAACGGGTTGCGTGCGCACGCCATCCCTGATGCACCGGGCGTTACCCCGGGTCCCATGCCTGGGGCACTAGATTCCCCCGGCGCAGTCGCCACCACGAGCGGGCGAACAGGCGGAGCTTGTCGAGCTTCGATAGCACCGGCCGGTGGTTCCACACGTCGTAGTCGGCGCGGCGGATGGCCTCGAGAATCGCCAACCCGCCCGACACGAACAAGGCCACGTCGAGCCGGAGTGCCTTGGGGACCAACGCGACCAGCGGCAGGCCGCGGCGAAGCCAGCCTTCGGCCTCGGCCACTTCGGCGGCCAACAGATGCCGAAATGCCTCGTTCGACTCGCGCCGGGCGAACATGGCCTCGCCGTACCCGAACTGCCGGCAATGCGCCAGCGGCAAATACACCCGTCCCCGCTCCCAGTCCAATGCCACGTCCTGGCAAAAGTTGGCCAGTTGCAGCCCGGTGCAAATCGCGTCGGAGTAGACCGTCAGGGCGGGTTCGTGGCATCGGCCCAGGTACAGGACCAGCCGGCCCACGGGGTTGGCCGAATACCGGCAATACTCGAGCACCTGCTCGGCGGTCTCGTAGCGCACCACGCGTTGGTCCTGCCGAAAGGCGACCAGCAGGTCGATGAAGGGGTCGGCCGGAATGCCGAACTCGTCGATCGCCTCGCGCAGTGCCACGAACACGGGATGGACCGCGCGCCTTCGGAAGCAGTCGCGGAGCTGCACTTCCCACCAGTCCAGCAGGGCCAGGCGTTGCGCCGGATCGCCGGGCTGGTCGGCCAGGTCGTCGGCCCAGCGGCAGTACGCATAGATGGGATAAACATGCTGCCGCAGCCGTCTGGGCAAGAGGAAGCTGGCCACGACGAAGTTCTCGTAGTGCCGTCGGGCCAGCCGGCGGCAGTACCGGCGGCTGCACCGCAGCGAGGGGGGCTTGGGCGGCGCGGCACGAGGCCCGTACAATTCGAAGTCGGCGGCAAACGAGTCGCTTGGCATGGGTTCCATTATGGCCCGTTTTCCCGCGGGAGCAACCATGCGCGTCCTCCTGGCCAACCCGAGGGGGTTCTGTGCCGGCGTGAACATGGCCGTCGCCAGCCTCGAGCTGGCGATCCAACGCTTTGGCTCCCCGGTGTATGTGTACCACGAGATCGTCCACAACCGATGGGTGGTCGATCGGTTCCGCCGCCTCGGGGCCGTGTTCGTCGATGCGCTCGACAAGGTGCCCGAGGGTGCCGTGGTCCTCTATTCGGCACACGGCGTTTCCCCCGAGATCCGCCGCATCGCGGCGCAACGGCGCCTTCGCACGATCGACGCCACCTGCCCCTTGGTCACCAAGGTCCACCGCGAGGCGATCCGTTTCGCGCGCGCGGGGTTCACCGTGGTCCTGGTCGGCCATGCGGGACACGACGAGGTCCTGGGCACGCTGGGCGAGGCCCCGGACGCGATCGTGCTCGTGGAAGACGAGGCCGACGTCGATCGTTTGAACGTACCCGACCCGGAGCGCGTCGCGTTCCTCACGCAAACGACGCTCTCGGTCGACGACGCGGCGCGGATCGTCGATCGCCTCCAGCGCCGCTTTCCCCGATTGGCCGGTCCGGCCAAGGACAACATCTGCTACGCCACGCAGAACCGCCAAGAAGCCGTGCGCACCCTCGCGCGCCAGGTCGAGTTGGTGCTGGTGGTGGGCAGCCAGAACAGCTCGAACACCCAGCGTCTGGCCGAAATCGCCCGGGCCGCAGGGGTCCCAGCCCACCGGATCGACGAGGCCTCGCAGATCGACCCCGCGTGGTTCTCGGGCGTCCAGACCGTGCTCCTGACGGCTGGCGCCAGCGCGCCCGAATCGCTGGTGGCCGATTGCGTGCGATGGCTCGAAGACCGGTTCGGCGCGTCGGTCGAGTCGGCCACGGTCCGGCAGGAGAACGTTCATTTCCCGTTGCCGAAGGAACTGCGGACTTGAACGCGCCCTGCGCCATTTCGTCCGCCAGTACGGAGGTCGATCATGGACCTGCAAACCAATAAGGGAATTGACGGGAGGCTTGTCATGCTTCGTGCTCGGCAAAAGATCGCGGCGATGGTTTGCACCGCCGCGGCACTCCTGGCCGCGTTGCCCCCGGCCGCCCAGGCCCAGGCGAGGCTCCGCGCCGAGGCGTTTGCCGGAGAACCGTTTGGCGTGGGCCGGTTGGAAATCGAGCTGCCTGAGTCGGTCTTGCCCGAGCCGCTGGGCGTCGGCGGCTTGCACGTGGCGGACGAGGACGGCCGGGTGCTCTACCCGGCCATCGAAGAGCGCGCGGTTCCGCGGATCGTTACCGACCTGCTCGGCAGCGCGCGCCGTCCGGCGCTGCGCGCGTTGGGCCAGGTGCTCGATCGGCCGGGGCTCACGAACGTGTACTTCCTGTTTTCGGGCCGGCAACCTCTGAAGATCGCGCTCGATTCGAGCGCACGTCACCCCCTGAGCGTTGTGCCGGCGGTCCACCCGGCGGGCCATCGCCGGCTGCTGGGGGCGTGGTGGAAGCACTACACGGCCAGGCCGGGCTTCTGGCAGCATCGGCCTGATTATCCGCCGCTGGTCGACAACTACCTCCAGTCGATGCTGGCGCGCCGCCTGGGGCTGCCGCTACCGCGCAAGCCCAAGGCCGAAAGCTGGATGGACATGCTCTCGGACGAACTCGGTCTGGCCGCGGGGACGGAGACCGTACGGCTGGCGTACCAGCGAGAGCGGTTTCTCGCCCCCTTGCCCGCCGCCGAGGTTGCCTCGCTCCCGCTACCCGAGCCGGCCGACGTGACCGAGGCGGAAGTCCCCGAGGTGCCGGCCGACGTGCAGGTCGAGCCCTTGGCGCTGCGCGTGCCCGCCGAATGCTTCTACGTGCGTTTCGGCAGCTTCGGTCATTTCCTGTGGTTTCAAGACACGCTGGGCTTGTGGGGCGGCGACCTCAAGAACCTCGTGGCGACGCGCGGGCTGGATCCGCGCATGCGCGAGCGATTCGAAAACCAGCTCGCGGTCGAGACCACGGCGTTGGCCCGGCTGCTCGGCGGCGTGGTCATCGCCGACGTGGCGATCGTCGGCACCGACATGTTTCTGGCCGAGGGCGGGGCGTACGGCCTGCTGTTCCAGGCCCGGCAGACCGGCATGCTGGCCAACGATTTCCGGCAGCAGCGCCGCCAGCGCGCCAAGGCCGTGCCGGGGGCCTCGGAGGAGCGGCACCTTATCGCCGGGCGCGAGGTCTCGCTGCTGACGTCGCCCGATGGCCGCCTGCGCTCGTTCTACGTGGCCGATGGCGATTATCACCTGGTCACCACCTCGCGCGCGTTGGTGCGGCGGTTTTTCGAGGTGCGCGATGGCAAGGGGAGCCTCGGGCAACTGCCCGAGTTTCGCCATGCGCGATCGCTCATGCCCCTTGCGCGCGACGACACGGTGTTTCTCTACGCCTCCAGCGAGTTTTTCCGCAACCTCACCTCGCCGCACTACCGCATCGAGATGACGCGGCGCATGCAGGCGGCGGCCGACATCGAGCTGGCCGAGATGGCACGCCTCGCCTCGGCCGCCGAGAAGCGGCCCGGCGCGACGCTCGAGAACCTCGCCGCCGACGGCTTTCTGCCGCCGGGGTTCGGCGCGCGGCCCGACGGCAGCCGGACGGAACGAAGCGCGGGCGGTTTTCGCGACTCCCTGCGAGGCCAGCGGGGGTACTTCGTTCCCGTGCCGGATATCGAAATCCAGGCCGCCAGCCCGGCCGAAATCGAGATGTACCGCCGGTTTGCCGAGTTCTATCGTTCGAACTGGCAGCGACTGGATCCAATGATGGTCGGCATCCAGCGCCGGGCGATTGGCGAAGGCCGCGAGCGTGTGACGATCGATCTGCGCATGAGCCCTCTGGCCCGGCAGAACTACGAGCGGTTGCGACGCCAACTGGGCGAACCCGACGCGCGGCGCCTGGCGCCGATCGAGGGCGATTCGATCGCTGGCGAGGTCGTGTTGCGCGATCAGCGGATCTTCGGCGGAGTGCAATTGGTCGCCTTGCCGCTCGATGCGCCCGAGGTCCTGGGCCCGTTCGGCATGATCGAGCGCCTTCGCAGGCTGGTCGTGGGGTATGTGGGCACGACCGGGCAGGCGGGGCTGGTCAGCCGGTTTCTTCCGTTCGTCGAGACGGTGCCGGCGGACGCTGCCGGGTATTCCGCGGGCCGGTTCGGATTGTGGAAGCGGCAGACCGAACAGTTCCTCGTGTTCTCGTTCCATCGCGATTTGCTCGAGACCGTCACCAGCCAATTGCGCTTCGAGCAGGCTCCGCGGCCGGCGCAGGTGCGGGCGAGGGCGGTCGATCTCTCCAGCGCCCGGCTGACGCCCTTTCTCAACAAGCTGGGCTACGACCGGACCCGCGAAACCTCGCTGGGCAATCTCCGCCTGATCCATCAGATGATCGAGCAACTCCACGTGCCCGGCGACCAGGCGAAGATCGCCGCCGAGCAGCTCCTCGACGCCCGGCTGATCGATCCGTTGGGCGGGCAGTACGTCTATCGCCAGCCGGCCGGCGGGGCGGCGTTCTGGACCTCGACCGCCCTGGAGGACCACCGCGACCGCGGTCCGCCGCCCGGCTACCAAGCCCCGCCGCTGAACTGGTTCCGCGGTCTGGCGCTCGACGTGCTGTTGGAGCCGGCCGGCCTGTCGGCACACGTCGAGTTGGACATGCAGATGCCCAAGAAGCCCGACGACCGCCGCGCCAAGGCCGAGTAGCTTCCACGCCGGCATCCTGCGCGATGGGCTTGCCCGGCGGGCATGCGCGGCCGTATCCTGACGCCGTGCCTTGCGGACGGCGCACGAGATGATTTCGGTAAAATCCCAGGAGTTGGCGCGATGCGCACGTGTTCGAAAGCCCCGATCGGACCGGCTCTTGTCGCGGTGGTGTGGATCGCCGGGGCGTGCTTTGCGGCCGACGACGATCTGCCGCGTCAAGCGGTCCAGACCATGCGGCGCGCGACCCAGTTCTTTCGCACCCGGGTGGCGACCGAGGGAGGGTATCTGTGGCGCTATAGCGACGATCTAGCGCGTCGCGAGGGCGAAGGCAAGGCATCGGCCCGGACCGTCTGGGTACAGCCGCCGGGAACGCCCTCGGTCGGCATGGCCTTTCTCGAAGCCTACCAGGCCACGGGCGACCGTCTGTTTCTCGATGCCGCATGCGAGGCCGGCCGCTGCCTGGTGCGCGGCCAATTGCGCTCCGGGGGGTGGACCTACTCGATCACCTTCGACCCAGCCGAGCGGAAACGCTACGCCTATCGCGTGGACGCCCCAACCACGACGTCGAAGCAGCGCAACATGTCGACGCTCGACGACAATACCACGCAGGCGGCCATCCGATTCCTGGTGCGCCTCGACAGCGCCCTGGGCGGCGATCGGACCCTCGGCAAGGCGGCCCGAGATGCCCTCGATTCCGTCCTGGCGGCCCAGTACCCTAATGGCGCCTGGCCCCAGGGGTTCGAAGCGCCGCCCGATCCTGCCAACTACCCGGTCCAGAAGGCCTCGTATCCCGAGACCTGGTCCCGCACGTACGAGAAGCCCAGCTACACCGGCTATTACACACTCAACGACAACGTGCTTCGCGACACGGTCGAGATGCTTTTTGAGGCGGCCAGGATCTACGGTGACGAACGGTTCCGCCGTGCGGCGGCTCGGGCGGGCGATTTCCTGCGGCTGGCGCAGATGCCCGATCCGCAACCCGCCTGGGCCCAGCAGTACGATCCGCAAATGCGCCCGGCCTGGGCGCGCAAGTTCGAGCCGCCGGCCATTACCGGCGGGGAATCGCAAGGGGCGATCGAGACGTTGTTCGTGATCTACCGCCAGACGGGCGACCCGAAGTACCTCGAGCCCGTGGCCCGCGCCATCGCGTACCTGCGTCGGTCGCAGCTTCCCGACGGCCGCCTGGCCCGGTTCTACGAACTGAAGACCAATCGTCCGCTGTACTTCACGCGCAAGTACCAGCTCACCTACGACGACGGCGATGTGCCCACCCACTACGCCTTCAAGGTGGGGCACCATCTCGACGCCCTCGAGCGTCAGTACCAGAGGCTCCGCGCGGCGACCCCCGAGGATCTCCGGGCACCCGGCCGCCCCGCTGGCGGCCCGGTCTCGCCCCGCACGATCGACCAGGTGCGCAAGGTCATCGCCGATCTCGACGATCAGGGCCGGTGGGTCGAAACCGGGACGCTGAAGTACCACGGCCCCCAGGACCCCACGCGGCGCGTGATCGATTGCGGCACCTTCGTGCGCCACCTGGGCGTTCTCAGTGCGTATCTGGCCGCCCTGAAACCCGCGACGCCCGGAACGCCCGAAGGTACTCCCCGCGGAACTCGTCCAGGGCCTTCGGGTCAGTGATGGCGCGGTCCCAGTCGAGTTTGGGGCGCAAGCCGAGTTGGCGCGGCAGGATCCGCGCCGACGACAAACGCCCGGCAAGGACCTGGAACTCGCGCGACCACGCCTTGGGTTTCCCGTCGACGGTCCACAACCCGGTAAGCTGGGTCACGTCGCGGGCCTGCGGATGATCGTACAGGCCCCAGTTGAGCCAACCCGTGGCCAGCCCCTCGGTCGTCTCGATGGCGCGGCGGCACCACTGGGCCTGTTGGTCTTCGGTGGCTGGCGCATGGATGCCGCGGTTGATCGTCAGCTTGCCCCCGCCGTACCAACCGAACTCCGCCAGTACCACCGGCTTGCCCGGCGCGGCCACCTCGCGCACGACGCACTCGAGATACGCCAGATTGCGCCACTCGTCGTCCTCCCCCGCATAGGTGTAGAACCCACGGGCCACGGGATAGAAGTGGACTTCGAGGAAGTCGAGCAGCGGTGCCTGGCGGTCGGGCCGGAACGCCGCGTAGTGCTGCACGCCGGAGAGGACCACCGGCACGCTCCATTGGATCAACCCCACCGTGACCAGGGCCTCGGGATCGGCCGACTTGATGGCCGCCACCTGGCGCCGCGTCCATTGGTCGGCAATCTCCTCACGGAAGCGCTGGTAGT
>DYLT01000219.1 GCA_020721945.1 Blastopirellula marina
ATCAGCATGGGCGGGTCGAGGGCCCGGGGGTCGATCGTCACGGTAGCCGATTGGGCATCGCTTCAGGCGGAGGTCGATGTGGCCGAGTCGCAGATTCGGCAAGTCGAGGCGGGCCGGCGCGCGGCGATCAGCGTGGACGCCATTCCGGACAAGGTCTTTCCGGGCAGGGTGCGTCGCATACTGCCGAGGGCCGATCGGAGCAAAGCCACGGTCAAGGTCCGGGTGGACTTTCTCGCGCGGGACGAGAAGGTGCTGCCCGACATGGGCGTGCGCGTCCGATTTCTGGCCGACCGCGCTCCGCCCGGGGCCGAGACCGGGGCCGTGCCCGACAAGGTCGCCGTGCCCACCGGGGCCGTGCAATCGGGCGAGGGGGGCAGTTTCGTCTGGGTGGTGCGCGACGATCTGGCCGAACGCCGCGCGGTCGACGTGGGCGTGGACTCGGGCGGACGGACCGAGATTACCCGCGGCGTCCAACCCGGCGACCTCGTCGTGGTCCGCGGTGCCGAGAAGCTCTCCGGCGATCGCGCCCGGGTGCGGCTCGTGGAGTGACCCGGCCGTGAACGCCAGCCCCCCACCGATCATCGAACTGCGCCGCGTGTGGAAGGTCTACCGCAAGGGCGACGCCGAGATCCATCCGCTGGAGGATATCAGCCTCACGATCGACGCGGGCGATTTCGTGGCGCTGATGGGCCCCTCGGGGTCGGGCAAGACGACGCTGTTGAACCTGCTCGGGGGGCTCGACACGCCGAGTTCGGGCGAGGTCGTCGTGTGCGGCCAGAACCTCGGCGAGCTGGCGCCCCGCGAGCTGGCCCGGTGGCGCGCCGACCACGTGGCCTATGTCTTCCAGGCGTACAACCTGCTGCCCGTGCTCACCGCGTACCAGAACGTCGAGCTGCCGCTGCTCCTGGCGCCGCTGTCGCGCCGCCAGCGGCGCGAGCATGCGCGCAAAGCGCTGGAAATCGTCGGCCTGGCCGACCGCATGAACCATCGGCCCGACGAGCTGTCGGGCGGGCAAGAGCAGCGCGTGGCGATCGCGAGGGCGCTCGCCTCGGATCCCGAGATCCTGCTGGCCGACGAGCCGACGGGCGACCTGGATGCCCACTCCGCCGACGAGATTATGGCGCTGCTGGTCGCCCTGAACCGCGATTTCGGCAAGACCGTGATCGTGGTCACGCACGACCCCAAGGTGGCCCGCGCGGCCCACCGCCAGTTGCACCTCGAAAAGGGCGTGCTGACCCGCGACATCGACACGGCGGGCGGACGGACGTGACCCCATGCGGCTGTTGCTGTTGAACTTGTGGCGCAAACCGCTCCGGACCCTCTTGACGGTGTTCGGCGTGGGGGTGGCGCTATTCTTGTTCTGCTTTCTCGAGGCGGTGCTGACGGCCTTCAACGCGGGCGTGAACATGTCCGATGCCTCGCGCCTGGTGGTGCAGCACAAAGAGTCGATCATGTTCGAGCTGCCAGCCTCATACCGCGCGCGGATCGAGCAGATCGAGGGGGTGACCGGGGTTGCCAGCGCCTCGTGGATCGGCGCGCTGTCGCAAGAGCCCGGCCCCGATGGCAAGAAGCGCGAGGAGTTCTTCGCGCAATTCGCCACCGAGATCGACCGCTACCTGGCGCTGTATCCCGAGGTCAAGGTTCCCCCCGACCAGCTCCGCGACCTGATGAACGACCAGATGGGCTGTTTGCTGGGGGCGAAGATCGCCGAGCGACTGCGCAAGAAGGTCGGCGACCGGCTCGTGCTGCGCAGCACCATCTGGGCGCAAAAGAACGGCTCGTCGCTGTGGGAGTTCCACGTCCGGGCGATCTACACGACCGACTCGCCCACGTTCGACCAGACGATCATGGTCTTCCACCACAAGCGGTTCGACGAGGCGCGGCAATTCGGCCAGGGCTATACGGGCCTGTACTTGGTCAGCATCGCCGACCCGAACCGCTCGACCGAGATCGCGGCCGCCATCGACGCGCGCTTCGCGAATAGCCCCTTCGAAACGCGGACCATGACCGAAAAGGCGTTCAACCTCCAATTCGTCGGCATGATCGGCAATTTCCAGTTGCTGTTGCGCTCGATCGGCAGCGCCATCGTCGTGACGATGCTCTTGGTCTCGGCGAACACGATGATGATGAGCGCGCGGGAACGCACGCGCGAGATGGGAATCCTCAAGGCGATCGGCTTTCCCGACGGCCACGTGTTCGCGCTGTTGATCGGCGAGTCGCTGGCCATTGCGCTGTTGGGGGCGCTGGCGGGCGTGGGGCTGGCCTGGCTCTTGGCCAATGGGATCCAATACAACCCCAAGCCCGACTTCTTCCCGGTGTTCTACCTGCCGGGCAGGTCGGTGCTGGCAGCGACGGGCCTGGCGGCGCTGACCGGGTTGGCCAGCGGCATCGTCCCCGCCGTGGCGGGCATGCGGCTGAAGGCGACGGAGGCGCTGCGCAGCGTCTGAGCATGGCCATTCCCTATCTCTACAGCCTGCGCAGCGTGGCCGTGCGCAAGGGGGCCTCGGCGATGGCCGTCGGCGGCATCGCGCTGGTCGTGGTGGTCTTCGTCACGTTGTTGTCGCTGGCGGCGGGCTTCCGCCGCGTGGTCGAGGCGTCGGGCAGCCCGCACAACGTGATCGTCCTGCGCAAGGGGGCCGACGCCGAACTCCAGAGCCAGGTGACGCGCCAGACGGCGCGCGTCGTCGCCGAGTTGCCGCTGGTGGCCGAGCAGGACGGCCGTCAACTGGCGATCTTCGAAAGCGTGGTCATCTTGGCGCGGGCGAAGCGGGGCGGCGGCGAAACGAACATCACGATCCGCGGCGCCGCGCCCTTGGCCCGCGATGTCCACGCCGAGGTCCGCCTCACCCAGGGTCGCTGGTACACGCCGGGATCGAACGAGGCCGTGCTGGGCATCGGCCTGGCGCGCCGGCTGGAGGACGTGGGCCTCGGCCGCACGTTGTCGGTCGGGCACAATACCTGGCACATCGTCGGCCTGTTCGAGGCCGGCGGCAGCGCGCTGGAATCGGAACTCTGGATGGACGGCGACCTGCTGCAAACCACGTTCCACCGCGATGGCATCTTCCAGTCGGTGCTCTTCCGCGCTGCCGGCGACGCGCGCGAGGCCGCCGACCGCCTCAACGCCCTGGCCGAAACCGATCTCCGCCTGCGCTGGGTGCAGGCCATGACCGAGCAAGAGTATTATCAGAAGCAGGCCAAATTGATGGCCGACGTGATCACCATCCTCGGCGGCATCCTCACCGCGATCATGTCGGTGGGGGCCATCGCCGGCGCCATGAACACGATGTATGCGGCGGTCAGCCAGCGCAAACGCGAAATCGGCTGCCTCTTGGCCATGGGCTTCACGCCCGAGGCCGTGTGGCTGGCCTTCATGGCCGAATCGCTCACCCTTGCCGCGCTGGGAGCGGCGCTGGGCTGCGGCGCGTCGTGGTGGTTGGACGGGATGAAGACCGGCATGACGAATTGGGCCACGTTCTCCGAGACGGCCTTCGAGTTCACCGTCACGCCCCAGATTCTCGCCACCGCGACGATCGTCTCGCTGGCGATGGGCTTTGTCGGCGGCGTGCTGCCGGCCTTCCGCGCCGCGAGGATGCAGGTCGTCGAGGCGCTGCGCCGAGCGTAACGGCTCGCGCCGGCCCTCATACGTCGTTCGGCAGACGGTGCCCCAGCTTGTCGCGCTTCGTGGCGATGTAGCGCGCGTTGTGCTCGTGGATCGGGCCCACGATCGGCACTTGATCGACCACCTGGAGATCGAACCCGCCATAGATAAAGGCGTCGGTCTTCTTGGGGTTGTTCGTCAGCAGGCGGACCTTGGTCAGGCCCAAGTCCTTGAGCACCTGGATGCCCACGCCATAGTCGCGGCTGTCGACCTGATGGCCCAGGGCGAGGTTCGCCTCGACCGTGTCCAGCCCGCCGTCTTGCAGGTGGTAGGCCTTGATCTTCTCGACCAGCCCGATGCCGCGTCCCTCCTGCGGCAGGTACACGAGCACTCCGGCGCCTTCGTTGGCGATCATCTCCAGCGCCATGTGGAGCTGGTCGCCGCAATCGCACCGCAGCGAGGCCAACAGGTCGCCGGTGAAACACGACGAGTGCAGCCGGACCAACGGCTCGGGTACGGCCGTCGGGTCGCCGAGCACGATCGCCAGCGGCTCTTGCGATTCGTATTTCACGCCGTAGACGATCAGTCGCCCGGAACCGTACCGGGTGGGAAGCCGGCAATCGGCCACGCGGTACACCAGCCGCTCCATGCGCCGGCGATAGCGGATCAGGTCCTCGATCGTGATGATCTCGAGGTGGTACTGGGTGGCCAATTGATAGAGCCGTTCGCGGTCGGCGCGGTCGCCGCGGTCATCGAGGATCTCGATGAGCACGCCGGCAGGCTTCAGCCCGGCCAGCCGAGCCAGATCCACGGCGGCCTCGGTGTGGCCCGCCCGGCGAAGCACCCCGCCTTCCTTGGCCATCAAGGGAAAGAGGTGGCCGGGCCGGACGAAGTCGGCCGGCTTGCTCGCCGGGTCGAGAATCGCTCGAATCGTGGTCGCCCGTTCCTGCGCCGTAATGCCTGTCCGGCAGCTTCGGTGATCGACCGGCACCGTGAAACTGGTGCCCAGCGGGGCCGTGTTCTCGGTCACCATGGGAGCCAGGTCGAGCTGCTCGCAGACTTCGGGAAGGACCGGCATGCAGAGCTGGCCGCGGCCCTGGGCGATCATGAAGTTCACGATCTCCGGGGTGATCTTCTCGGCGGCGCAAATGAAATCCCCCTCGTTCTCGCGGTCTTCGGCATCCATGACGATGACGATTTCGCCGCGGGCGATGGCGTCGATGGCCGCGTCGATCGTGGAAAGCTGGTACGAGGCGGGCAATTCGCGTTTCTCCGACACCTAGGGGGTATCCCCGCAAGGAACGTCCCAGCGAAAAGACCGAATCGCAGGACAACGTACCAATTGTAAGCCTTCGAAATCGTCACCGCCAGGGGCAGGTCCCCAACGGGCGGGGGGTGTACCCGTCAGCCCCGACTCAAGAAACGCCGAAGGGAACAGGCTGCCTGAGGCCGGCACTTCCGGCTCGAACCAGCCACCCAGCGGCCATCGAGGGAAGCGAAGCAAGAACCCCACGTTCGACCGCCAGAAATTCGGCTCCAGGCCAACCTATTCCCTACGGGTGTCAGCACTCCCACACGGCGCCATCACCCCATGGTCCGCACTCTGTGGAAGAGGTATTGCGGAAGCAGGTGTCCCAAGCTGCGTCCGCATCCTATTCATCGCAAAAACGCCATTCTGAACTTGACACAAGAACCGCTCAAATCGCACGACTTGTGCGACAGGCATCCATCAGGTCGTTTTATGCAGGTTGCGTAGATTCTGTAGTTGAAGAGGGCAGCACGGTCTTGGGCGGCGTGGTCGCGTTTGGCCGGCGCGGTTCACACGTCGTCTTCTTCCTCCTCCACGGCCAGGGCGAGCATCGCGTCGTAAGCGTCCTCATAGGTCGGATAGGGCCCGGGGTCCACGACAACGCCGCCGGCGCGTTCGGCAGCCACCTCCGGCAGCGTGTTCGGCTGGAGTTCCGACACCGTCAACCCCGCATCGGTCTCGATGATCTGGTAGAGTGTCATGGCAGTCCTCCCAGAAATGCTGCGTGGAACACGGGATTTCGGTTGAGCCCCGGTATCCGCGGACAATGCAATTCTAGTTGGCCGGCCGGACGCGGTTTACCCTGCTAAAGAGTGTATTGGCGGCGCGCGATCGGCCTCCCCTACCGTTTGGGTACATCGAAGCGCAAGTCGGAAATGGGTTTCCCTTCTTCGACCGTGATCTCGAGGCCGCTGGTCTGGCTGTTCCGGTACTTGGGGGGGACGCAGTTGCGGCCGGCGCCGGGTTTGTCCATGGTCTCGGGGACTTCCCAGCAATCGATGCTCACCCGATACGTACCCGGGGCCAGTCCATCGCCCGGACGCCAGCTCGTGACCACGAAATTGCCCTCGGTATCGAACTCGGCGGAACCTGGCCGGCTGGGGTAATCGGGGTGCGGTTGGTGGGGGAGGAAGTGGATCGTGCCCCGCTTGGGCCACGGCCCGCCGCCGAAGGTCACGCGGCCGCGCACGCGAATGGTCTCGGGCCCGCGGTGGCCACAGCCGGACATCGCCCCAATCGCGGCGACCAAAAGCAGGAAGACGGCCGCAGGACGAGGCATGGGGGATTGTCTCACTCGGGCTTGTTCTCGACACGATAGGCCCAGCGTCCGGTCCGGTGACGATAACGGGTCACGCGGAACCAGTTTTGGAGCACGCCGGAGTGCTGAAACCCCTCGGAGTCGATCGGCGCGGCCTCGTACCCGCCCGGTCTCCAGAGAAGCGTGCGGAACCAAGACGATGTCGGGCTCGGTGGAAAGGTCGGCATCTGGGCAAGAGACCCGAGTGCGGTCGCTCAGCAATTCGCCCAAGTCGAATTTCTCGACCACCTGGTCGAGCGCGGCGATCAACCGGTTCTTCAGCGTCCCGTGGGTAAAGAGGTCTTCCGGCGACATGTCCACCTCGATCCGGCCGCTAAGGTAATCAATGCGTCCCGTTTCGGGGAAGTCGTCGGAGCGGGCCCAGGCGCGAAACTCGTCCAGGGAGGCAAAATACGGGATTTCGAGTCGCTCCTCGAAGACGATCGAAGTCGCCATGGTCACCCTCCGCATAACGGCGTGCAGTTGGGTGGTTTCGGGAACTCGGCTCGGAGCGTGCCACTGCTTGCCCGCGGCCGGCAACCCACGTGATTGGCTGCGGAGAAGGTCATCGCCAGCCGAATTCTACCCTCCTGCGGCGTCATTGGCACGTCCGGCACACGTCCGGGGCCGGCTGGGCGCCGGGCATGTCCATGCGCGGACGGCGCGCGAGCATCTCCTCGACCGGCTTGAACCTCGCGAGAATCGCCCGATAGTCGGGGTCGCTCTTGGTCTCGAACACCGCCTTGCCGCACTTCTGGCTGCCGCCGGCCGACTTGGCCAGTGGGGCCACGAGGAAGGGGTTGAACTCGGGCTGGGTGATGCGCACCCACTCGCGCCGCGGGAACTTGCCTTCCTGGTGGCACGCGGCGCACCGCCGCTTGCCCACGTCGGCCAGCACGTTTTCCAGCCCTTCGGGCACGATCTGCCGGCAACCGGGCTTCTCGGGGTATGCCGTTTCGCTCGACCCGTAGTAGGGCACGTTGAGGTCGATCCACGCGAGGATTCGACGCCGGCTTGCGTCGTCGAGCTCGATCCGTGGTTTGCCCTCCTGGTCGGGATGCCCCGTGAGTACCACCTCGGCCAGTTTGCTGGCCGGCGAGCCCCAGGTCTTGGGTTGCACCTCGAGGATGTTCCACTCCTGGCCGTTGTAGGTAGGGATCCAGCTTACGTAGGGGCTGCCGCGGCCGCCCTGGTTCTCGCGCGCCAGGCACTCGTACGAGACATTGAAGAAGTCGGTCTTGCCGCCGGTCAGGTCGATCCGTTTCGGGGCGTCGACCGGGTGATGGCATTTGGTACAGTGTTGGTCGAGGACGGGCTGAACGATGCGCGAGTAATCGAACCCGCCGAGGCCCCATTCGGGCGCTTGGAGGTCCCTGGGGGTGGAGAACGCGGCCAGGCCCGGGTGTTGGCGCGAAGTCTGAAGCCGGTGCTCGTGGCAGCCCACGCAGCCCTGCACCTCGCCGGGCATCAGGTGCGTGAAGCTCCGCATGCGCTGGACGGCGCGGCCTTGGGCGTCCAGGGCCATGAAGTAGATGGGAATGCCCGAGGGCACCCGGAAGCAGGCCGAACCGTCGGCTTCGACCGGCACGTCGCCCAGCACGGTCTTGCCCGCGTAGGTCGCCCCGCACGAGATCACCGGGAATTGGAATCCGAACGCCCGCAGGCTGGGGTCGATGCGCACCGTCTTGGGCATCTCGCGGACCACGCGGATGGCCTTCACCTCGCCCCGCCGCACGTAAGCCTCCAACCCGTTGTACACATCCTGAAGGAAAAGCGTCGCGTAGGGCGCGGCCTGTTCGGGCGAACTCGGCGGGATAACGGGCGGGCGGTGCCTCGGCCGCAGCGGTTGGGCCGCGAAAAGCTGCATCCCGTCGGCCGGCTGCGCCAGCGCCACCGACTGGCACTCGCCCGCGTAGGTGCGCACCAGCACCGGCCCCCGGGCCGAGACGAGAAACCGCGTGCCGTCCAACGGCACTGGGCAACTGTACGGCTTGGCCCCCTCGAAGTTGCCGCACCCTTCCTTGACCTTGGGCACGGCCACGTCGGGCGTGAGGTTCTCGATCGCATCCTGTGCATTGACCCCTTTCGCACGGTCGACGATGCCGATCGCGCCGCGCGTCGGCCCGTTGTGGCCGGTCATCGTGCAGAGGATCTTCGTCGTGCCGGGGATCGACCGGGCGTCCATGAACGTGGCCGGCGAGATCACCCGGTTCCCGAAGAATCCCGCCAACCCCGTGCCGTCGGGATTGATCGTCCACAGGCTCTGGATGGGAATGGCGGGTCGGTCGACATATTCCCACCGGCTGTAGATGATGCGCCCGTCGTCGAGCACGGCTGGGGTGAAGTCGTTCAGATAGTTCGCCGAAAGCTGGCGCACGTTCGAGCCATCGGGGTCCATCCGGTGCAAGATGCCCACCGGCGCGTGCCAGCAGTAGGCGAACTGCGGCGAGCGCGTGCTGAGGAACGCGATGCCGCCGTCGGGCAGCCAGCAACCGTTGTAGTCGTGCCACACGCCTTGGGTGAGCTGCCGCAGTCCCGTGCCATCGGCGTGGATCTTCCAGAGGTGATAGCCCTCGTCGTGGTTCCGCCGCCAACTGAAGAGAATCGTCTTGCCGTCGTACGAGAGATCGCAATCGAGGATCTGCCCGGTGGGCGACTCGACCAAGCGCTGCGGCTTGGCGTTCGGGTCCCGAAGCGACACCACGTACAAACCGCCCCCAGGCCGGAAACCCTCGTAATGATACGTGTACACGTGCGAGGCCTCGATCTCGTGCCTCTGGATGACGACCAGCTTGTCGAGATCGAACAAGAGCACCTCGCGTTCGAGCTGCTCAAGCTCGCGGGTGATTTGCTCCAGGCGATCCTCGGCCGCCTCGCCGGCCGCCTCGGCCTCGTGGAAGGGCTTTTCCAGTCGCTGGAGCCGGGCAAGGTGCTCGGCGGCCTGCGCATACTTCGCCCCGTGCTCGCGCCGCAGCCGGTCGATGAGCTGGCGAATCGCCTGCGGCTCGGCCTTGGCCACCGACGTGGCCGCCGCCGCGCTCGCGCCCCACTATCTGCTGCGCGACGCGACGCTCACAC
>DYLT01000220.1 GCA_020721945.1 Blastopirellula marina
GCTCAGGCTTCAGCTGCATCCGCCCGGATTCCACGCGCGCGAGATCCAGCACGTCGCTGAGCAGGCTCTGCAGCGTCTGCGCCGAGCTCTCGATCAGCCCGACCATCTCGCGCTGGTCGGCGGAGAGGTCGGATCTGGCCAGCGCGCCGGCCACGCCCATCACCCCGTTCAGCGGCGTGCGGATCTCGTGGCTCATGTTGGCCAGGAATTCGCTCTTGGCGCGGTTGGCCTGCTCGGCGGCCTCCTTGGCCTGCGCCAGGGCGTCTTCCGCCTGCTGGATGGCCGTGATGTCGCGGCTGATTCCCACCACGCCCACGATCTCGCCCTGGTCGTCCCGCAGCGGAATCTTGCTGGTCAACAGCCACCGGGTCTCGCCCGCCGGATTGACCGTGTGCTCGCGCCGATTGACCAGCGGGCAACCGGTCTGCATGACCGCCTGCTCGTCGGCGTAGTAGGACGTCGCCAGTTCCTTGGAGAAGAAATCGAAATCGGTCTTTCCGACTACCGCCTCGAGGTCTTCGGCCCCCAGCACCCGCAAGTGCGCCGCGTTGGTGGTGATAAAGCGGCTTTGGCGATCCTTGACGAACACATAATCCGGCAAGTTGTCCATCAGCGTGCGGAGCAGATTCCGCTCGCGGGCCAGGGTCTCCTCGACGCTGCGGTGCTCGCGCAGCTCGCGCCAAAGCCGCACATGGCGGGACCACAGCACCGCGAGGGCCCCGCCGGCCACCACGGCCAGCACCGCGACGACCCCGGCAACGATCAAGAGCTGGCTCCCCATGACTCCCCCCCGACTTCCCCCTGTCCTTCGGATGGAATCCCGACCGGCCCGGTTGTGCGCGTCCTCGTAGTTTATTCTCTGCGCCCCCTTGGGCCGACGCAAGCACGCCAACCCAACGCGAGTTCTTGGGCCGCTCAGTTCACCGGAGCGAATCTCTACGACGACTTCACCTTGGAGAACCACCACATCGTGCATCCGGACTACATGACCTGCTTCTCGCTTTCGCTTGGGGCCAGTCTGGACTACGCGCTCAGCGGACGGCGTCCGCCCGAGTGCCTGCTCCACAATGTCGCGGGGATCTACGAGAACCTCAAGTGGTTCGTGCTTCCCGATGGCGGCTGCGTCTACCCCAACGGCCAGGACTGGCAGTTGTTTCGCCATGCCGACTGGGCCGGGACGCACGTCCAGATGGCGGTCCTCGGCCGCGACCCGGACGCTTGGGCCCTGGCCTGCCGGTCGCTCGACACCCTGGAGAAGATGCAGGCGCGCTTTGATACCGGCGCCGTCTACGCACCGGGCGAGACCTTCTTCGCCTCGAGCCAGACCGACCTGTTTCGCTCCCTGGGACAGAGCTGGCTGACCCTGAAGACCGCGGACCGCATCGAACGGGCGCCCCGCGACCGCCGGGGAGTGCGAAGGCTGGATGACGGCAAGCTCATCCTCCGGCGCACCGGATCGGCCATCCACACGTTCAGTTGGGGCGCCAAAGTGATGGCCCAGTGCGTGCCGTATCGGCTCGATCGGATCGTCTCGCCGCACCAGGCCAATGGAAATTCGCGAGAAGCTGGTGGCCCGCTCGGATATCACGACCAGTCGGATCGCCACGGGCTTGATCGGCATCCTCAACAACCCGGACTGGGTGTACGAACAGGGCCGGCGCACGATCACGATCGACGGCCGGCAAGAAGTGGTGCCCGCGCTGGGCGGCAGACGCTTTTCGGCCGACAACGCTCGGGTGATCGAGATCGACCAAGCGATGCGCATCACCAGCGCGCGCCCCTTGCACCTGGGCTACCTCGGCGCCAAAAAACCGGAGCGGTCCCGGGCAACCGACGAGCTGTATCTGAACTACTACCCCGGCGCGCGGGCCTGGCGCGCGGGCAAGACGATCTCCGAATACGAAGCAACCGTGCAATGCATGGTCCCGTGAACGGGTACCAACCGGTGCGGCGGAGTCTCTCGTGGGTCTAGTCGCTCGGACCGACGCGATCGGCCCGTTGGCCGGCCCCGCGGTTCCGGACGAAACGCGGTTCTGCTTTTTACCTTGGCCGCTCAACTTCTCTCGATGGCGCAGTCTTCCGCGATTCTCTTGACCTTGAACCTCGACTCGGGCTAAGGTGTCTGACCCAATGAGGCGTGTTCCCATGACATGGCACGCCGATTGCATGCCCAGGGATAACTGACGGAACGGCCGTGCCCTCTCGGTAATTCTGGGCACGGGAGCAGATCGGACTTGGTGTCAGACAGGCCGCGATGGACCAGAACCTTCCGCTGTTGCCGCTGATGGTCGACCAGGCGCCCGACGGCCTGCGCCAAGTCCTTGCGCAGGAGGGGATTCCGTGGCGCGAGCAGACATCGGGACCGGCCCAGGGCCGGTTCGTGCTGTTCGACTCGTCGCGTGGTCGCCCAGGGGCAGGTCCGGGCCAGGTGCCCATCGACCTGGCACGCCTTCGCGAGATCCTGCCCGAGGACCCCTTCGTGGCCTTAGCCGACCGCCAGACGGCCCGGTTTCGCTGGAACATCGGGGGGTATGCCTTGTCGCGTCGTTTGCCGCGGCACGATGCTCGGGGGCTGCGGCGGCAGATTGTCGAGTTCCTTCGGGCGAAGGTCGAGCAGGCCGGAGGCGTTTGGATTCGGGTGGCGCCGTTTCCGTTTCCGTACCGATCCGCGCTGAATGCGCGGATCGACCACGACCTTGGTCATGCCGCGGATTTGGAGCGGCTGTTTGAGGCGATTGCCGACGACCGGGGCGCGGTCACGCCCTGTCTCAGCGCCGCGGTGCTCGAGTCGATGGCGCCGGTGCTTTCGCGGTTGGGCCCGCTCGATGTGGGCTTGCTCAGCCTTCGCCACCACCTGTACTGGCCCGCCGAAGAGCATCGCGCCACCATGCAGCGCGCGTTGACCGCCGTTTTGGCGGCGGGGTTCTCGCCGTCGGGGGTCGGTATAGCCGACGGCGGTTGCTGCTGCCACTTGGAAGCGATTCTGGACGGCCTGGGCGTGTCCTACGTCTCGGGATTGGGCCCCGCGTACGACGATGTGCCCGCAACCGCAACCACCGGTCGGTTGCTCCTCATGCCGGTTCATCCGGTGACGTTGACGATGTTCCTGCGAGCGGCGTGTCAGGGGTCAACCGCTCGATGGAGCCCCGACCCGCCGGATCCCAACCCGTCGGACGTAGCGGCCCTGGAATCCGCAGTCGATGCCGCCACGGCGTACTTCACCAACCTGATGGAAGAACGGTCGCGCCTAGGAGAGCCGCTCTTGCTCTACGACCGTGCGGCAGGGTGCCTCGGCCGGTATCCCCGCGTGCTCCGCGGCGTGTTCGACACGGCCGGGCGCCTGGCGGTCTGGAAGACGACCTTGGCGGGCCTGGCCGACTGGTGGCGGGCACGCGGCCAGACGCGGCTTTCCGTCGTGCGCCGCGACGGTCGGCTGGTGGTCATTGCCGAGCTGCGGCCGCGGGCATATCGGGTAGGCATCGAATACTGCCGCGGCCGCCACGTCGCGCTGTTGCCCCTGGACGATCGGATCCTCGAGTTCTCGCCCGAGGCTCTGGTCTACGAAAACCGCAAGGACCTCGGCTCGGTTCGGCCCGTGCGCGTGGACCCTCCGGAGACGCCGATCGCGCCCGGGCACCTGCATCGGAGCGACGGCCCGGAGGCCGACGGCGTCCCCCCGACCGCGTTCCGCCCGTGGCATCAATGGGCCCGCCGCGCGATCCGCCGCTGGGTCGGATAGGCCACGTGGTCGTCCATCCGAGGTATCGCAGCGCCGTTGGGTTCTGGCAGGACAGACGCGGAGGTTCTCAGGGGGCCTTTAGTCCATTTCCAGTCCCATGAGGTACTCGTCCAGGGCCTTGCGCAGTTGGGCCTCCTGGTCGCGGTGCTCCTTGACGCCTGCGCGGAGCTTCTCGATCTCGTCTTCCTGGTCGCTGAACTTCTTCACATAGCGCTTGTAGAGATCTCCGGCGCGGTCGAGCTGGCCCATGTTCTGCCGGATGCGGGCCTGCTCTTGCTCGATCGCCTGGATCTGCTGCTCGAGCTGGGTGCGTTTCGCGGCGACCTGGGCCATCTCGTGACGCCGCTTGACGACCTCGGCCAGGGCCGCTTTCACCTTGTCGCTGACGACCTTCGCGCTTCGGTACATGACGATCATGTTGTCGTCGAGGTTCGTCAGGGCCACCTGTTGGCGGTCGATCCGCTCTTCGACCACGGCGAGTTTCGCCGGCTCGCCCGGCTTCGCGGCCACGGCGAACCGGTACAGGTCGCGGGTCTTTTCGGCCGGCTCCTTGGGCTCAACCAGCGTCCAGGTCGGGTCGTCAGGTTGCTCGACAAGGACCTTCTTCGCCTTGCGGCCGGAGTTCTTCACCGTGTACTCCTGGGTCCGCGTCTGCTTCTGCTCGATGAAAAGCGTGCCCTTGGAAATCCGCACGCGGAGCAACTGCTGGGGGGCGCCCTTCGACTCGGGCGCGACCTCGGTGTCGAGGTCCATGGCGTAGCTCACCAGGCGCTGGCTCTTGGGCGGCAGGTCTTCGATCTTGGCGTCGCCAGCATAGGCCCCGCCGTCGAAGACCGTGATCGGTCCTTGCATCAGGTGCAGATCGGTCGAGTTCGTCAGGCGCAGTCCGCTGAGCGGGTGCTTGGCGTGGACGCGGGGATTGTAGATCGAGAGCTTCTCGGTCATGACCTCGCCGGTGACGATGGGCAGCATCGCCGACTGGCGGCGGGGGAGCGTCACGGGGGTGCCGATGGCGTATTGGAAGAACTCGCCCACCTCGCCCGCCGTGGCCACCGAACGCACGCCCCGACCCAGACTCAACTGGGGCTCGGCCTCGGCCGGCAGGGCCGCGCGATCGGCCTTCTCGGCTCGGGCGCGCGCGGCCAAAGCCGGCGGCGCGGCCGGCGCGGCGGGGCGTGCCCCAGCCGCCCCGCTGGCCTGCCTGCGGAAGTCGCGCTCGCGGGCCGCCAGATCCTGGTCGTACACCTGCGGACGAAGCGAGGCGTACAACTCCATCTCGACCACGGGCCGCGGCACGTAGAGCGGTTCGTAGAGGTCCATCACGAACGAGATCGGCCGGCCGCTCACCAGCGTCAAGCGCACGTCGTTCCAGTCCTCCTCGGTCGTGTTCTCGACAATGGCCCAGCCCTGAAGCAGCGACGGCTTGTCGTCGTCGAGCACCAGCCGGTAGCTGGTCTTCCACACCGGCGTCTCTTGGATATAGCCCACGCGGACCTTGCGCTGGCCCTCGCCCAGGAAGTTCAGCGACACCGCTTTCTTATCCGTGGCGTGGGCCGTGGCCAAGACCGCCAGGGCCTTGCGCAGCTCGGCATCGAGCTTCTCGTCGACGAGCTTGATGCGGCTGATCGTGGCCATCGCCACCGACCGCAGCCCCTCGTCGGTCAACAGATTGAGCGATTCGATCTCAACCACCTTGTCCTTGTCGACTTCCTGGCGCCGCGTCTCGACGCCCACGATTAGACCGGTGATCTTGTTCGGGGCATCGATCTCCACGCGCTCGCCGCGGACCTGCTGGAGCAGCTTACCCAGCGAGGGGTTGGTCGTCAGATCGATTGCGAAGCTCTTCAGCGTCTTCTCGATGGGGTCTTTCGAGCCATAGCCGACGGTCGAGACCTGACCGCCGTCGAGGTCCTGCACGACCATGCTCTTGAGCAAGTCGTTGATGTTCTCGACGCGGAAGTTGAACTCGACCCTGGCGTTATCGCGGACTTGCCCGGCGTGCTCGAAAAACCCGACGCCGGAGCTAAACAGCACTACCTTCCGCAGGGGGAGAACGGCGGTGTTTGCCCCGCCGGGTTTGGGCTCGACTGCGCCCGGCGCGGCGGCGGTCTTCGATACCGGTCGGAGCGGCAAGATCGCCTTGGGTTCACCGGCTTGGACAAATGGGCCGAAAGAGCCCACAAATCCAATCGTCAACAGGCCGAGAAGGCATTTGGTTGGGGAGAACATAAGCGGGAATCCTTGTGCTGGGTAACGCAACCGACGCGGGTTGGCCAGACGCCAGCCGCGCCGCAATTCTAGCTTGAAGACGAGCCAACGGGCTCGACGGATCCCTCGTCCCATCAAAGGACTGGCGACATCTTACCCACGATGATGCCTAGATCTCCCACCCTTTGCGGTATTCGCGACGGATGAATCGGTCGGCCTCGGGGCATCCGACGGCCTTCATGGCCGAGGCATCCCACTGGATCTTCTTGCCCACTCGGAAGGCCACGGTGCCCAGCAAGTTGTGTTCGATCAGCGTGCCCGAGTAATCGAAGTTGCACAGGGTCGGCGCGCCGGTCTTGCATCCGTGAAGCCACTCTTGGTAGTGCCCGAGCGATGGCGGGATGGTCTGGGGTGGCGGCTGAAAGTCCTTGAACTTCTCGGCGGGCAGGAGGTGGAGTCGGCTGTAGTCGGCCACCAGTTGCCCCTTGTCGCCAACGAACAGCACGCCGATTCCCCAACCCTTGAGGTCGAACCCCGAAGGTGCAGGCGGTTTCTTGCCGCCGTCGTACCAGGTCAGGCGCAAGGCGGGGTGATCGTCGGTGGCCGGGTGTTCCCAGCGAGCGATGAGCCACTGCGGATAGCACTCGTCGCTGTGGTGCGACCCCTCGGCCTCGGCCGACCGCGGCTGGCGCAGCTTGAGGGCCCAGAACGGCAGGTCGATCAGGTGGCTGCCCATGTCGCCCAGGCAGCCGTTGCCGAAGTCCCACCATTGTTCCCAGACCGTGCAGCCTCCCAAATAGCTTGGGTGATACGGTCGTTCAGGGGCGGGACCGAGCCAGAGGTCCCAGTGGAGGTGTGGTGGGCAAGGCGGCGTATCCTTGGGACGGGTCGTGCCGGGCGCAAATCCCACGCGCGTGCACCACACGTGGACCTCGCGCACCGGCCCGATAGCTCCCGACTGAATCAGCTCGACCACCCGGCGATAGTTATTCTGGGCGTGGATCTGAGTGCCCATTTGCGTGGCCACCTTTTTCTCGAGGTAGGTTTCGCGCATCCGGCGCGCCTCGTGAACCGAATGGGCCAGCGGCTTTTCGCAGTAGACGTGCTTGCCCAGCTTCATGGCTGCCACGCCGGCCAGGGCATGATGATGGTCGGGCGTGCTGATCACGACCGCGTCGACCTCCTTCTGTTCGAGCAGCTTGCGCCAGTCGTGGTAGCGCTTCGCCTTGGGGAACCGCTCGGCCGCTCGGCCCAGGTTCTGATCGTTCGTGTCGCACAGTGCCACGATGTTCTCGGTGGCCACGCCCGAGGTGTTCGCCGCCCCACGCCCTCCGGCCCCGATGATTCCGATGTTGAGTTTTTCGTTAGGCGAGCGGCCTTGCGCCGGGGTATTCGAGGCGATCGTCCAGAAACCGATGCCCGCGTAGGCAGTGTTTCTCAAAAATGCACGACGGTGGGAGCGATTCATGGGCGACCTCCTCCTATGGGCAAGATTGGCAGGGCAGGGCGACACGGGCAGGTGTCGCGTGCCATTGTGCAGCGGCAGATGCCGGGCCGTCAAGGTGCGGCCAAGCACTTGCCAATTGCCGCGCGGGCGCATAGGATTGGGTAACCCGCTCTCTGAGGGGGAATCGCCCCTGCACATGGCCGGTCTCGCGGCGGTGGGCCCTGGTCGCCGATGGGAGAAGAGCGCGCGATCGTCCAGCGGTTGACCCGGCCAGTCCTCGTGGAAAAGGGAGTCGAACATGAGACGGTGCTGCGTCAGGTCTGCCGTGATCATCTTGATGGCTTTGGCGGGATGGTGGATGCAAAGCCGCTTGGGCGCTGCCCAGCAACCTCCTCCTCCGGTCGCGGACGAAGGCCCCGAAGTGCTTACGCGAGGTCCGATCCACGAGGCGTACGCGGCGCCGGTTGTCACGGGCAGCGTCACGCCACTGGTGGTGCCCAAGAAGCCACCCGATCCTATTGAAGAAGTTCCGCCGGACGTCAAACCCGAGGGACAGGACGCCATCTGGATCAACGGCTACTGGGCCTGGGACGACGACCGCAAGGACTACCTCTGGGTCAGTGGGGTGTGGCGCGTACCGCCGCCGGGATACACGTGGGTCGCCGGCTATTGGACCGAAGCCGATGGCGCATGGCGTTGGGTGCCTGGGTTTTGGGCTCAAGCCGAAAGCCCGCAGGTGACCTACTATTCTGAGCCACCCGAGTCCGTCGAACAAGGCCCCACCAGCGAGCCACCCACGGCGCAGCACTTCTGGGTGCCAGGTTGCTGGCTTTGGCGCGAGACGCGCTATGTGTGGCGGCCCGGCTACTGGACCGTGGGCTACGAGGACTGGGTCTGGATCCCGGCCTCGTACTGTTGGAGCCCACGGGGTTGGGTCTACATCGACGGCTATTGGGACTATCCGTTCCGACGGCGCGGTCTGCTGTTTGCACCGGTGTATTTCCCGCGGCCGGTGTGGCGCCTCGCCCACTACACCTACTCGCCGGCCGTGGTGGTCGATGCGGGCATCCTGACGATCCACCTGTTCGCGCGCCCCCACTATTGCCACTACTACTTCGGCGACTACTACGCGCCGATGTACGACCGGCTCGGCTTCTACCCGTGGTTCGCCATCCACGGGCACCGGCATTACCATTACGATCCGATTTTCACGTACTACCGCTGGTACTATCGAGATCGCCACCCCGAGTGGGAACATCACCTTCGCGGCTGGCACCGGTACTTCCGCGACCATGAGGACCTGCGTCCACCGCGCACGTTGGCCCAGCAACAGGCCTTGCGTCAGCGCATCGAAGGCCGCACCGACCTCGATCGGACCACGGTGGTCAACGTGGTCAACCAGATCACCCTGGCCGCTTCGGTGCGCGAATTGCGTCAACGGCCCGACGCCCACGTGCGTTTGACCGAGCTTGCTCCCAAGGAACGCAAGCAGATCGTCGATCTGAGCCGGGAGTTGCGCAATGTGGAAAACCAGCGGCGGCAGTTGGAGCTTTCGGCCTCGAAGCCCGGCCGCGTGAAGCTCGACAAGCAACCGTCGACGCAGCCTCCCAAGATCGTTCCACGGGGCCCGGAGCGCGTCGCGCTGCCTGGCGTGCCGGACCCCCGGAAGATTTATCCCACCCGGGCCGGCGCTTCTGGCTCGGCGACCTCCCCAACGACGCCCGGCGCCGTCACCAAGCCGCCGACGACGATCACCAGGCCGCCGACAACGATCACCAAACCGCCGACGACGATCACCAAACCGCCGACGACGATCACCAGGCCGCCGACAACGATCAAACCGATCGCTCCGCCAAAACGG
>DYLT01000221.1 GCA_020721945.1 Blastopirellula marina
CCTATTGACCTTTTTCAGCCCCTGCCAACTCGTGCAAAAGCTGGTATGCACCCGAGGGCGCGGGCAGCGCTTGCCGCCTCTTCCACCCTGCCCGCCGTTTTGATATGATTCGCTTAATTGTCACCCAGGAGTTCCGACGATTTACCTTCGGACAAGGCGCCGTAGCCAAGCGGCTAAGGCAGCGGATTGCAAATCCGCCATCCCCGGTTCGAATCCGGGCGGCGCCTCTTGGGGCTGTCAAATGCTCAGATAAAAGAATGACCCCCAGAATGAAGGGGGTCTCTGGCCTTTCTGGCCGTCGAACCTCTTAGGCGTATGGTGGGTGGTCCGCACCCACGCGCCTTGGTGGTGGCGTACGCGGGAAGCGCCAACGCCACGAGGCGTGGCGACCATACCGGTTCGCTGCGGCTAGGCGGGTTGGGGACGCCATGATTCGTTTCGAGGTTTCTTCACTGGCAGGGTGAGTACGAACGACGCTCCCTCGGCCGTGCCGCGTTCCAGCCAGAGCCGGGCACCCATGTCCCGGGCGAGGCGATCGCACAGGGCCAGTCCCAGCCCGATGCCTGGCGCCGTGTGGGCCGCCTCGTGTGCCGACTTCGAGAACGGGCGGAAGAGCCGCCGCGCAGCCACCCGGCTCAGCCCCGGACCGTGGTCCCGCACCCGAAGTCGCACCACGCCGCCAGACCGCTCGGCCGAAAGATGAATCCGCTTATCTTCGGCCCCTGCCGCGTACTTGCAGGCGTTGTCGACCAGATTGAAAAGGACCTGCTCGATTGCCGAGGGATTCGTCCGGACCATCGTGGCCAGCGCCTCGTCGCCAGCCTCGAACACCATCTCCATTCCGGCCTGGGTCGCACGGTCGGCCAGACGCTGCCGGATCGGGTCGAGCAGGCGATCCAGTGGCAGTTCCTCGACGCGGCCATTGGATCGCCCCCGTTCCAGCCGGGCGTAAGCGAGCACGTTTTCGACCAGGCGGCTTAATCGGGAGGCCTCGGCCCGCAAGGTGCTCAGGTAGGTCCGCTGCTGGTGGGGATCGCGGACCATCCCTTCGCTGAGCATTTCCGTATACATATGGAAGGTGGTCAGCGGCGTGCGCAACTCGTGGGTCACGGCCGAGACGAACGCGGCGCGGCGCTGGCTCAGTCGCAGCACGCCGCAAAGCAAGGCTGCCACGGCCGCGGCCGCCACGAGAACGCCCGTCCAGGCAATCGCCAGCATCAACCGCGTGGCCGAAGAGATGCCGCCCTCGTGCGGATCGGGCACCGAAATCAGCCGCAGCGGCAGGGCCGCCAACCGGTGTCCCTGGTTCTGCGAGGCCGACAAGACCGGGGCGAGATCGGCATCGGGCAAGAGGTCCGCCACCTGGTCGCGAAGCCCCGCCTTGATCGCCGGCCAGTCGAGCAGGCAGCCTTGTATGTACTCCTGCCCGTCGGCCATCACGCGGCGGGCAAGAACCAGGTCGTCGCCCAACCACAAGGGCGTCATCAACACCCCGCCGAGGTCCGTGGGCGACAAGAGCGGCATGCCCGGCGCGACCAGCGTTTGTGCCTGGAGGATCGCTGCCGTGTTCTGGGCGAACGCCTGGCTCCGCTGGCTGTACTCGAACGACGCTCCCGGCGGCTGGGCGGCTTGGGCCGTGGCCGGCGAGTCGGACTGCGGCCTTGGCTCCACACGATCCGCCGAGGGATTTCGAGCCGTGGGGACCAGTACCATCTCGACCGGCGGCGGCAGCGATTGGGGCAGTCGTGCGGCGAGGTGCTGGCGGTCGGCCAGACGCTCGAGGCGGGCCAGGTGCGCGCGAGCCTCGTCGGCCGCCGCGGCACTCAAGTACCGCGGCACGGCGAGCCCCCGATGGGCGCCGAGTGGCCACCGGGGCGACGTGAGTCGGCCGTCGGGCTCGAACTGGAAGTACGCCAGCACCAGCGCGGGCAGTTCGCCCAACAGCGGCGAGGGCACCAGGGCGTCGGGCCGGCTCTTCCCGCTCATGGCCCGACCGAAGGCATGGTTGGCGGGCAAAAACGCGCGATAGGCGAAGTGTGGCCGGGCGCTTTCGCGGGCCACTAGCGGCGCCGCGGCCGAGTCCATGCGCCACAAGGCCAGGCGCACCTTCTCCTCATGCTCGGCCAGGCGCCGTGCTTCGGCCTCGGCCCGATCCAGACGCACCACGGCCACGCTCACCCAGCCCAAGGCCGCCAGGACCACGGCCAGGCACAGCCAGAAACCCGACCACAGGAGCCAGGATCGTTTCATCGCGCGGCCTCGAACACATAGCCCTTCCCGCGCACCGTGCGGAGGATGGCCGGATCGGCGGGGTCGTCGCGCAGCTTCTCGCGGAGCCGGGCCACGTGCATGTCGATCGTCCGCGTGGTCACGCCGCGAGGATTGATCCGCCAGACGTTCGCCAGGATCTCCTCGCGGGCGATCGCGCGACCCGAGTTCGCCGCCAGATAACGCAACAGTTCCGCCTCGCGCTCCGAAAGCTCCTCGCGCTGGCCGTCGTCGAACCGCACCTCGCGCCGGGCCAGGTCGATCCGGCCGTGGGGAATCGGCACGTCGCGCACGTCGCTGGGACGCTCCGGCGAGCGGCGGAGCACGGCTTCGACCCGCGCCAGGAGTTCCTTTACGCTGAACGGCTTGACCACGTAATCGTCGGCCCCGTCGCGCAGCCCACGCACTCGATCGGCCTCGTCGCCGCGCGCGGTGAGAATGATGATCGGCAGCGTGGGGCAAGCACGCCGGACCTCGCGGAGAATCTCGAACCCATCGCCACCCGGAAGCACCAAGTCCAAGAGCAACAGATCGAACTGGCAGCTCATGGCCATGGCGAGTCCCGAGTCGCCCCGGGCCGCCTCGAGCGTGTTGTAACCCGCGAATCGCAGGGCGTCGACAATGCCGCGGCGGATGGCCGGATCGTCTTCGATCGCAAGGATCTTCGGCTTCGGCATGGACAGAATCTCGCTTCCCCGATCATACCTCAAGAAGCCGCCTCACCATATGGCGGATCGTCCGTGCGGTGGGCCCTCGCGGGCGCGTCGGGTTAGTTGGACGGCACGTAGCGCTCGTACTGGTACGTGAGGGCTTTTTCTTCGCCAGGTTCGAGCTTGAACTGCCAGCGCACGGTGCCCTCGCGCTCGAGCAGCTTGAGCTTCGTCGGGTCGACGGAGATCGACCCGCCGTTTGGGGCCACCGTCGGTTTGCCCGGCACGCGATTGGTGATGATGACCTCCACGGTGCGTTTCTCGAAGTTGCGCAGCTTGAGCGTCCCTTCGAGGGTTACCATGTCGAAATACACGCGGTCCGATGGCGAGTAGGCCTTGAGTTTGCGGTCGATCTCGCGTTCCGACTTGTCGTGGGCGACGTTGATCGCCGCAGTCACCGGCAGGTCGCCCCGGCCGCCCTTGGGCACGTACTGGAGCAGGTCTTCGCTCAGCGGGCGGTCAGCACTCAGCGCGAGGCACGGGCCGGTGGTCCACGGCGTGTCGGTCGCGTTCTGGAGCACCAGCGAGTGCTCCATGGGCGCTGGCGGCGACCAGCGATCGATGTGCGAGTAACGGATTTGCTGCGTAAAGAGCGTGATGATGGCCTTCTCGCCGCGCCGAAGCGTTACGTCCTTCTTCGTGTAGACCGTGTAGTCGGTGGCCGCGGCGCCGCCCAACTGCGGCAGGTTCTTTAGTGCCGCGGGCAGATCGGCCGGGGCCTCGACCGGCCGGTTGACCACAGCGGCCGGTCCCTCGAACTGCGGCTCGACCGCCGCGTTCGAGACGATCGCTGCCCGGCTCATGATTTGGGTGCGGACCTGCGGGGGCACGTTCGAGACCGCCACCGATGTCCCGATGGTGCGAATCACTTGCCCCACGGCGATCGGCGCCAGGTACTCGGTATGGACGAAGTGGGGCACGCCGACCACCAGATGGACGTCGCTGTGAACGAGGTCCTCGGCCTCGTTGACCACCGTGCCGCGGAGCGTCAACTCGGCGTTGTCGTCGTCGAGCACCTTCAGGGTGTACTCGGGGATCCACGTAATGCCCTTGCGCAGGTAGGCCATGCCGAGGGTCGATTTCCGCGGGGGCTTGTCGGCCTCGCCCTGGAGATGGATGCGCAAGGGCAGTTCGAGGACCTGCATTCGAACGATCCCCTCTAGCGGCACGGCGAAGCTGCTTGCGTCGTCTTCCAGGACGACGAACTCCGGCCCGACGGAGACGAGCCTGCCGGCAGCCGACCGGTCTTGTCCTTTGTGCTTGTAGTGCAATTGGAGCTTGAGGTCGCGGCTGGCCTCGAGCCGCGTGCGCTTGGCCGCAGGGTCTTTGGGGGCATCGCGACCGTCGAACTCGACAATCTCGCCTGGGCCCGAGCCGACGAGGTCGACCACCTCTTTCTCCTGGGCTGCGTAGATCGCCAGCGTGCCGAACGCCGCGGGGGGGACTTCCCGGGCAATGCACCAGCCATCGCGCAGACTTACCTCGCCCTCGCGAAGGAAGAACCCCAGCCCGTTCTTGAATACCGCCACCGATCGCGTTTGAGGCTTCCACACATGCGGATTGTCGTCGGAAGCAGAAACCGAAGACGGCACCGCTGGCGCCACCGCGGCCGTGGACTTGGGCTTGGCGACGCCGGGCGTCCCGACGCCGGCCGGTTGCCCACAAGCAACGCGCAGATTCGCTGCCAAGCCCGCGCAGATGACCGCGCTTGCCGACACCCAGACAACCCGTCGGTTCATCGGCCAGAACCCATGAGGCTGTGGATTTCGTTTCATGATCGTCCATCTCCTTGTGACAAAGCGGGTTAGGACATTAGTTCCGAGGCGTCGTCGGAACCCATGTGCGCAGCCGAACACGAACCGCCTGCGCTACCCAGTCTATGAGGAGGGCACCCCTTGTTGGGTAACGCACGTGTAACATCTCTGCGCCGGATGCCCGGGGAGCGATCGGTGCACACCGACCAGGCCTCAGCCCGTGCCCCCACCGGCCATCGTCCTCACGGCCGGATTGATCTGGAAGCCGATCGACGATTCTGGTACGCTGCCCGCCTCGTCAAGACCAAGGGGGCCCAGAGAGCATACCTCGCGCGACCATCTGCTGCCGTTGCTTGGGCTGGTCTGGCCCGCGGAGTCGTGACATGAGAGCCTGTCGTTCCCATTCGGGTTGGCCGCTCAGGCCGGCATGGGCCGCCATTGCTTGGGGTGTCTTCGCCGCCAGCAGCGCGGGGCAATCGTGGGAGAGTCCGAGTGCCCTGGGGCTATCCGCGTCGAATACCGCGTTGCCGACTGCCGGGCAGGAAATGCCCATCGATCCGCGCGGCTTGCCCAGCGAGGTCGTTCGGCCGGGTGACACGGTTGCGCCGTGGGCGAGTTCGGGTTTCGGGCAGGCGTCGACCGAGACGCGCCGTCCCGGGTCGATTCTCTCCTTCGAGAAGCCGGAGGGCCCTGTCTTCTACCTGGACTACCGCACCCGCGCGGTTTCCGATAGCCACACGTCTTACGAGTTTGGAACGCCGGACGTTCCGCCCGACGGTTGGACCCCGCTGAGCCGATTGGTCTTCCCTCTCGATTCGTTCTGGCATGGGGTCGAGGCTGGGCTGGAAGGATCGAGTTGGGCGGTGCGCGTCGAATGGCTCACGCCGATGCAACGCCGAATCCAAGGCGATCTGGAGGATTACGACTGGTATCCTCCGAATGCCGATGGGTCGTTCACCGACCTGGGCGTGGCTCGCCAGCGATGGACCGACGCGCAGATGCTCGACCTCGAGGCCGAGTTCTGCCTCTTGGACCGCCCGTTGGGACTTCCGTTCTCGGCCTGGCCGGTCGGCGGGTTTCGCTGGCAGCGATTCGGTATCATGACGTACGATGTGTTTCAGCTCAAATACGAGAACGTCTGGGACCCCGAGCCCTGGTCGTACTACGGCGACGTGATCGCGTTCAAACAACAGTACTACACGGGCTACGTCGGGGCCCAGATCCGCTCGACCATCGAGCACGGGTGCCTGCCGCCGCTGCGGCTTACCTTGCAGGGCGATTGGGGTTGGGTCGATGGCTTCAACGTCGACCACCACCTCCTCCGCGAGGGCGATCGCTACACCAAAGAGAGCACCCACGGCGACTCGTGGCACACGGCCTTGGTCGCCGAAATGCTGGTTCGCCAGCGCCTGAGCCTCGGGTTCGAAGTCGACTACCTTCAGATCCGCACCAAAGGACGCCATCACCTGATCAACGTCCCCGAGGGCGTCGACATGATGTGGGACCACGGGGTCCGGGCATGGTCGGACCAGACGTGGCTGACGGCCTTCGTGCGGCTGCGGATCTAACCCATCCCTCGTGCCGGCACAACCTTCAGCGCAAGCGCCACTCTTTGTCCCCGGTGGTCGGAACACCTCAATGACGCTGTACGATGAGCTTGTGGCCAGCGGTAACTGGCTCTTCCGCTGGAGGAGCTACCTGCCAGCCTTCATGATCTTGCCCAGCGTATTGGCCGTACACGATTTCGAGGATTGGCGATGCGCCGACGCCGGTCCCGATCCGTGGGGGCTTTGTTGCCTGGCGGTGTCGCTCGTCGGCCTGGCGATCCGCATGGCCACGGTCGGCCATGTCCCCAAAGGGACTTCGGGGCGGAACACGCGCGACGGCCAGGTTGCCGAGTCGCTCAACACCACCGGCATGTATTCGATCGTGCGGCACCCGTTGTACGTTGGCAATTTCGTGAGCCGGTTCGGCATCTCGATGTTCCCCCGGCATTGGTGGCTATGCGCGATCTTCGTGCTTGCGTTCTGGCTGTATTACGAACGCATCGTATTTGCCGAAGAGGAGTTCTTGCGCAAGCGCTTCGGCGAGGCTTGGCTCGATTGGGCGCGGCGCACGCCGACCTTCATTCCAAGGCTCTCGGGCTGGCAGCCTCCCGCGCTTCCTTTCTCCGTGTGCAGCGTATTGCGCCGCGAGTACTCGGGACTCTTCGCGATCATCGTCTGCTTCTACTCGCTGGAACTCTATTCCCATGTGATTCACTCGGGCGAGTTCCGCGTCCATCCGCTATGGACGGCGATCTTTCTGGCGGGCCTGGCCACCTACGTGACGCTGCGGACGCTCAAGAAGACCACGACGCTGTTGGCCATCGAGGGGCGGTAGCGTTCGCGGTAACCGCCGGGGGCTGCCTCGTTGTTCGGCCGCTTGCAGGCCGAACCACGTGCCTGTGCCCTCGACGCCCGAAGGCGACCGTCCCGTGTTCGCGCGCCTCACCGCGAAACTCGGGGCGGTCGGCGTCGACGGTTCCCAGGCTTCGTCAATGGTCGCGTGGCGAGAGTCTCAGCGACCTCGGTCTTGCCCGGCATGCGCCGTTGTGCCTTCCGCCGCCTTCGGCTAGTAGCCTTTGGTGTAACCCCGGTCCCGGTACTCGCCGTAATAGCCCGTGTGCGACCAGGCCTGAGCGTGTCGGTGAGCGCCGAAGTATCCATAGCGGTATGTCGGTGCGCCAAGCGCCTGCCCATACCACGGGCGGGGGGACGAAATCATATTGGGACTAGGGTAGGGACTTGCCCCAGGGCCCGGGTAAGCTTCTTTGAGATAGGCGGCGGTCGCTGGATCGGAGGCCCGGTACGCACGGAGTCTGGCCAGCCATTCCCGTCCCAACCCGGCCGCGCAGCGCGGGATCACCAGCCAAAGCACGAGCGCCGCAAGGAAACCAACGCGCGCCGAGTGCACGGGGGAACTCCTTCCCGTAGCGTCGATTGCGATCGACTGACCAAATGACCTGGGACGAGGATTCGCCGAAGATCCCGCGTCGGCCCTGGATTATCGGCCGATATTGGACGACAAATTGAAGAAAAAGCAGGCGGCGCTGCTAATCGAATTGCACGAGGCTGAACCGATCGTACCGGCAGATCTTCTTCGCCCCGCCGAGCGCGCGGAGCTCGATGAGAAAGGCACAGCCCGCCACCGTGCCTCCGGCCTTCTCGATGAGTCGGCAGCACGCGTCCATGGTCCCGCCGGTCGCCAGCACATCGTCGACCACCAGCACCTGCGATGCCCGTGGGATCACGTCCTCGTGCATTTCCAAGGTATCCTGCCCGTACTCCAAGTCGTAGGTCTCGCTCAACGTTCGGTACGGCAGTTTCCCTTTCTTGCGGATCGGCACGAGGGCACTGTTCAGGCGAATCGCCAGGGGGGCTGCCAAAAGGAACCCTCGCGACTCGGCCGCCGCCACCACGTCGATGGGGCGCTGGGCAGCCCAGTCGGCAATGGCCGAAATCGCCTGCTGGAACGCCGCCGGATTCGCTAACAGGGGGGTGATGTCGCGGAAGATCACCCCGGGCTTGGGGAATCCAGCAATGGCGCGGATGTAGTCGGTCAGTCGAACCTCGGGTGTGTGGGGCAAGGGAGACTCCTCCACTGGATCTTGCACCTCTCGATCAACCAGGAGCCACGGGGAGTATAAGCCGTTGGTTCGTCGCACGGAAGGGGGATACGCGATGACCGCATGGCTTGACATCGCCCCGCCCCGTACCTACCCTGACCCGTGGGCGAGCGGATCGCTCTGCGCGCCGGATTGCGAATCTGCCACGTTCTGCGCACTGGGAGGCCGAGATGTCTGCGTTTTGCCGTCGCGAGTTGCTCAAATCGTCGGTGGTTGTCGCGGCAGCGACGATCGTGCCCTTCCGAACGCTCTATCCGCAAGGCGCCTCGGCCGCGACGAGCTTTGCGGCCAACGAAAAATTGAACATCGCGGGGATCGGCGTGGGAGGGCGGGGCGGAAGCCATGTCGGTCCGTCGCTTCAAGAGAACCTCGTGGCCGCGTGCGATGCGTGGGACGGGGCCGTGGCCGGGTGCCTGCGCCGCGTCGAGCAGGTCTACCAAGGGCGTGGCGTGAAGGCTCCGCTCCCCAAGGTCTTCGCCGACTACCGCGAGATGTTCGACAAGATGGGCAGCCAGATCGACGCGGTGGTGGTGGCCACGCCCGATCACCACCATGCCCCGGCCTCGATGCTGGCCATCCGCCACGGCAAACACGTCTACTGCGAGAAACCGCTGACGCACGACATCTACGAGGCCCGGCAGCTCACCCTGGCCGCCCGGCAGCACAAGGTCGCCACGCAGATGGGCAATCAGGGCCGCGCTTCGGAAGGATGGCGCCTGTTGTGCGAGTTCCTTTGGGCGGGACTGATCGGAAACGTCCAGGAAGTCCACGTCTGGACCGACCGGCCCGGCATCCCCACCCGCTTCTGGTGGCCGCAAGGCGGCAACCGGCCGGCGG
>DYLT01000004.1 GCA_020721945.1 Blastopirellula marina
CGGCGGCAGCGGGCAGAGCTGAAACACGGCCTCCGCCACGAACCTCGCCAGCCGATCCGAGGCCACCAGGGCGTTTTCCTTAAGCCGGACCATGTCCTTCAGGCTGCCGGGGCGGTTCCAGACCGAGGCGAACGCCGCGCCGAAGCGGGCCGCCGTCGTTCGTTGACGCGCCAGGCCGGCCACTTCGACGGGGAGTTCGTCGTCGACGGCATCGCTGACCACGCGGAGCACCAAACACGGGATCCCCGCCCGGCGGCAAACGTCTGCCACCGCGTGGCTCTCGAGGTCGACGGCCAGGGCCCCGCACCGTTGACCCAACGCCCGTTTGTCCGCCGGACGCCGCACCACCTCCTCGGCCGAAACGATCCGGCCGACATGCAGCCGGCCAGGCAGGCGCAAGGCCGAACGATCGAGGCGCGTTGGCACGTCCAACTCGTGGCCTTCCAGATCGACAATCCGCTCGGCCATAACCAGGTCGTGACGTCGCAATCGCGAATCCAGCCCGCCGCAAAAACCGGCCGAGACGACCCACGGCGGATGATGGCCGCACAGGACCGCGTCGGTGGCGTGGGCCGCCGCCTTGCGACCTGTCCCCGAAATCGCCACCACCACCCGCCGGCTGTGCAGCTCGCCCAGGCGCAACGTGAACCCCTGGGCCCGGACCGTCACCAGGTCCGTCATCAAGTCCTCCAACCCGCCCGACTCGCTCGATAGCGCGAAGATCACCGCGGCGTGGCAGGGCTTGGGAATCGAGTGCGCTTCGTCGGCAACCGTTTGAGCGGCCTGAGCAATACGTTCGCGAGCGGCCTTGGCCACCTCTTGGCGAATCCGGGCCTCGGCCATGCTCCGAAACAGGCTTCGAAGGAACCACTGGAATCCCATGAAGGCATCATCGGGCGGCCGGGGTCCAAAGTCAAGCTGCCCAGCGAGAGCCGCCAAACAACGAAATGCGTGTTGCGGCAACGTCTTCCAGCCGACCATCCTCGCGTTGCCGGGGCAGGCCCAAGCCCCGCCAGCGGTGACGCTTCCCGTTCGATTTCGTGGTCCTTCGCAAGGCCCGTGGGTTCACGACCCACCTGGTCTTGCTAGGTATTTACCCCACGGAGTGGCTATTGCATCCTGAGGATGGCATGGCGGTGCCGGATCTGCGGGTTGCGGCCGATTCGTGCGGACAATATGGCGATCTGTCGTAGCGGGAGGAAAGATGTCGAATGGGTCGGCTGTAGCGATTAGGGAACTCTTTCCCCTTGCAATCGGGCCGGGATCGAATACCATCAGGACTCATTCCCGGTCGTCGGCGTCAGATACCGTTTTTCACCCACAGAGTAGAGACGCCGTAGTGGTCGAACTATACTAGGAATGGCATCCGACCGTGGGACAGCCTTGGGGACCGCTTCCATGCCGAAAGCGTTGTGCATCGTTGGCCTAGTCGTCGCCGTGCTTTTGCTGGCCCTGTTCGGACTCGACTTGGCGACCGGCACTCCGTTCGGCGGCTTGGGGATGGTGACCTGCGTCGGGTTTATCGTCGTCGCGGCGATTCTCGGATACCTCAGTTGGATGACGCTGCGGGAACAACTCAGGTGACGACCGTGGCGAGGATGGCCGCGGCGAGCCCGTTCATGGTGTATTCGCTTGCTTCCGCGGTCGGGGCGTACCCCAAAAAGCGCAGGGTTTCGGAAGTAATCGGGCTGATGCTTGCCAGTTTGGCGCGGCGCAGATCGTCGCCGAAGAGCCGGACCAACGACTTGGCGATCGCCGAACTGGTCACCGTGATCCAGTCGATCTGGCCCCCGCGTAGCGCCGCGGCAATGTCGGGGTCCGGCTGGACGACATCGAGGCTTTGATAGGCCACGACTTGCTCGACGGCCCCTCCGGCCCCGGTGAGCCGCTCGGCCAGCACTTCGCGCCCCCGACTCGCCCGAACCAGGAGGAAGCGTCGGCCGGGCGCTTGCTCGACCAGGGCCTCGGCCAGGGCTTCCGCCCGATACTGGTCGGGAACGAGATCCGCGTGAAGGCGGTAGGCGGCCAGCGCCTCGGCGGTTCCCGGGCCAATGGCCGCCAGCTTCACCGGGGCCAGTGTCCGAAGATCGCTGCCCAACTGGGCCAAGCGATCGAGGAACCGGTTGACGCCGTTGGCACTGGAGAAGACCACCCAATGGTATTCGGCGAGCCGACCGAGAGCGCGATCGACCGGGCGCCAATCCTCGGGGTCGGCGATCTCGATGGCCGGCTGGACAAGCACTTCTGCGCCGTAGTCCGCCAACAGGTCGGCAAAGGCCTCGACTTGCTGGCGGGGCCGCGTCACGAGGATCCGTTGCCCGAACAACGGGCGCCGGGTAAACCACGAGTCTCGCCCCGCGTGGGCGACCACTTCGCCCACGAGGATCACGGCGGGCGGCCGAATGCCCTCGGCCGCGATCGTCTCGGCCACGGTGCCCAAGGTGCAACGAGAGGTCGATTGATCGGACCACGAACAACGGCGCACGATGGCCACGGGGGTATCGGGCGGTTTGCCCTCGCGGAGCATCGCGTGGCTCCACTGGGCCGCCGAGGTCACGCCCATGTAGAACACCACGGTACCGGGAAATCGCGCCAAGGCCGCGTAATCCAACGGTGGGGCTTTCTTAGAATGCCTCTCTTGGCCGGTGACCAATGCCACGGCCGAAGAGTAATCGCCATGAGTGATCGAGATCCCGGTGTAGGCTGCCGCGGCGGTCGCGGCCGTCACGCCGGGGACGACCTCGAACGGAACTCCTGCGGATTCCAAGGCTTCGATCTCCTCAGCAGATCGCCCGAAGACCGTGGGGTCCCCCCCCTTGAGGCGGACCACGGTCTTCCCGGCCCAGGCGGCTTCGATCATGAGGCGGTGGATGGCTTCTTGGTCGATTTTCTTGGTGGCGTGGTGCCCCAGCCCAACCATTTCCGCTCTTGGGGGGGAGTGCTTCAGGACAAGGGCGTTGACCAAGTAGTCGTACAGGACCAGATCGGCCTGGCGCAGGCAGCGGACACCGCGGAGGGTCACCAGGCCGGGATCGCCGGGGCCGGCGCCGACGAAAAACACCTTGCCGGGGCAGGGGTGGGTCGACGAGTTCCGAGGCAGACCGTTGTGTTGGCGCATCAGGGTGTTAGAATGAGTACCGTGTTGCTAGTCTGTCCGGCAAGGACGAAGCCGGCCCCGCACGGTAGGACCGTCTTCCTCGCTCCAGGGCTTTAACGCGCGATCGGTTCCACCCATGTCCTCTCAAGAAAACACCTCCCCGACCACGCCCGACGAAGGCCGGTTCCCCCAGCCGCCCACCCCCGCGCAGCGCAAGCGCCTGCAAAAGTGCTACGAGCACGCCAATTTGCAGATGCGTCAAGAGAACTACGACTACGCGACGGAACTCTTCACGCAGTGCGTGTTGGGCGATCCGGGCAACTTGCTGTACGTGCAGGGGTTCCTCGGCAATCTCAAGCAGAAGTATAACAACAACAAGAAGGGCGACAAACTGGCCTTCATGAAGGTCCTCGGCTCCAAGGGTATGGTCAAGAAGGCGAGCCTTCAGAAGGATTGGGGCAATTTGTTCAAAAGCGGGCTGGAGATCCTCAAGCTTAACCCCTGGGACGTCGGCACGCTGACCGCGTTGGCCGCGGCGTGCGAAGAACTCGAGCTGCACGACGCCCAGTTGGTTTACCTTCGCTTGGCGCTAGACGCCGACCCCAAGGATCCGAACATCAACCGCACCTGCGGACGCGCCTTGGGACGGCGCAAGTTGTTCGATCAGGCGATCGCCTGCTGGCACCGCGTCGAGCAGGCCATTCCCGGCGACGATGAGGCCGCACGCGCGATTGCCAGCCTGACCGTCGAGAAGGCCATCAACGAAGGAAAATACGACGGCGACGCCGGGGGCACGAAACTGGCCAAGGGCGGGGCGGCCGATGGCGGCGAATTGACCCCGGAACAGCGGCTCCAACGCGAGATCCGCCGCAATCCCAGCGACATGTCGAAATACGTCGAGCTGGCCGACCTCTACCTGCGCGACGATCAGTTCGCCAAGGCCGAAGATGTCCTTCGGCGCGCCTTCGAGGCCTCCGACAATAACCCCGAAATCCGCGAACGTTGGGAAGACGCGCAGTTGCGCCACCTGCGCCAGCAACTGGCCGAGGCCGAAAAGAAGGCCGAGCAGACCAAGCGGCCCGAGGATCAACGCAAGGCCGAGCAGATCAAACAACAGCTTTTCGAGAAGGACCTCGAGTTCTGCAAGAACCGCGTCGAACGATTCCCGAACAACCTCGCCTACAAGTTCGACCTGGCCGTCCGCTACCAATTGGTCGGCCAGTATAAAGAAGCGATTTCGGAGTACCAGCAGGCGCAGAACGATCCCAAACGCAAGGGCCTCTGCATGCTGGCGCTGGGCCAGTGCTTCCAGGCCATTAAGCAGTACTCGCTGGCCATGCGGCACTACGAGACGGCCGTGCAAGAGATCCCCGACCGCGACGCGGTCAACAAGAAAAAGGCCCTCCACCTGGCGGGCAAGCTCGCCTTGGCGCTGAAGGACCTGGACACGGCCGACCGCTATCTCTCCACGTTGGCGGGGTTGGACTTCAGCTACAAGGACGTATCGGCTCTACTAGACAAGATCGGCCGGCTTCGGAAGAATGTTGGGGAACCGAAGTCAGCGGAAGCACCGGCCGAGGACGATGCCGGTACCGAGGAACCGCCTCAGGCGTGATGCCCGACGAGTTTCTTGGACTTCACCAAATCCCCAAGTCAGTCTTAGACCGCCTAAACCATGCCGAATATCAAGAGTGCCGCCAAGCGCCTGCGCCAAAGCATCGTGCGTCGGCAGCGCAACCGGGCCATCAAGCGCGCCGTGAAGACCCAATGCCGGAAGGTCGAGGATGCCCTTCAAGAGGGGAACGCCGATCAGGCCCGGGCCGAGTTCGCTCTGGCAACCAGGAAACTCGACCAGGCGGCCGCCAAGAGGGCGATCCATCGGAATGCGGCGGCACGTGTCAAGTCGCGCTTGGCCGCCAAGATGAAGGCAACCTTGCCCAAACCGGTCAAGGCACAGGCTCAAGGCTGAGTTTCTTCCCAGGGCGCCAGGGTGCCCGTGCCGTGGTCTGACAAGGCTACCGCGGAGTTTCCCGCCGGTCAGGGGGATTCCAGCATGTAGAGGACCGTGGCTGGCGCGGGCAGTTCGTCTTCAAAGCGGGATGCGTTTTCGGCCACGACGCGCCCGCTGAACAGTTCGCGCACCCGCTTGGGCGTTTTGGGCAGCGTCACCGTTCGCTTGCCCCCCGATGCCGTGTGCAGCGCCACGAACCTTGCGCTGGCATAGAGGGGTTCGTCGGTTTCGCTGTAGATGTGGACCCCGGCCTTGCGCGCCAGTTCGCGCAGGGTGCCCGCCGAGAGATTCGGTTCGGGCGCGACCACCGAGGTCCAGCCGTCCATGGTCCGCGTCGAGAGGGTCTTGGTTCCCCAGGGAATGCCGGTCAGCGCCTTCACCTGGGCCGGGTCGTACTTGCCGTCGGCGATGATTCCGGGCGCGTAAACCCAGACGACCGTCTTGCCCGCGGTGCAGACCTTCTGGCGCAGCCATTGCCGCCGCGCGTCGTCGATGACGAAGAGATTGGGCAACAGGACCAGCTTGTATCGCGAGAGATCGAGTTCAGGGACGTCCGCGAAGGAATACACGTCGTACGGGGCCCCCATCCGGCCCAGCCCGGCCCGCTGCTGAAACAGAAACTGACCGACCAGTGGGGAGCGGCCGTCGACGTAATACATGCTCTCGGCATCGGCCAGCACGACCACTTCGGCGGCGCTTGGGTTGTCGTGGCTGGCGTGCTGGTCCCAGATCGCCTGCATCTGGCCGATGGCCGCCAGGATGCGGGGGCTGTCGTACCAATGCCCGAACAAATTGCACCACCATAGCGACGTGCGATGGATCAGGGCCATGGCGAATTCCCGTCGTAGCCCGGCAATGGCCGCGTCGTCGTCCGCGAACCCCGACTCGTGACCGGGAATGGGCTTGCCGAGCAGGGTCACGGACCGCGCCGAGGGCGTTCGATGGTCGATCTCCTGAACGAACCCTTTGCCTCGCAACGCGAGCGACCCCAGGCACATCATATAGCCGCTGGCCCCGCCGATGCCGCGATCATGGTACGTGCCCGGCGCCATGATGAAGTCCAACAGCCCGGACCGATACACCCGGTCGAAATCCAAATGGCCCTCGTACGGCATGCGGCCGGGAATGGCGTGTTCCCACAGGTAACCGTAGAACACCCCCAAAGGAACCCGGTGTCGGACCACCTCGTGGGCCGCACCGGCGAAATAGAGGATCGTGTCGCCGATGAGCCAATTGCTGAAGCGCCAGTACTCGATCGCCAGACGGTCGCGCACCGGGTCGCGGAAAAACCCATGCGACACGTGCTCGCGCACCGACGCGGCCGGAATATCGACCGGATCGGGCAGCCCACGCCCAGTGCTCCACGCGCGCCAGGCCGCGCGTTTGCTGGGGCTCTCCTGGCCGAAACTCTGGTCTTGCCATTCGAGCGTCATGCCGCAGAACAAGGTGTATCCGACGATCGACTCGGCATGGCGCGATTCGGTGTGCTTCAAGAATGCCTGCAAGTAGTCGCGCGTCTCCTGGCGCCATTCGTCGCTGGCCGCCACCCTGCCCAACTCGCAAAAACTGTCGATCCGCCGCACCGACCACAGCGAGCGCGGCCACCAGACGGGCGTGTTCAAGTCGATCGCGCAGAGGATACGGGCGCGCGGATTGGCGGCAAGCACGTCGGCAAGGTACCGGTCCACCGGGGCGAAGTCATACCTGCCCGGCCCAATCCAGCTCGGCGGGTAGGGGCTATACGGCAGCCCCAACGACGAAGGCGTGTTCAAGGGAGAAATGTGGATGACGTGGACCCCGGCCTCGGCAAAACGCTTGATCGTTTCGGCCTCGAACACGCCGTACGGACAGCGGTATGCAAACCACCGGGGCGCTTTGGCCGGCGCCTCGGCGGCCGCGACCCCAGGCACGATCCACGCGAGTCCCATCAGCCACGCCAAGAGCCCAGCGCCCGCCAGGCGAAGCATTCCAGCCATGTCGTCGTACCTTCCGCTTTGGACTATCCCGCGCGGAACCGACCGCGCGACTCAGTCGAACTCGATCCACTCGGCGTCGAAGACCGGGCCTTCGACGCAGGTGCGCCGGTAATCCCAACCGCCCGAAGCCGCGCGGACCTTCGCCACGCAACTGAAGCACACGCCGATCCCGCAGGCCATGGGCGATTCCAGCGAGACCTGGCAGGGGACGCCACGCTCGCGCGCGATCCGCGCCGTGCGCTGCATCATCGCGTCGGGGCCGCATGCCACGATCCGGCATGGAAGCGGCCCCCGGGCAAGGGCCGCGTCTACCAGGTCGGTCACCGGGCCGTGGTGTCCGGCCGATCCGTCGTCCGTGCTGGCAAGCACCTCGACGCCGGCGTGCCGGAACTCGTCGGTCGGGGGCAAATAGTCGGCCGACCGCGCGCCCAGGCACAGGGTCACCCGCTCGGCCCGTGGCACCCGGCGCGGCGGATCGCCGTAAGGTCGCAGTCCGAGACACTCGGCAGCCAGGGCCAGAAACGGCGTGTATCCGATGCCGCCGGCGACCATCACCACGTGCGCTGCCTCGGCGGCGGGAAAGCCGTTGCCCAAGGGCCCCCATGCTTCCAGCGAATCCCCGGCGACCATCTGCGCAAGGCGCCGCGTCATCTTGCCCACCGCCTGGTAAACCAGGTCGAGGCCCACGGCGCCGCGCGCCGCGTCGCGCACCGTATCGTACAGCGCCAAGGGACGCCCCAAGAGCGGATCGTCGGTCCCAGGCAGCCGGACCATCACGAATTGTCCCGGCACGATCGAACGAGCGATCTCGGCACATCGAAACCGGATCCGGTACATGTCCCGCGCGATCGGCTGGTTCTCTTCGACCGGCACCCGGCCATGCCAAACGTGATCGGCGAAGCAAGGTCGGCTCGGTGGCTCCATCATGGACATCGTGGATGGGGGGGCAGGGGCTGGGAAACCATCAGCGGGCGGCCTTCCAGAGCGCGTCGATCTCGCCGCGCGAGAGCTTCCGGCACGCCCCGGGCGGCAGTTTGCCCAGCCGGATCGGACCGACCGAAATCCGCAACAATCGAAGAACCTTATGGCCGACGCGCGCGAGGATCCGCCGGATCTCGCGGTTCTTCCCTTCCTTCAGCGTGATCTCCAGCACCGTGCTCTGCTTGAGTTGCTTCTTGACCTCGATACGGCTTGCCCGCGCCACCCCTTCGGCCAGGTGAACGCCGCGCCGAAGCTGGTCGAGCACCTCGCGCGACGGACTCCCGGCAACGAGCACCCGGTAGGTCTTCTCGACTTCGTATCGGGGGTGGGTCAGCCGGTTGGCCAACTCGCCATCGTTGGTCACCAGAATCAGACCTTCGCTGTACAAATCCAACCGGCCGACGGGGAACAACCGCTCGTGTCCCCGCGTCGGCACCAGATCGATCACGCGGCGCCGGCCAGCGGGGTCGCGGTTGGTCGAAACGACGCCGGAGGGTTTATTGACCGCGAAGTAGAGGCGTTCGGGTGGGTGGAGCAAGTCGCCGTCGACGCGGATTTCGTGCCGCGTGGGGTCAACACGGGTCCCCAACGCAGTGGCCACGTGACGATCAACCTCTACCCGACCTGTCCGGATCAACTCTTCGCACTGGCGCCGGCTGCCCAAGCCGGCCGCGGCTAGGACCTTCTGGAGCCGCTCCCCTTCTGAGGTGGGAGAGGCTTTGCGCGGCGAACCCCCTCGGGGAAACGGCCGGGACTTGCGACGGCGCGGCATGGCGCTCATGGAACCTCCGCTACGGTGACCGAATCGCGACGATCCGGCCAGCGCATTGTGACCGACCGCAGCCGAAATGAGAAGTGCCTACCGCGCAAACAAGGGCAAGGTCCACCGCGCCCGTTCGGGTTCCGGGCGGGGCTTCTGGTACTCCCGGGGGCGCGAGCCGACGACCTCCGGGCCGACATCCGGATCGGGATACGGGTCAAAACGCTCGGCCTGCTTCTGCTGGTAGGCGGCTGGCCCCGGATGCAACCAGTTCGGTCCGCGAAGGCTGGCGCACCCCGTCGCAATCCCCCCCAGCACGGCAATCACCGCCAGCCGCGTTAGCGTGTTCACGACCGTTTCTCCTTTGGGCCTAGTCCGCAAGGGGAGGAGCGATTATAGCCCGCGCTACCCAATCCAAGAAGGCGAGTCCTCTGGGTTGGCGGGCCCGCTCGCCTCAAGCGAGCATCGGCCCAAGACGATCCGCCGCTGCAAGTCTTCTGCAAATCGATGGTTCGGTCCGATGAAGCAAGTTGGGTGATGCGCGTGACGGGGACTATGGCAAGAACGCGTCGAGCAGAACAACGGCTTCGGACGCACGCGGAGTGATTCGAACCCTCCCGACCACCGCGGGCAGGACCATCGACCGGCCGCGGCCAAGCGGCTCGGCCGAGAGGTCGCCCTCGACATGCACGTTGCCTTCCAAGACCGTCAGCCCGTGGCACCGGCCGTCTCCTGCCAGCGTGCAGGGCGACGAGAAAACCCATCGGTCGAGCACAAACTTCTCGCACTCGACCAGGCGCTGCCTCCCATCAGGACCGATCGGGTTGAGCGGTTGAGGCATCACAGGCCCTTGAGGCAAGCGTAGCGCGGCCAGGGCCTGCTCGACGTGCAAGGGTCGGGGCTTGCCCTGGGCGTCGACCCGGCCCCAATCATCAAGCCGAAACGTCGTATCGCTGGGAGACTGGATCTCGGCAACGAGCAGCCCCTCGCCCAGTGCGTGAACCGTGCCGGCCGGAAGGAAGAAGCAATCGCCAGGCCGTGCCTCGCAACGGTGGAGATAGCGCTCGATCTGTCCTTGCGCCACGGCCTTTCGGAGTGTGGCCCGATCGACCGGCTGGGCCAGCCCCGCCCATAGGACGCTGCCGGGTTTCGCATCCACGATCACCCAGGCTTCGCTCTTGCCCGGATCGCCCGAGGCCATGCCAAGAGCGAACGCGTCGTCGGGATGGACCTGGACGGATAGCCGCGATTGAGCATCGAGGTACTTGAGCAGGAGGGGAAACCGCGATTGGGGATGGTGCCTGCCGAGCAGGTCTTCGCCATGGTCGCGGACCAAATCGCCGAGCAGACACCCCGCCAGCGGACCACGTTCGATCACGCTTGAACCCAACGGGTGGTCCGATATCTCCCAAGATTCGGCATAGTCGTTACCGGGGCCCAGGACTTTGCCGAGGACCGTTTCAAACCGTCGACCACCCCATAGGTACCTTTTGTAGACAGGCGTCAGGCGCAGTGGGTAGAGTTTGCTCATAGTGCGTCGTACGGCATCCGCGGCCGGGAAGTAGCGAGTATACTATACCGATCGGCCCGACGTGTTTTGATCTGCCGGGCGGCCTTATCCCCCCATGTGACCGATGCACCGATCCAAATACGAATACGAAGAGGACATCTTCAAAGACTCGACGATGACCTTTGGGGAACACCTCGAGGAGTTGCGTCGCTGTCTGTTCAAGGCGGTACTCGGGCTTCTGGGGGGCGTCATCATTGGGCTGTTCGTCGGCGGCTGGGTGGTCGAGGTCATCAATGCTCCCCTGGCCAGGTCGCTGACGAGTTACTATCAAACCGACTCGGAGGATCAGGTCAAGAAGGCCCTGGCGCACGGGGCGGTACCCGGCGCATGGGATCACTACCGGGACTTGATCTACGGCAAAGAGATGCTCGTCGAGGAGCGCTACATCAGCTTGCCGAGCCTGGTGGCGGCCTTGCGGAGCCACTACCCCGAGCTGTTCAAGGCGGTTCCCACGGCAGGCGAGGCCGGTTCGGAAGACCCCACGGCGGATCCGGCTGCCGGGTTGACGCCCATTCTGTTGTGGCACCCCGTCCGTGACGATGCGCGGATCCAACCCAAGGGGCTCAAGCCGCACGAAGGGTTCATGATCTACTTGCAGGGGTCGCTCTTGGTGGGGGCCATCATCGCCTGCCCCTGGGTCTTCTATCAGATCTGGACCTTCGTGGCGGCCGGGTTGTATCCCCACGAAAAACGGTACGTGAACATCTACTTGCCGTTCAGCATCGGTTTGTTCCTGGTCGGCGTGCTGGTGGCGTATTTCTTCGTGTTCGGGCCGGTCTTGGGGTTCCTCTTCCGGTTCAATCGTTGGCTGGGCATCACGCCGGACTTGCGCATCAGCGAGTGGCTCGGGTTCGTGCTGATGCTTCCTTTAGGATTCGGGATCTGTTTCCAGTTGCCGCTGGTGATGCTGTTCTTGGAGCGGATCGGCATTACGACGGTGCAGACCTACGTCTCGTACTGGCGCGTGGCGATTCTGGTGGTCTTCGTGCTGGCCGCGCTGTTTACGCCACCGGATCCGTGGAGCATGTCGCTCTTGGCCTTGCCCCTGACGTTTCTGTATTTCGGCGGCATCCTGCTCTGCAAATGGATGCCCAAGGGTCGCGGTCTGCTGCCCATCGACTGACGCCCTGTGTCCGTGCGGCACGGTCGCGGTTGCTCGGGGTGGCCGGTATACTGGGGTCTCGCGTTGCGGCCTGTCGTGGGTTGCGGCGTGGCCACGGGTTTCGGCTTTATGCTGGGAGGAACGGACGATGAACCGACATGCGGGACTGTCTCGACGCGATTTCGTGCGGACCACGGCGGGGCTGGGCGCGGCCGTGGCCGCCCCGATGATCTTGGGGGCCCAGGCCAAAGGGACCGGCAAGCGGTTCAAGATCGGGCTGGTCGGATGCGGCGGGCGCGGCAACGGGGCCGTGGCCGACGCCCTCGAGGCGGCGAAAGTGCTCGGGTGCGAGGTCCAGGTGACCGCCATGGCCGATTACTTCAAGGATCGGGCGGTGCGCTCGGGCAAACGCTACAACGTGCCCGAAAACCGCTGCTTCGGCGGGCCGAAAAGCTATCTCGATCTCCTCGAAACCGACGTCCAGGTCGTCTTGATCGCGGCCGCGCCGCTCTTCCGGCCTCGGCAATTGGAGGCCGCGGTACGGTCGGGCAAGCACGTGTTCATCGAGAAGCCCGTGGCGGTCGATCCCCCAGGATGCCGCCAGGTGATCGCGGCGGGCGAGGAGGCCCTGAAAAAAGGACTCGTGATCACCGCGGGCACCGAAATGCGCCACGACTGGAGCTTCCGCCGGACGCACCAGGCGCTGGCCGTGGAGAAGGCCCTGGGCAAGCTCTACGCGGGCCGGGTCTCGTTCTGCATCGCCTCGATGTTCTCCACCCGGCCCATCAACCCCAAGACCGCCGACGACCTGGTCCGCACCTGGCAGAACTGGGTGGCCCTGTCGGGCGATCACCTCGTCGAGCAGCATGTGCACAACATCGACGTGGCCAACTGGTTCTGCGGCCGCCCGCCGGTAAGCGCCGTGGGGTTCGGCCAGCGGGCGCGCCGCTGTGCGGGCGACATGTACGACTTCTTCAGCGTCGACTTCGACTACGGCGATGGGCTGCACATCCACTCGATGTGCCGCCAGGTGAACGAGTGCTGGAACTGGGTGGGCCACGACTTCGTGTACGAGAAGGGACGCTCCAATGGAAGCGACTATCCCAGGCCCCGGCAATCGCCCATCCCACCCGGCCTTCCCCAGGGCAAGGCCAGCCACCACCAGGAGCAGATCGACACGCTGTACCATGTCGCCCGGGGCCAGCCGCACAGCGAGGCCCGCGACGTGGCCGAATCGACCGCTGCGGCCGTGCTCGGCCGGATCTCGGCCTATACCGGCAAACAGGTCTTCTGGGACGAGATGATGGTCGACCCCGCCAAGAACCCGGCGGTCTACAACCTCACCCTCAAGCCCACGGCCGAGGATTTCGAGAAGGGGACCGTCGAGATCCCCAAGGAAAATGTGGTCGCGCGGGCGGGAACCGGGTTCTGACCGTCCCGACGAGCGCGCCGTGGCCACGGGCCGGCGCGTAACCGTTCATGGGGACGGTCCTCGGCCGTGAGCGGTTGCGCCGGCGATGGGGGCCGCCGCAACGCGGACCGCAGCCCACGGCGCCCGGCGGCGAGTTAACGGGCGTTCGGATCGTCGGGCCCGAACACGCCCCGGTACTTGTCGGCCGGGTACTTCGCTTCGTTCTTGGCCATCTTCCGCTCGAACGCCGACGACAGATCGAGGTCCAATGCGTTGGCCAGGGCCAGGGCATAGCAGAGCACGTCGGCCAACTCGTCGGCGATTCCAGTAATCCGCTCGGGATCGCCGGCCGCGGCACGCGACTGCTCGGGGGTGAGCCATTGGAAGTGCTCCATCAGTTCCGCGGCCTCGATGGCCAGCGACATGGCCAGGTTCTTCGGGGTGTGGAACGGGTGCCAGTCGCGGCAGGCGACGAACTGTTCGACCCGTTGGCGCATCGCCTCGACGGTCGTTTCGCGGTCGTTCATGCCTCGATCTCGAAGACGGCCTCGATTTCCACGGCCGCGCCCAACGGCAGCGCGGCGACGCCCACGGCGCTGCGGACGCCGATGCCGCACTCCGCGCCGAAGACCTCGGCCAGAAGTTCGCTGGCCCCATTGAGGACGGCGGGCTGGGCATGGAACTCGGCGCCGCACTGCACCATGCCGAAGACCTTCACCACGCGGCGCACCCGGTCGAGGCTGCCCAGCTCGGCCCGGAGCGATGCCAGGAGGCAAAGCCCCGCCAGCCGCGCGGCCGCCGTGGCCGCTTCCTGGTCCAAGTCGACGCCCACGCGGCCGGTCACCACCGTGCCGTCGGGCCGCACGGGAAGATGACCCGACGTGTGCGCCAGGTTCCCCAAGACAAGCACCGGCCGGTAGAGTCCCTTGGGCTTCGAGACCGGCGGGAGCAGCAATCCCCACTGCGAAAGCCTGGCTTCCGGACGCATGGCAACAGGTTCCTGACCGGTGGCTAAATGGTATTGCACGATGCTGGGAAATGCCGGAGCGCGGGCATCTTGCCCGCACCGATGCGGCCGAGACGGCCGCGCTCCAGGATCCCGCAGTCCCTTTAGTCGATGATTTTGGTCAAGGGGTACTCGACGATACCCCGGGCGCCGGCGGCCTTCAGACGCGGGATCAGCCGGCGCACGAGGACCTCGTCGACAATCGTGTTCACGTCGACCCAGTTCCGGTCGGCCAGGTCCGAAACCGTGGGATTCTGGAGGGCCGGAAGCAGGGCCAGCACCTCCGCAAGGCGATCGCGCGGCACGTTCATCATCAGCCCGACCTTGCCCTCGGCCGCCATGGCCCCACGCAACATCAGCACCAGGTCGTCGATCTTCTGCCGCTTCCACGGGTCGGCATACGCCTGGTGGTTGGCAATGAACCGGGTGGTGCTCCTGAGCACCTCGTCGACAATCCGGAGGTTGTTCGCCCGCAGCGAACTGCCGGTCTCGGTGACCTCGACGATCGCGTCGGCCAACCGAGGCGGCTTGACCTCCGTGGCGCCCCAACTGAACTCGACCTTGGCCGTGACCCCGTGCTGGGCCAGGTAGCGGGTGGTCAGGCCGACCGCCTCGGTGGCAATCCGCTTTCCCTGGAGGTCCTGCACGGTCCGGACGGGAGAGTCTTCGGGAACGCACAATACCCAGCGGACCGGGCGACGGCTGACTTTCGAGAAGACCAAGTCCGCCACTTCGTAAACATCCGCGCCCGTCTCCAGAATCCAGTCGTGGCCAGTCAGCCCCGCGTCGAGCACCCCGTCCTCGACGTACCGAGCCATCTCCTGGGCGCGGATCAACAGGCACTCGATCTCGTCGTCGTCGATGTTCGGGTAGTAGCTGCGCGAGGTGTACGTGATCTTATAGCCGGCGCGGCGGAACAGATCGGCAGTCGCCTCTTGAAGGCTTCCGGCGGGAATCCCGAGCTTGAGAATCGGTGACATGGCGGCTTGGCAATTCTCCCAACGAACTACTTGCGATAGACCTCTTCGGGGTTGAACACACGCTGGCCGATGGTCTTGAGCCCCTCCGGCGTGAGTTGGCGATAGAAGCAGCTCTTGTAGCCGGTATGGCATGCGGCGCCGCCGACTTGCTCGACCTTGAGCAGAATCGCGTCGGCGTCGCAGTCGACGTACACGGCACGGACCAGTTGCACGTGGCCGCTCTCCTCGCCCTTGCGCCATAGTCGCTTGCGGCTACGGCTATAGTAGACCGCCCGGCCCGTGGCAAGCGTCTCGGCAAAACTCTCGGCATTCATGTAGGCCAGCATCAGGACGTCGCCGGTTTGAGCGTCCTGAGCGATGGCCGGCAGCAGGCCATCTCCCTTGCTGAAATCGGGTCCCTCGGGCGTTGGTGAAACAGACTCGGCCATGCATCGACTTCCTTGGACGACGGTTTTCTCTGGAGACGGTGCGGGCTTCGACCACCGGGGTGAGCTCGACGACGTGGGACAGCCCTTTAGGATAGCCATTACCCCAGGACTCGGCTAGGTGCGGTAGTGCAGATGGGTCCAGGATACCCCGAAAAGGTTCCTGTCTGGGGGATTGGCCCCTGGTTGTCAGGATCGTGGTTGCCGGGGCGTGTTTGGAGCCGACGGCCGCGGCACATTCGGCCGCGCCAGCCCGACCATTCGGAAGTCCCGCGAGGACTGGCCTTTTCGGCACCGGCCGCGCAAGCCATCGCCGCAAGCCAGTCCTGAAGCGGTTCTCCAAGGGCAGCCGACACTTACTACCAGCGTCCGGTTGCCAACCACTCAGCAACGAAGGAGAGTTCGTGGAACGCTCGCTTTCCGCTCTGCTTCCCGTGCGCAACATCGAGGCGACATTGGCTACCACGGTTTGGGAGTGGTTGGAGTCGCTTGCTGAAGTGGCGCGCGACGTGGAACTCGTGGTGGTGGACGACTGCTCGTGTGACGCCACGATCGAGGTCGCCGACGACCTCGTGGGCCGGTACCCGCAATTGCGGGTGATCCGCCACCCGAGACCTCTCGGGCGGCTCGCCGCACTCCACACCGCCTACCGGCAAAGCCGCGGAGTGGTCGTGTTCTTTGCCGACGAGCCTTGCGAGTTGTCGATCGGCGAACTCCGCCGGCTGTGGCTCCCTTTGGACCGGTACGAGGTGGTCGTGGGCCGGCCGATCGGTAGTCCGCCGCATTGGGACCGTTGGGGTGAGGCGTGGCAGGCAGGCTATCAGATGGGATATCGTCGGGCGCTGGAGCCTTTTCTCGAGGCGATGGGAGAGCAACGGACGTTGTTGGACGAGCTGATCCGGCATGGCGTGCGCTGGCTCGATGTCGAGGTGCCGGCACGCCGACCCGCCGTGGCCCCGCATCGGATCGCCTCGATGGCCCGACGGCTCTACGCCGCGCGGATCGATCAGGCCGTCTCGCCCGGTGCGGCCGGGCTTGCCCCGGCCAGGCCAAGCCGCCCGGCGCGGCCCAATTATCTGGCCCGGCTGACCGAGGCCGCGCTGGACGATTGATCGGATGATCTGAGGAAAGGCCTTGTCGCCCCCACTTGTCTGTCAGGGGAGGCGGGTTTATCATTAGTAGTGAGCCCGCGTGGCTCCGCTTTTCCCATTGGCCATCGCGAGGCTCACTATCGCGGGTCGGCTCAACCACGGTTGATCGACACCAAGGGCAAGTACGCCGCAGATCGCGGTTCCGGTCGGCGAGAGGAGACGTCTGCATTCGGGCGGTGAGCCTGTCCTGTCGGCCAATCGAGCGCGCAAGTCGCTATCATCTCGTCTTGCATCATCCCGCTTCTGCCGTTTTCTTCCGCACGCTCGGCTGATGGGTGGATTGGGTTCCGGCCCGGGGGCGGGGGACGTTCTTTTGCGGACGCGGAATCCGAGGCGGCGGCGCTTTGGCGTCGCGCGGCGGGGCGATCGTACTTCGCAGTCTGCGCGCTGCTGGTTGGCGCCCGCGCGGTCGCACGCCAGGAGGCACGTTGCATGGATTCTTTGAATCTTGGGGTTCAGCCACCGGCGGTTGCGCAGGCCGCGTCCCTGTCCGCACCCGCCGCCGGTCGCCCCTTGCACAGGCTGGCCGAGGTCCGCCGGCTCCAGGGGATCACTCGGCGCACCGTTGCACGGCGGTTGAACATCGACGTCGCCACGGTCAAGTATCAGGAGCAACCCACCACGGACTTGCCGCTGAGCACCCTCTATGCATGGCAGCGCGTGTTGGAGTCGCCCCTTTCGGAGCTGCTGGTGGATACCGACGAGCCGCTCTCGCCGCCGGTGATGCAGCGAGCCCGAATGGTCCGCCTGATGAAGACGGCCGCAGCGATTCTCGAACGGACTCAGCAGCCCTCGATCCGCCGCATGGCGCAGATGCTCGTCGAGCAGCTCGTCGAGATCATGCCCGAACTGAAAGGCGTCAGCCCGTGGCACGCGGTGGGGCGGCGCCGCACCCAGGACGAACTGGGTCAGGCGGCCCAGCGCCGTTTGTCGACCGACACGCTTCACGGTCTGGTCGATTGACGCCAAGCGTCGGACCATCGGGCTGCGCGACGGACCCTGGGGCTTCCAGCGGCTTGCCCGAGGGGGCTGTACCGGCTCGGCGAGGTCCGCTTGTTCGAGGGGCGCCGGACGGCTACCATCGGGCGTCAGGGAAGGTCCATCACCCCCATCGAGGAGGTTGCGCCCATGTTCGCCGCCCGGTTTCTGCGAGCCGCATGGATCATCGTGTTTCTCTCGCCGCTGGTCGTGGGCGCCGCCGAACAGGCGGCAACGCGTTCCGACCTTCAGGAAATGGAGGACCGCCGCAATGCCCAGTATGCGGGCCAGTTGGAGGCTTGGCTGCGCGACTACCTCGTCGATCAGTATCCCGGGCGCGCCGCGGCGGCGTGGAGACGCGATTACTCGAGCGTCGAGGCGTTCGTCAAGAGCGTGGAGCCCCATCGCGCCGGATGGCGACACGTGGTCAAGCCGCCCGCGCTGCGGAAGACAGGCCCGGTCGAGCGAAGCCCGCACGCGCCGCTGGCCGATCTGAACGCCGAGTGGATCAGGATTCCCCTGGGCAATTTGACCTCGGAGGGGATCTTCGTCGTGCCCGACAGCGCGGCGCCGGACCAGCCCGCGCCCTTGGTCATCGTCCAGCACGGAATCGGCAGCTTTCCCGAGCGGAACTTCGGCTTGATGGACGAGGGCGGGGCGTACCACGCCTACGCCCGCGAATTGCTCAAGGCGGGCTTTGCCGTGTTGGCCCCCATGAACCTGCGTTCGGTCGAGCGGCGCAACCGTATCGAACGCCTATGCCGGCTGGCCGACCTGAGTCTGCCGGGCATCGAACTGGTGCGCATGCAACGCTTGCTCGACGAGGCCCTCGCCGACCCCCGGGTGGATCCCAAGCGGGTGGGCATGTGGGGGCTCTCGCTGGGCGGCCTCGCCACCATGTTCTGGACCCCCCTGGAACCCCGTATCCAGGTGGCCGTGGTCGCCGGCTGGTTCAACCACCGCCGCAACAAGATGGTCATTCCCGACAAACGCTACAGTTGCTTCCTCGAAACCAAGGAAGAGCACGCCTTTTTCGACGGCTGGCTCACGGCGTACTCCGATGCCGACGTGGTGTCGCTCATCTGTCCGCGGCCCCTGATGATCCAGACCGGCAAGAAAGACGGTATCGCCTGGTGGCCGATGGTTGTCGAGGAGTTCGAGGCGGCCAGAGAACACTATCGGAAGCTGGGCATCGAGGACCGCATCGAACTGGACCTGCGCGAGGGCGGCCACGAGACCCACGTGGAAAGCGGCCTACGGTTCTTGAGCCGATGGCTTAGACACCCACCGGGGAAGTAGCCGCGGGGAGAATGGCCGATCGGCTTCCTTGCCGATCACCCCGGAAGGCCGAGGCCCCTGACGATCTCGCCCCCCGCCACGTTCAACCAGAAGCGCGCCGAGTTTTGCGGCCGGCTGCGCTGGCGACGCGCCGCCGAGGTCGGGTTCATCCGTGCGGATGGACCACGACTTTCATTCCCTGCTTGCTTTCCATGGTCTGGAACGCGTCGTGGATGCGGTCGAGGGAGAAGCGGTGGGTGATCAGCGGCTCGACGCGGACCAGCCCCCGTTCGAGCAGCTTCACGGCCAGCTCATGATGCCGCGGCACGCAGCCGTGCGAGCCGGTCACGAAGCACTCCTTGTAGTGGATGACGTTCGACAGGACCGACATCGGCCGGACGTTCTTGCCCAGCCCACCGAAGAGGTTCACATAGCCGCGATGGGCGACCATCTCGATGGCCTGCTCGTGGGCCTCGACCGAACCGCACGAGGTGATCACGACGTCGGGACCCTCGCCGCCGGTCTCTTCGCGGCACCGGGCCACCACGTCTTCCTCGTCGGAGCAGATATAGGCGTCGGCCCCGTAGGTCTTGGCGATCTCCATGCGCTTACGGCTGCGCTGGACGCAGATGACCTGGATGGCCCCCATGATCCGGGCCAGATCGATCATCATGCAGCCGATGGGGCCCATGCCCAAGATGGCGATCGATTTGCCCAGCGACATGCCGACCAGCTCCAAGCCGTTGATCGCGCAGGCCAAGGGTTCGGCCAGGGTGGCCACGTCGAAACTGAGCGAGGGGCCGAAGCGGGTGACGGGTCCTTCTTCCAGGACCAGGCGGGGGAGCTTCATGTACTCGGCGAACGAGCCGGGGATCTGGTAGCCGATCGCGTAGTTGATCGCGCAATTGTTGCCCGCCCCGTTGCGGCACCACGAACACTGGCCGCAGGGCACGTCGGCCCCCACGGCCACGCGGTCGCCCTCCTTGACCCGGACCACGTTCTTGCCCGCCTTGACGATTGTCCCGGCCGTCTCATGGCCGATGATCGCCGGCGGCTTGACGCGCGGATTGCCATGGTGGTAGATGCGGAGGTCGGACCCGCAAACGGCGACCGACTCGACCTTCAACAGGGCCGAATCGTCGTCGATCTCGGGCGTGGGGACTTCCTGGACGACCAGTTGCTCAAGGGCTTCGAGGACGGCGGCTTTCATGGGCGCGGAAATCCGAGGAATCGGGGCTGACTTAGCACAAGTAAACGTCGATGGCTCAAGCGAGGGGAGGATGGTTTCTGGGTGGCGGGGCAGGCTCTTGCGCTACGGCGCTTCTGCACATACGAGGTATTCAAACAGCTCCTTTTTCGAGTTCCGCTTGCGCAGGGTCTCAACCCGCACCTTTCGGAAGCCCGCCTCTCGGAAGAGGACTGCGTAGACTTGTTCGACCGGCACGAGCGTACCATAGAACTTCGAATTGCCGACCACATAATGACACTGTGCGCCCGGACGCAGCGCGTTCCTCAGGCTGGCGATGTGCCGCCGGATGTCGTCGAAATACCTGTGGACGTACCTCCCAAGCGTGTCGTGCTCTCGCCTGATTTCAGCGATCATCTCGGCGAAACCTGGATACGGGATGTGGCTCCCGGGCGCCGGCTCCCACTTGTTCAAGAGGCTTGTTGCAGATCCCCAGGTGCCCCCGATCGCGTGCCAGTCCAACTCCCCGGCCTGTCTGCCGGAGGCAAGGTAGCCCAGCCAGTACATATACGGTCGAAGCTCCCTGATGTAGCTCATCCGGTTCGGATAAGGGGGGCTCGTCACCACCAGGCTGTAGTCGTTGCGGGGAACGAACGACGCGACGTCGCGCGAGTCGCCGAGGAACACTCGGGCTTCCGCGATCGGGTCATCGCTGGCGATGCTTGCGGCGATGCCGTCAACCGCCTCCAGGAAACCGTCCGCGACGACGTCGAACGCGTCGCCGGAATCGAACAGGCCGCGCGGCCTTCGCTTGAAAGACATCGACTGATGGCCAAACGTCACATGCGCATGCTGTATCATCACCCGACAAAACGCGATCCGCAGCAGGTCCACGTTGGGGTTCTCGTGCAGTTCGGCAATGCCACGAAAGAGCCGCGCCAAGGCGAGCAACGTCGAACGATCCCACCACTTCTCAATCTGGTGCAAGCCCGGCACCCACGCCTGGGCGACGTCCCCGTTGTCTGCACCTGAGGCGATCGCCTGCTGGGCCACGATGCGCAGGCTCTTCTGCGTTGCGTCGGCGTATTTGCCTACTTTGGCGTTGCCGAACCAGACCAGAAACGGGTTGACGTCAATCGCGTGGCAAGGGACGCCGGAACACGCGCAAGCCAGCGGCGTCGTGCCTGTGCCCGAGAAAGGGTCCAGCGCGAAATGACTGCCCCGGCATTCCCTCAAGACGCCCTCGACGACGTAGAGCGAGTACGCCGGCGTGAGTCTCAACCAGCCATGCCGCCCCTGTTTCAAGTTGCCCCGAAAGGTCAGGTGTTCGCGGCGCCTGATTAGTTCTTCCGAACGGGGGGTGTTCATTGCAGCAGCCCTCGAAGCACCTCCTCGACGTCCTGCTTGATGACCGCCGAATTGCGATCGAAGAACGCCGCCAAATCATATCCGAGCACCTCCTTGACGAACACGTAGGTGGAATCCGTGCTCGCGCCGTTCAATGAGCCCGTCAACAGCAGCCATTGAGCGCGGACGTACCGCTCCGCAATGTCCGAGTCTATCTGACGGGAGAACAACATCACGCAAGGGAGGTAGTTGCGCGCATAGGCGTTGGCCGCGTTGGCAATGTCGGCGTTCTGACGTTTCGCGTCTTTGCTCTTGTAGCCCTGTCGGCACTCGAAGACCACGCCCTCAAGCTCGGTAGCCGCCCCTTCCAACCCAACGCGGATCTTGCACTGCTCGATCCACTGCCTCACCGGCTCAACTCGTGACGGCTCCCTGACTGCCTCGAGATTGATCCGCCCATCGAGAGACAATTTGCGCGGCTTGCCCTTCGTCGACGGGATGGTATAACACCAATTGCTCTCCTCTTCCGTTTGTCCAAGGCAATCTTGAAGCAGGAGTCGGAACACGCGCTCCGCACCTTCGCCGATCTGTCGATACACCGACGTCAGGCCGCCGGCCGCTTTGTGCACCGCGTAGAGGAGCGGGGAGTTCAGGCCAAACCAACTGTAGAAGGGGTCGGCTTGGTAGAGCGCGTTGAATTCGTCGAACGTGAGCCCCTCCTTGGATCCTCTCCCGAACTTCGGCCTGGAACGCCTGCAAACCTCAAGGGACTTGCGGATTGTGGCAAGATACCTGTCGTCATTTGACATCTTCGAGGCCTCCTGCGCTTCCTGGCAACAGTGTAGTGTACCAGACTTGCCCAGCGGCGTGTAGCGGGTGCGTTCCCCATTGGAACGCGGGCCGACGGCGACCGCTCGCGAAGCCCCGTCGTCACGGCCTGATCAGCACCTTGCCGAAAAACTCGGTCTGGTCGCGCATCATCACCAAAGCCGCGAAGGCGTCTTCCAGCGGCACGCGATGGGTCACCAGGCCGTCGAGGTCCAACCGGCCGGCGGCTACGGCCGAGAGGACCGCGTGCCAGTCGTCGTTGTTGCCGGCCGGGCTGAACGTCGAGTTCCACGTGCCCAAGAGGTCCAACTCACGGCGCATGGCCTGCGAGATCAGCGCGGCGGGCAGGGTCACGTCGGCCGAGGGGTTGCCCAAAAGCACCACGCGCCCGCCGGTGCGCGCCGCGGCAATCGCCTGGCGCATCGTCACCGGCACGCCGGCCGCCTCAACGCACACGTCGGCCCCCCGGCCGGCAGTCAACTGCCGGACCTTCTCGATCGGGTCGCCGTCGCGCGGGTCGAAGGCCAGGTGGAAGCCCAACCGGGCGGCCATCGCCAGTTTCTCGGGCACCAGGTCGAAGACGACGACGTGCTCGGCGCCCATCCTCCGGGCCCACTGGGCCGTGATCAGCCCGATGGGCCCCGCGCCGAAAACGACGACCGTCTGGCCGATGAAGGCGCCGCCGGCCCGCCGCAACGCGTGCAGGGCGACGGCGGCCGGTTCGGTCATCGACGCGGTCTCGAGCGACACGCCTTCCGGCACGCAAAGCAGGTTCCGCGTCGGCACGGCCACGTACTGGGCAAAGGCCCCATCGCGGCGCGAGCCATAGTAATCGTAGTCGGAGCACATCACAAACGCACCCCGCTCGCAGGCCGCGCACCGCCCGCACCACAACAGCGGAAACACCGCCACGCGGTCGCCCGGCCGGTACGCGCTGACGCGCTGGCCGCACTCCTCGACCACGCCGGCGAACTCGTGGCCGCAGATCGTGGGGAAGCGGTACGTCCCCTTGACGAAGACGCGCGGGATGTCCGAACCGCACACTCCGCAAAACGCCACGCGCACGAGCACTTCGCAGGGGGCGGGCACGGGCCGGCGCACCCGCTCGAATCGGGCGTCGCCAACCGCATGGAGCACCAAAGCGTTCATCGTGGGCTGGGTCATGCGGCGGATCTCGCGGGTTCAACGTCCTAGCCCGGTTTGCCTCGCGCTCGCGTTTCCAACCCGGCGACAATCGCGGCGTGTGCCTTGCGCACGTTCTCCTGAAGCGACTCGCCGCGGTGGAACCAACTGCTCGTGCCGGCCACGAGGATGTCGGCCCCGGCGGCGACCATGGCCGGAATGTTCTCGAAGCTCACATTCCCATCGACCATGATCGGCACCTCCACGTGCCGGTCGTCCAGCCATCGGCGGCAATCGGCGATCTTGCGAAGCGCGCCGGCGGCTAGCGTTTGTCCCGCGAAACCCGGGTTGACCGTCATCAAGAGCACGAACCCGAGACGCTCGAGCACGTAGGCGATCGCCTCGATCGGGGTGGCCGGGTTCAAGGCCACGCCCGCTTTCATCCCCCGGCGCGCGATCTCGGCGAGCGTGCGGTCGAGGTGGCGGCATGCCTCGGCGTGGACCGCGACCCAATCGGCGCCGATCTCGGCCAGCGGCTCGAGGTACGCGTCCGGGTTCTCGACCATCAGGTGCACATCGAGCGGCAGCCCCGTCTTGGGGCGCAGTTGCCGCACCACGTCGAGTCCCAAGAGCAAGTTGGGCACGAAGTGCCCATCGGCCAGGTCCAGGTGCAGCATGTCGGCCCCGGCGGCCTCGAGTTGCCGCACGCCGTGTTCCAGGTGGAACAGGTCCGCGCACATCAACGAGGGCGACACGCGGACCACCGCGCGCGGCTTGGCCTCGGCGGGCCGGGAAAGGTTCGACGCCGAGCCGTCGCCGGCGCGTGGCGGCGGCGAACCGCCAAGCCACGCCTCCTTGAGATACGCCAGCGACGCTCGAAGCTGTTCCTCGAGGCACGGGTCGGAGTAGTCGCGGCCGAGTTTCGGTCCGCCGATCTCCAGGTAGCCCACCAGGCGTTCCCCAGGCAACGTCGCCGCGTTGGCCCGGATCATCTGCCGGATCGGCTCGATACGCACGATGCCCCGCTCCCGATCCGCTGGACCGAACCCGAAGGTCGAACCGTATTGGGCGTCGGTGTTCTTCAGGTGGATCTCATACAGGTGCGGAAACGTCGCGGCCAGCAATTCTAAGTGGTCGTAGCGCACGTTGCCCCACTGGTCGGCATACCCGTGCGAGACGTCGGCGCAGAACCCCACTCGGGCTGTGGCCGGGTTAAGGCGATGGTACTCGTCCAACGCGTCGCCCATGTGGCCGATTTCGTCGGGCAGGGTCGGCGGCTCCGCCAGGCACGACATCGGCTCGATCGTCAGCCACGGCACACCGTGTTCGTAGGCATAGTGCATCAGTTCCTTCATGTGCCCCAGGTAGCAGGCGATGCCGCGGCGCTTGGTGCCCATCCGGTCGCGATAGACCGCTCCGGGATTCGACCCGACCGATTGCGCTCCCACCAACGCGCCCACCTCGATCAGACGCCGGTAATTGCGCAGGGCCACGGCTTCCCAGGCCGGATCGTCCACGAAGAAGCCCCCCAGCTCGCGATGCGCCGTGAAGACACTCGCAATGCGGATCCCCAAGCCCTCCGCCTGCCGGCGCAGACCGACGAAGTAGTCGTCGGGAAGCTGATAGATCTCGAAGAAACTGCCCAACTGGACGCAGTGAATCCCCTCTTCGGCCAACAGCCGAAACAACCACTCGTAGGAATACCGATACTCGACCGGATCGGTCTTGACCCCGAGTTGAAGCTCCAGACTTGCCAAGGGGTGCGACTCCAAGAGCCAAGCGGTCCGCCCGCGGTCCGCCTCAGACCGCCGGCGCTTTGGGCGCTTCAGTGTATTGTCTTGCCCTGGCGGTGCAAGTTTCTCGTTGCGCGAGACTCCCGGTTGGGGTCCCCAACGGCCTTTCGCAATGGAAGGTTCGGAAAGGAACGTTACCGGGTGGGAAATTGCGGTATAATCCGTTCGTCGCTACCACCACGCAGTCTAGCCAACAGGTTGCCCTGTGCTCAACGTCTACGAAGGAAAGCCTGCCCCCGCGCCGGGTCGCTTTGCCATCGTCGTCTCGCGGTTCAACGAATCGGTGACCCGGGGCCTGCTCGAGGGAGCGGTCCAAACTCTTTGTGCGCATGGAGTTCCAGACGAGAACCTCGACGTCGCCTGGACCCCTGGGGCCTTTGAGATCCCTACCGTGGCAGAGCGTATGGCCGCCAGCCGACGTTACCAAGCCGTGCTCTGTCTGGGGGCGGTGATCCGCGGCGAGACCACCCATGACCAACACATCAACCGGGCTGTGAGCATGGCGCTAGCCGAAATGGGGGTGCGCCACGGCATTCCCGTTCTCTTCGGTATCTTGACGTGCAACACGCTGGAGCAAGCGACGGCGCGATCTGGGGGGACCATCGGCACCCGAGGGAAGGATCACCCCGGTAGCCGGATCGGCAACAAAGGAGTCGAGTGCGCCTTGGCGGCATTGGAGATGGTGGACTTGTTGGCCAAGTTGCCCAGTCCGGAGGCGACCGTCCCATGACTCGTCGCAGCCGAGCCCGCGAGGTTGCCCTCCAGGTGCTTTTCGAGGACGACTTGAATCGTCGCGTGAGCCCCTCGGTGGGCGAGGAGTTCATCCGGCGGCGGTTGCGCACGTCCGAACTGGTCGAGTTCGCGCGGCAATTGGTCGCTGGGGTTCGCCGCCATCGGGAAGAGATCGATCGCTTGATCGAACAGACAGCGACCAACTGGAGCCTGTCGCGGATGGCACCGGTCGATCGGAACGTGCTCCGACTGGGCGCGTACGAGATTCTGTACTCCGATACCCCCGACCGCGTTGCGGTCGACGAAGCGATCGAGCTGGTCAAGCGGTACGGGGCCGCGCACTCGGCTCAGTTCGTTAACGGCATTCTCGACCGGTTCATGCATGTTCGTAGCGGTAGCGATTCGCAGCCGACGGACAGCGGCTAGGCCGTGCCGCCGTGGGCACCGACGCGGAACGAATCGGCCCCTCGTCCACCAGGTTGTTCTAGCAAAGCCATGGGACTCCTCGAAAAACTCAAGCAGGGACTCAAGAAGACCACCCAGATTCTCCGCACCGACGTCCGCGACCTCTTCAAGACGAAGGGCCGGCTGGTCGACGATGCGTTTCTCGACGAACTGTTCGCCATGTTGATCAAGACCGACATGGGCGTACAGGCCGCCCAGGCCGTGGTCGACGAGGTTGGCACCGCGTTTCGGGCGAGGGTTGTCGAGATCGACGAGATTCTCGCTCGGATCAAAGAGAAGTTGAAGGTGCTGCTTCAACAACCGGTCGACCCGATCCGCTACGCGGCCAGCGGCCCGACGGTGATCATGGTGTGCGGGGTCAACGGATGCGGCAAGACGACCTCGATCGCCAAGCTGGCCCATCTGTTCCAGGCGGAGGGCAAGAAGGTGGTCCTCGGCGCGGCCGACACGTTTCGGGCGGGCGCTGTCTCGCAGTTGTCGATCTGGGCCGAACGGTTGCGCACCGAGATCGTCAAAGGGCAGCAGGGCGTCGATCCGGCCAGCGTCGCCCACCAGGCGGTCGCCCGCACCCTCGAAACCAGGGCCGACGTCTGCATCGTCGACACGGCCGGTCGCCTTCAGACCCAGCAGAACCTGATGCAGCAACTGGGCAAGATCTACCGGGTGCTGGGCAAGCAGGTTCCCGAAGCCCCGCACGAAGTGCTTCTCGTGCTCGATGCCACCACCGGTCAGAACGGCATCAGCCAGGCCAAGCACTTTACCGACGCGGTGAAGTGCACGGGCATTGTGTTGGCCAAACTCGACGGAACGGCCAAGGGCGGGGTGGTTATCGCGATCCGCCAACAAGTAGGGATTCCCGTGAAGTTCGTCGGCGTGGGCGAGAAGGCCGAGGACCTCAGCCTCTTTGAACCCGGCCCGTTTGTCGACGCGCTCTTCGAGGACGTGGGCGGCAACGCCTGAGACGCCCCGAGGTGGGGTTCTCTGGCTTCTCTGACCGGCATACTTTCGCACGGCCGTAGCGATCCAGCCGGCTTTTTGGGCCACGTGGGCTTGAATTGCTGCCGGTTTTGACGATTCTTCCGCCGATAACGACAAGGAGGGAGGGGTCGCTTCGTTCGATTCCCCCGCCCCTGACGAAAGTCGTCACAGGAGAACGCGGAATATGAGGATGCGGACGATATCGCTGGCAGTCGTGCTGGCCGGTACCCTGCTGAGCGGTCTGGCTTGGGCTGCGGACGACGATTCGGACTTCGTCTGGCAATCGGACCAGGAGGTCCGGCCGACGGGAATGATGTTGCAGGCCGCCGCATCGGCCCCAGGGGCTGCGAAATCGCCGCCCAAGGCGCCTTTGGTCGAAGAGATCGAGGCGGCGCCACCGAAACCGCTGCAAACGGCCCCGGTGACCAAACCAGCCAAACCCATCGCGCCTCCAGCCGGCCCGCTGCCGGACGACCCCGCGTACCGGCACCCCCTCCCACCCCCTAGTCCGCTCCACGAGGGACCCGCCCAGGCCGCCGGGCCGTCGACTTGCGGCATCCCTTGTTGGGACGATGGCGAACCGGACGACCCCTGTGAACCGAGGCGGCTTTTCGCCCTGCCCGCCCTCGACTGCCGGCGGATCGGCATCTACGGCTGGCTCGACCAGGGATTCACCTGGAATCCCGACAGCCCGCAGCATCGCTTCAACGGGCCCGTGACGTTCAACGATCGGGCGAACGAGTACATGCTCAATCAGCTCTACCTGATCGGCGAGCGCAAGACCGACACCAGCCAAAGCGATTTCGATGTCGGCGGCCGCGTTGACGTACTCTACGGCACCGACCACCGTTTCCTGATGGCCAACGGACTCGAGGTCGAGACCAACGCCGACGGCTCGATCGAACAGGCATGGAACCGCGACCACCGCTTCTACGGCCTGGCGATGCCCCAACTCTATGCCGATCTGGCCTGGAACGATTGGGTGTTCCGCTTCGGCCGGTTCTACACGATCGTGGGCTACGAGAACGGCATGGCCCCCGATCACTTCTTCTACTCGCACTCCTACACCAAGCAATATGGAGAACCGTTCACCCACACCGGCATGTTGGCGCGGTGGAGTTTGAACGAGCGGCTGTCGATCGGCGCCGGGTTCCACCGCGGCTGGGACCAGTGGGAAGACACGAACGACAAGCTGGGCGTCTTGGGCGACCTCGCTTGGACGGGCCCCGAGGGCAATACCTCGCTGGCGTTGGGCCTCGTTTCGAGCAACGAGCAACCCACGGGCGAGAGCACCCGGAACCTGGTCAGCGTGGTCTGGACCCAGAAGCTGGCCCGCAATCTGAAGTGCGTGCTCCAGGGCGACATCGCCCACGAGCAGAACGCCCTGCTCGACGGCCAGGACGCCGAATGGTGGGGCGTGGTGGGCTACCTGCTGTACGATATCAACCCTTGCTGGAGTCTCGGGTTCCGATACGAGTGGTTTTCCGACGACGACGGCGTGCGCGTGGCCGGCTTGGGAGACCCCACCAACATCGCCCTGTTCGCCGTCCCCTCGCATTGGCAAGAGGCCTCGCTGGGCCTGAACTACAAGCCCAACGCGAACGTGCTCTTGCGTAGCGAGGTGCGGTGGGACTGGGCTGATCCCCTGGTGGACACGATCGATGCCCCCTTCGACGATTTCGATCGGTTCCACCAGTTCCTCTGGGGAACGGACTTGATCATCCAGTTCTGAGCGTGGCCCAGATGGACCCGGCGGCCGGCACACGCTAGGATGGTTGGCCAGCGGACCGAGGCTTGCGCCCGATCGGCAAGGCAAAGGCCCCGGTCGAGCCAACCACCCCTTCGGTGCCGGACCATGATCGCACGGAACCACGCACCCCGATGGACTCTCCTTGCGGCGCTGGCGGCCTTGGCTGTTGCGCCGAGTCTTGTCTTGGCCGCCGGTCCCCTGGAGTCTTTGGCCAGGCCGCAGGAGGGCCGTTCGATGCGCGTCACGTCCACCATGCGCGTGGGCGAGGTGCGCCGCGGCGGGGCCGAGCGGAAACTCGATCCCAAGGCCGATCCCAAGGGGGACTTCGACGAGGCCAGCAACTGGGACAATCACCGGGTCGCCCCCGGACAAACCCACGTCCTGATGGACGAGAAAGGGCCCGGCGTCATCACCCACCTCTGGCTCACGTTCCTGGGACCCGAACCGCAGGCGTGGGCCCCGAAGGGCTCGGCGGATCATCAGGAGATGTTGCTGCGCATGTACTGGGACGACAACCCGCGGCCCGCTGTCGAAGCCCCTGTCGGCGACTTCTTCGCCAATTGCTTCGGCAAACGGAGCGAGGTGACGAGCCTGCCCGTCATCGTCGAGGACGCCGACTCGTACAACTGCTACTGGCACATGCCGTTCCGCAAGTCGGCCCGAATCGAGATCGAGAACCAAAGCGACAAACCCATCGGTTTGCTCTACTACAACATCGACTGGATCAAGAAGAACCGGCTGCCCGACGATACCCCCTACTTCTACGCCCAGTACCGCCAGGAGTACCCGGTGCAAAAGGGCAAGGACTACCTCGTGCTGGAGACCCAGGGCAAGGGCCACTACGTGGGCACGGTGTTGGCGGTGCGCACGCGCAGCCCCTCGTGGTTCGGCGAAGGCGACGAGAAGATCTACATCGACGGCGAAGCGAAGCCCTCGATCTGGGGCACCGGCACCGAGGACTATTTTCTCTCGGCCTGGGGCCTGAAGAGGACCAGCACGCCCTATTTCGGCGTGCCGTATTTCGATCAATGGGGCATCGTCGGGGGGCACACCAGCGCCTACCGCTGGCACATCAACGATCCGATCGTGTTCAACACGGGCATCAAGGTGACCTTGGAACACTTCGGCTGGCTCTCGCCCGACGAGAACCCGAACTACAAGTCGATGAGTTGGAACGAGCGCGAGGACGACTACGCCAGCGTGGCCTTCTGGTACCAGACGGGTCCTTCGACGTTCACCGCCCGCGCCCCCCACGCGCGCCAGCGCCGCCTGCCCAGCCTCGAACGCGTGGTGGTCCGCGCGGCCGACTTCACCGGCGCCAAGCATCATGGCGCGGGCGAGGCCGTCGCCCAGCAACTGAGCCTGTACGCCGGCCCGCAACTCCTCTACAAGCCGAAGCAGTCCGCGGGCGCGTGGATCGAAATTCCCTTCGAGGTCCCGAAGAAAGAGCCCCTGCGCCTGGTCTTGAACATGACCAAGAGTTACGATTTCGGCACGTATCGGGCTTCGCTCGATGGCGTCAAGCTGGGCGGCGCGATGGACCTCTACAGCGCCAAGGTCGTCAACCAGGAGTTCCACCTGCTGGACTTCTGGCCGGAGCCGGGCGTCCATACCCTGCGGCTGGAATGCACCGGCAAGCACGCGCAGTCGCAGGGCTACTACTGCGGCATCGAATCGGTGCGCCTGCGCGAACGCCGTCCCCGTGTGGCCGAAATGGGCCACGACAAGGACAAGGACTGGAAGAAGAAACCACTCCTATACGACTGACCCGCGGTCGATCGGGACGTCACGCGATCAGCTCGACATCGAGCTTGAGCATGCGCCCAAGCTCCTGCAAGCGCCGCGTGCAGTCGCCATAGACCCACTGCAAGTGGTTGCCGAATTCCAGGCGGCGGCGGAGGAATTCGTCGCATCGGCCCTCGGGCGGCCGGATGACCGCCTCGACCGAACAGCCCACGAGGTCCTTGTCCCAGCCGCTGGCGCCGACGAGCGTGCCCTTGAGCACGAGCAATCGCCTGGCCGTCGGATCGACCCGCGCCACCGTCACCGTCTTCTCCTTGTGGTTCATGAAGTCGATCACCACCTTGGCGCCCCAGCCCTGGGTCGTGAAGCGGCCGAGCTGGTAGGGAAGATCGGGCCGGTCGTGGCCGTCCATCTTCATGCTCGGGGCGCTGTGGTTGATGTGGAAGGTGTCGCGCGCGTGCGGATCCGAGTTGCCCTGGTGGCACGACCGGCCCGAGGCGCTCATCAACAACCGCACGGCCAAGAGCGACCCCAGATCCGCCTCGCACGACGAGGCGAACTGCTGGTTGCCGAACAGCGCGTGCAAGAGACAAGGCGTGATCAGCCACTGCTGCGGCAGCCGGCTCGAACAAAACTCGAAGCACTCGATGGTGAAGGCGTTGCACGCGTGCCGGGCCATCAGACGCTGGATCGTCTGGTAAAACTGCACGCCGCGCGTCACGTAGCGGGTCTCGAGGAACGATCGCCGGGCCTTGCGCACCAGGTCCTCGGCCGCGGCCTGGGCGACCTGGGCGAGCGACCGGTCGCCCATCACCCGGTTCATCTCATCGGCCATTTCCTGGTACCGGATGGTCTGAACGGCCACCCCCAGCCGCTTGTTCAGGTCGTCGAGATCCCAAACGCTCCCCACCGAGCACGAAGCCGGCAGGCCGCGGTTGGTGGGCAGTAGCACGCGTGTCTGGCGAACGACCTTGCGCGCCCGCAACAGCGAGAGCACCTCGCCCAGTTCGGCCATGTCGGCCGCCACGAACGCCTCGTTGCCCCGAGCCCGCGTGTACGCCGCAATGTCCACGTTGCGGCAACCCAAGCCCACCAGCACGATCGGCTTGCCGAAACGGTTGCCGAGGTCGAACGCCGACACGGACGAACCGGCAGGGTACACGAAGAAGGCGTCGGTCTTGTCGCGGTCCCGCTCCAGCTTCGCGTACTCTTCCGGCTTGAGCGTGAACTCCTCGGAGAACGTGACGTGAACCGGCTCGAGCACCGTTACCTCGTCGGGCCGGCCCAGCCCGCGCTCTTTCAGTTGCTTCGACCAACCGGCAGAGTGCGCCTCGGCGCGGGCTTTCTCTTCGGCGGGTGGGACCGACGACCACCGGCAAGGTCCCTCCCAAACCCCCGAGTGGACGATGTTCGTCATCACGGGTTTGACGGCCAGGCGCGTGGCACGCGGGTCGGCCGGCATGGGCGGAAGCGCAAGCGCCGCGGCCCCCGGCGGCGCGCCAGCCGGTTCGGACGCCGCGGCCGAGACCCCCGCCGCCATCATGGAACCAACCCCCGTGGCCAGAAAACTGCGACGATTCATGGTCCTTGCTCCATAAGCCCTGGTTTTGCACCCGTCTTGCGCGGTCGCCCCCGACCGGGCCACTCCCATTGTCGTGGGCTTTGCCCCGAGAATGAGGACCCTTTCCGTCAACGGCGACCGGAACCGCGACCGCCACGGCGCTTGCTATTGTCCTGCAAGTGCCCTTGAGACGCCAGAAGCGTTCGAAACACCCAACACTCGACCATTCGGGCACCAGGGCGTTGCCAAGAACAGCCCAGGGCGGCGAGCCGATCCCACTCGGGTTGCGCGACCATGCTAAGCCATTCGGGTGGTACAGCGCTGCTTGACTGCGGCGAGGACACGGCGGATGCGACTTGAATAAGACCTTCGCGGCAACGTCGCACTTCGGAGATCGCGCGGGTGGATTCAGAGCTACCCCCTCTTCGATGGGGGTGCTATTGACCACGATGAAGATGGCGCTTACAACGAACAGGGACTTGCGGCGCCGTGCCCTGGCCGCTTGATGGAGATCGGTTCGGTTAGGATTCCCAAGCTACCCCCAATGGGTAATGGACCTCGGGTGCCGTGAACGTCGCGGCAGGCGGCTGCGTCCTATAGTTTGCGCGGTGAGCGGTTTGATCGAGGTTTGAGTTTTCGGGCCCGCTCGGACGGCGTTGGGCCTGATGGGGGGATAGGCGTGGGGTGGTTCTCCGCAGTGCCACCTTGGCACGCGGGTCGCGTTTTTCCGTCGCGGTCGCCTTGCACGGTGGGGTCAAGCCGCTATATTAAATGATTCGCATTTCGGGCTGGGTGGCTAGCGTAGCTCAACCGGCAGAGCAGCTGATTTGTAATCAGCAGGTTGTGGGTTCAAGTCCCTCCGCTAGCTCGTGAGACGCCCCTCGTGCAACGAGTCGCGATGCGTGTTCGGAGTGCGATGCTCCTTTGGGAGGGATGTTATACTGGTTCGCGGGGGGTTTCCCGAGTGGTCAAAGGGGTCAGACTGTAAATCTGATGGCTCATGCCTTCGAAGGTTCGAATCCTTCACCCCCCATTGGAGTATGGCGAATGTCGAATCACGAAGGTCGAATGACGAAGGGTTGGTTGTCGGTTTCGGCATTCGGGCTTTGGCGTTCGTCCTATGCGGGATGCGGGTGTAGCTCAACGGTAGAGCGCCAGCCTTCCAAGCTGGACACGAGGGTTCGACTCCCTTCACCCGCTTGTCGGAACGAGGAGGTTTTCGGCTGCTGTAGCTCAGCCGGTAGAGCGCGTCCTTGGTAAGGACGAGGTCAAGGGTCCGAGTCCCTTCAGCAGCTCCTTGGACGGCGAGCCCAGCGCGTTCGTATATACAGCTTTCCCAGACCAACATTTCGAACCCGCCTGTAACATCGCAGGGAGAAAGAATGGCCAAGGACGTATTTCAGCGAACCAAACCCCACGTCAATGTGGGCACCATTGGCCACATTGACCACGGCAAGACCACGTTGACTGGCGCGATCCTCGCGACCCAGGCCCAGAAAGGGCTCGCGAAGTTCAAGACGTACGCCGACATCGCCAAAGGCGGCACGGTCCGCGACGCCACCAAGACCGTGACCATCGCGGTCGCGCACGTCGAGTACGAGACCGAGAAGCGGCATTACGCCCACATCGACTGCCCGGGCCACGCCGACTTCATCAAGAACATGATCACCGGGGCCGCCCAGATGGACGGGGCGATCCTGGTCGTGTCGGCGGCCGATGGTCCGATGCCGCAGACCAAGGAGCACGTGCTCTTGGCCCGGCAGGTCAACGTGCCGGCGATCGTGGTGTTCCTGAACAAGGTCGACCTGGTCGATGATCCCGAGCTGCTCGAGCTGGTCGAGCTGGAACTCCGGGAGATGCTGACGAAATACGGCTTCCCGGGCGATGACATTCCGATCGTCCGCGGCAACTCGCTCGGTGCGTACAACAACCCCAAGGATCCGGCGGCCACCAAGTGCATCCAGGACCTGTTGGATGCCATCGACCGCTATATTCCCGAGCCGGTCCGCGAAGTCGACAAGCCGTTCTTGATGGCGGTCGAAGACGTGTTCTCGATCGAGGGTCGCGGTACGGTGGCCACCGGCCGCATCGAACGCGGCCGGATCAAGGTCGGCGACGAAGTGGAGATCGTCGGGTTTTCGAAAGAGCCCCGCAAGGTCGTCTGCACCGGGGTCGAGATGTTCAACAAGACCCTTGACGAGGGTGTGGCTGGCGACAACGTCGGTTGCCTCCTGCGCGGCATCAAGCGCGAGGAGGTGGAGCGCGGCCAGGTGCTCGCCAAGCCGGGGTCGATCACCCCGCACACCAAGTTCGAAGCCGAGGTCTACGTGTTGTCGAAGGAGGAGGGCGGGCGGCATACCCCGTTCTTCACCGGCTATCGTCCCCAATTCTATTTCCGCACGACCGACGTGACCGGTTCCTTGGAACTGCTCGGCGGCGCGGAGATGTGCATGCCCGGCGACAACGTCAAGTTGAAGGTCGAGCTGATCTCGCCGATCGCCATGGATGAGAATGTGCGGTTCGCCATTCGTGAGGGCGGCCGGACGGTGGGTTCGGGCGTCGTGACGAAGGTCATCGAGTGACTTCCCGGGTGGGGCAGGTTTTCATCCTGCTGCCCGGTGCGGCAGGCGGGAAACCGGCCCCACGAGGATGCGGCAGGCGCTTGACCTGCCCTGGAGGGGTGTAGCTCAATTGGTAGAGCACCGGTCTCCAAAACCGGCGGTTGAGTGTTCGAGTCACTCCGCCCCTGCTTGTCGCCGCACCCGCGGCGGCGACCGGCGGCGGTCCCTGGTCCCAGGCGGAAAGAGGACGCGGTGAACGGCTTTTTCCAGGAATTGTTTCAAGCTAGTCTCTACAAGAGAAGCCAGGGCCGTATTACGCGCCAGGTGACCTTCGGGGCGCTGGCCCTCGCCGCGGCTGTGGGGTTGTGGCGCCTGCACCAAACGCTCATGTCGCCCCCCAAGTTCCTCACCCAGTGGTTCGGCGGCGTGGACGCCTGGTGGGATGCGGTCCACTGGGGGCTCCCGTTCGTCCTATTGCTGGTGTGCTGGTGGATTGCGTACCGGATGGTGAACCTGCCGCGGTTCGCCGACTTCCTGATCGCGGTCGAAGCCGAGATGAACAAGGTCTCCTGGCCGACCTGGAACGAACTGGTCCGAGGCTCGGTGGTCGTCCTGGCGACCATTCTGGCCTTGGCCGTGGTCTTGGCCGTGTTCGACCTGGCGTGGAGCAGCCTGTTCCGTTTCTTGGGAATTCTCTAGCCGGGGGATGGTGGCGTGTCGAGCGAGCCGAACAACTCGATCCACGAGCCGGACGCGAATCGCGATCGCCCGATGGGCGCCGAGGGGCTGCCCCCGGCCGACGCAACGACCGCGCCGACGGTTGGCGACACCGGGCCCGACGAGCCGTCGCCCTCTTGTCCCGAGGTCCCCGCCGACGTCGCGCCCCAGCCCGGCGAAGGCACGGTTTCGGCCCCCTTGGTCGAGGCGGCAGCCGGCGCGGACGGCGAGACGGGTGCCGCCACGGCGGAGTCTCCCGAGGTTGCGGCCACCTCGTCGGAACCGGAAGACCAGACCGTACCTGCCGCGCCGGAGGCCGAACAACCCGCCGAGAGCGAGCCGGTCGCCGAGGTCGCCAAGCCCTCGCTACCCAAGTCGGACCGCATGGATTGGTACATCCTCAAGGTGCAAAGCAACCGCGAGGAGTCGATCCGCGAGGGATTGCGTCGCCGGATCGCCATTGCCGGGTACGAGCACTATTTCGGCGAGATCATCATCCCCACCGAGAAAATCACCGAGGTCAAGGGCGGCAAAAAGCGGACGTACAAGCGCAAGCTGTACCCGGGCTATCTCGTGGTCCAAATGGAGATCAACGAGGACACCTGGTTCTTGGTCCGAGAGACGCCGGGCATCGGCGACTTTACCGGGGCCGGAGGCCATCCGACGCCCATGAACCCACGCGAGGTCCAGGCGATCCTGGCCAAGCAAGAAGAAAAGCCGGACCAGCAAGAGAAGGTGAAGATCAACTTTCGCGTGGGCGATCGGGTGAAGATCAAGGAAGGCACCTTCGAAAACTTCGAAGGCGAGGTTTCGAACATCGACGAGACCAACGGCCGGGTGACGGTGCTGATCAATATCTTCGGCCGGAGTACCCCGGTGGACATCGAATACTGGCAGATCGAGGCGGTTTAGCCTCGGACGATCTGGTCAAGCGTTAGAAAGTCGGTACGATTCATGGCCAAGCAACTAGTAGGCACGGCGAAGTTCCACGTTCCTGGGGGGCAGGCCACCCCGGCCCCCCCGGTCGGAACGTCGTTGGGCAAGTACGGGATCAACCTCGGGCAGTTCGTGCAGCAGTTCAACGAGCGAACGCGGGAGTACGCCGGCCTGCGCATCCCCGTGGTCGTTCGCGTGTACAACGACCGCAGCTTCGAGCTGGAGACCAAAAGCCCGGCCGCCGTGGACCTGCTCAAGCAGGCGGCGGGAATCGCCAAGGGTTCGGGCACGGCACCCAGGGAGAAGGTGGGCAAAGTGACCCGCGCCCAGATCGACGAGATCGTCAAGAGAAAAATCAAGGACCTCAACGCCCGAGACGCGGAGCACGCCCGACGCATGATCGAAGGCACCGCCCGCAGCATGGGGCTCGATGTCGTCGATTGACCCGCCGCGCAAGAAGGACAACGGACCGATGGCAAAGCAATCGAAACGTATGCGGGCCCTGGTGGCCAAGACGCCGGGCAAGACGCCGCTGCCGGTCGATCAGGCGGTGGAGATCCTCAAGACCTTCAATACGACGAAGTTCGATCAGACCGTCGAGATCGCCATCCGCCTCGGGGTCGACCCCAAACAGGCCGACCAGATCGTGCGCGGCTCGATCGTCCTGCCGCACGGGATCGGTAAGACCCTTCGCGTGATCGTCTTCGCCAAGGGCGATCGAGTCGACGAGGCCAAGGCCGCCGGGGCCGATGAAGTGGGCGGGCCTGAACTGGCGGAAAAAATCAAGGCCGGGTGGACCGATTTCGACGTGTGCATCGCCGCCCCCGACATGATGGGTATTGTCGGACCGTTGGGAAAAGTGCTCGGGCCGCGCGGTCTCATGCCGTCGCCTCGGGCAGGGACGGTGACCCCCGACGTCGGCAAGACGGTCCGCGAGTACAAGGCGGGCAAGGTCGAGTTTCGTACCGACGCGGGCGGGATCGTCCATGCGGTCGTCGGCAAACTGAGTTTCGACAAACAGAAGCTGGCCGAGAACATCCGTGCGTTCTTGGCGCATATCCAGGCCCTCAAGCCCGCCACCGTGCGCGGCCAGTACATCAAGAGCATTGCCCTCTCCGCCACCATGAGCCCCAGCGTGCGGATCGCCGCTTGAGCCCCGCCCAACCTCGGAGAAGTCGCCTCGGAACCATCCACCGTTCTAGCGCCCTCGCCTGATCATGAGCAAGTACGTCAAGAACCTCGTCACCGATCACCTTCGCCAGAGGCTCTCGGGTGTCCACGATGCCCTCCTGGTCAACGTGATCGGCATGGACGCCAACGCCAACAATCGCCTCCGCAAGGAGCTTGGCCAGAAGAACATCCATCTGTTGGTGGTCAAGAACAGCCTGGCGGCTCGCGCCGTGGCGGGGACGTCGCTGGCCGGAATGTTCGACGGAGTGACCGGCACCGCGGCGATCTGCTGGGGCGCTGAGGATATCGTCAGCCTCGCCAAGGAAATCACGCGCATCGCCAAGGACGCCAAGTACGCCCCGTTCGCGGCCCGAGGCGGCATGATGGACGGCGAGCGGCTCTCGCCCGAACAGGTCGAGCAGGTCAGCAAATGGCCCAGCCGGACCGAACAGCTTAGTTTGCTGGTAGGTCAGATCCTCGGGCCGGGGGCTACCCTGGCGGCCCAGATCCTCGGGCCGGGGGCTACCCTGGCCGGCCAAATCGCCGGAAAGGCCGAGGGAGCCGAGAACGAGGGTGCCGGGCCGGCGGCGGAGTCCGCGGCGCCAACCCCCGCCTAGCGCGTGGTGGCCGAAGGGGCGCAGTTCCGCCCGGACGAGGTCGGGCGAGACCCAACAAAGCGATGTGAGAAGACAATCCTGTAGAGTCGCGTCGTCGGCAAGCTGTTCAGGGAGGCTGTCGCGGCGCCAGTTAGTTGTGAAAGGACCGGAATCGCGATGGCAGACCAAGCAATCATGGAAATCGGCGACAAGATCGCCAGTTTGACCCTCAAGCAAGCCAAGGAACTGAGCGACTACCTCGAACAAGCCCATGGCATCAAGCCGGCGGCTGCTGGCGCGGTGATGGTGGGCCCCGTTGCGGGGGCCGGCGCACCCGCCGCGGAGGCCGCTCCGGAGAAGACCGAGTTCGACGTCATCCTGGAGAACTTCGGCGCCGAGAAGATCAAGGTGATCAAGGTCGTCCGGACGGCCACCGGGCTTGGACTGAAGGAGGCCAAGGACCTGGTCGAGGGCGCGCCCTCGAAAGTCAAAGAGGGGGTTTCCAAGGAGGATGCCGAGAAGCTCAAGAAGGAACTCGAGGAAGCCGGCGCCAAGGTTTCCATTAAGTGAGATTTCCGTTTCGAGAAGCGGGAAAGAGTGCGGCGCGGGGCGTCGAGGCGGTATAATCGCCGATAGCCCGACGGCCATCCGCGCCCACGACCCCCCCTGATCGGCGGATTCGCGCGGAGTGTCGATCCCGACAGCGCACCGATCCGGCGATGGATGAAGGCGTGTGCGCGGTTCATCGCAGCTTGACCTTGCCTCAATTCCCGTCGACAATTGCACGGATTTCGGCCGCGCGCCTGGGCCATGCGCTCGCGGTGCGCGGCTGTTTCTGTCTCTTCGTCCGCCCGTTCCCTGCCTCCCGGAGGAGGATGACCTAGCATGGCCACCACTGCCCAACGGCGTCTGGAGCCGAAGGAGATCCGCGATTTTGGGGCCCGGCGGGCCCCCTATCCCGCCCCCGATCTGACCGAGATTCAGACCCGAAGTTACGAGTCCTTCCTTCAATACGAGACGCCGCCCGAAGCCCGGCAGGACAAAGGGCTCGAAGCGGTCCTGCGCGAGATCTTTCCCATCGAGAGCTACGACAAGTCGCTCCGGTTGGAGTACGTGCGGTACGAGTTGGGCAAACCGCGATACGAGCCCGACGAGTGCCGACAGCTCCGGCTGACCTACGGCCGGCCCTTCAAGGTGGTGCTCCGCCTGACCAAGGCGCAGCCCATCGAGGAAGAGGTCTACCTGGGCGATTTGCCGATCATGCTCGGCGGGGGAGAGTTTATCATCAACGGGGCCGAGCGGGTCGTGGTCAGCCAGCTCCACCGCAGCCCTGGGGTCGATTTCGTCTGCGAAGTCGAAGGAGGCGAGCGCAAGCTCCATAGCTGCCGCATCATCCCGGAACGTGGAAGCTGGATCGAGCTGAACGTCACCCGCAAGGAAAGCCTCGCCGTGCGCATCGACCAGAGCGGCAAGTTTTCGGCGATGACGCTGTTGCGGGCGATGGATCCCAAGTACAGCGACAACGCGGCGATTTTGCGGGCGTTCTACCCCACCACGGTCGAGACGATCCACGACGGCCGCAGCGCCTCGAAGATCGAGGGCAAGATCGCCGTGGGCGACGTGGTCTACCCCCTCGAAAGCGAACGGGCCGGCGAGATCCTCGTCGAGAGCGGCCAGAAGATCACCAAGAATGCGGCCGAGCAGATCTGCACCTCGGGCCTGAAACAGGTCGAGGTAATGCCCGACCAGAAACAACCGCTGTTGCTCAACAGCCTTGCCGACGATCCCACGGGCAGCCATGAAGAGGCGCTGTTGCGCATCTACCAGCGGCTCCGGCCAGGCAATCCGCCCAACCTCGAAAAGGCCAAGGCGCTGTTTCACGAGAAGTTCTACGATACGAACCGGTACCGGCTGGGCCGGGTGGGCCGTTTCCGCATCAACCGCAAACTCGGCCTGAACGTGCCCGAGGACGAGATGACCCTGCGGCCCGAGGATCTTATCGCCGCGATGAAGTACCTTTTCTTGCTGCGCAGCGACAGTCCGGACGTCGAAGTCGACGACATCGACCACTTGGGCAACCGCCGGCTGCGCACCATCGACGAGTTGGCCAGCGACGAGTTGCGCAAGGGCTTCCTCAAGCTTCGCCGTACGGTGCAGGAGCGCATGAGCCTGAAGGACGTCGAGGACATGACACCTCGCACGCTCGTCAACCCCAAGAGCATCTCGGCGGCGATTGAGTACTTCTTCGGCCGCGGCGAGCTGTCGCAAGTCGTCGACCAGACCAATCCCCTGTCGATGCTCACGCACGAGCGGCGGCTTTCGGCGTTGGGGCCCGGCGGATTGAACCGGAAGCGGGCGGGCTTCGAAGTGCGCGACGTCCACATCTCCCACTACGGCCGCATCTGCCCCATCGAAACGCCCGAAGGTACGAACATCGGCCTCATCTCCAGCCTGGCGATCTACGCCAGCGTCGATGAATACGGGTTCTTGGTCACCCCGTACCAGAAGATCAAGAAAGGCAAACTGACCGACGAGATCGAATGGCTCCGCGCCGACCAGGAGCACGAGGCGGTGCTCGCCCCGGCCGATACCTCGATCCGCGACGGGAAACTCGTGGGCGATACCATCCTCGCCCGGCACCGCGGCGACTTCCACCTCGTGCCCGTCGATCGCGTCCAGTACATGGACGTGGCGGCCAGCCAGATGGTGGGGGTGTCGGCGGGCTTGATCCCCTTCCTGGAACACGACGACGCGAACCGGGCCCTGATGGGCTCGAACATGCAGCGCCAGGCAGTGCCCCTGTTGGTGACCGAGCCGCCCTTGGTGGCCACCGGGCTCGAGAAGGTCGCCGCGATCAATTCGAGCATGATCATCCGCGCCAAAAGCGCCGGCGAGGTGACCCATGTCGATGGCCGGCGCATTGAAATCGGCAAGGACGTTTATAAGCTGCGGAAGTTCGTGGGCCTCAACGAGCGGACCTGCCAGAACCAGAAGCCGATCGTTCGCGTCGGGCAGAAGGTCGCCAAGGGCGAGGTGATTGCCGACGGCGCGGCCACCTACCACGGCGAGTTGGCCCTGGGGCGCAACGTGCTGGCCGCCTTCATGGCCTGGGACGGCTTCAATTTCGAGGATGCGATCATCATCAGCGAAGAGCTGGTGGAGAACGACACGTATACCTCGATCCACATCGAGGAGTTCGACATCGAGATCCGCGAGACGAAACTCGGGCGCGAGGAGTTCACCCGCGACATTCCCAATGTCAGCGAAAAGGCCCTGCGCAATCTCGACGAGAACGGCATCGTGCGCGTGGGCACGTTCGTCCGGCCGGGCGATATCCTCGTCGGCAAGGTCTCGCCGAAATCGAAGACCGAGCTGACCCCCGAGGAGAAGCTTCTCCACGCGATCTTCGGCCGGGCGGGCGAGGACGTCAAGAATGATTCGCTCGAAGTGCCCTCGGGCATCGAGGGAATTGTCATCGCCACCCAGAAGTTCTCCCGCCGCATGAGCCTCTCCGAGGAGGAGAAGAAGCAGTTCGAGCAGGACCTCAAGGCCATCGAGGCCGATGGCAACGCCAAGATCGCCGAGGCGTTCGGGGCGATGGTCAAGCAGATCGAGGACGTGCTCAAGAAGAAGCTCACCGACGAGGACGGCAACCCGTTGGTCGAGGGCCAGGAGCACCGCTACGTGGCCGAGCAGGCGGCCCGCTTCCGCCTCGACCGGCTCGATGTGCGCAGCCCCCAGCGCAAGGCCGAGATCGAGAAGATCTATCAGGAGCGGTGGCCCTTGGTCGAGGCCGCGATCGACGACCGCGACCGGCGATTGAACTCGATGAAGCGGGGCGACGAGCTGCGCAGCGGCGTGCTTCAGATGGTCAAGGTCTATATCGCGGCCAAACGCGTGATCTCGGTCGGCGACAAAATGGCTGGCCGCCACGGCAATAAGGGCGTCATCGCCAAGATCCTCCCGAAGGAAGACATGCCCTACCTGGCCGACGGCACCCCGGTGCAGATCCTGTTGAATCCCCTCGGCGTGCCAAGCCGTATGAACGTGGGCCAGATTCTGGAGACGCACCTCGGCTGGGCCGGCGCCAAACTGGGGTTCCAGGCCATCACGCCCGTGTTCAACGGCGCCGGCGAGGACGAGATCCGCGATGCCTTGGAAAAGGCCGGCTTGCCTCGCAGCGGCAAGACCACGCTGTACGACGGCCGGACCGGCGAGCCCTTCGAGCAACAGGTGACCGTGGGCTACATCTACATGCTCAAGCTCCACCACCTGGTCGACGACAAGGTCCATGCCCGGTCCACCGGCCCGTACTCGCTCATCACGCAGCAACCGCTGGGGGGCAAGGCCCGCTTCGGCGGCCAGCGGTTCGGCGAAATGGAGGTCTGGGCCCTGGAAGCCTATGGGGCCGCGTACATCCTCCAGGAATTGCTGACCGTCAAGAGCGACGATGTCGAAGGACGCACCAAGATCTACGAATCGATGGTCAAGGGCGAAAACACGCTCGAGGCGGGCACCCCGGCCAGCTTCGACGTGCTGACGAACGAAATCCGCGGCCTGGCGCTGAATATGCAGCTCGAAAAGGGCCGGATCTGAAGGAGGAACGAGGAAGGACCCGGAATGAAGGATCCCCGTGGAAGGCCGAACGACGATACCCGAGGGTGAGCGATGAGCGGTGCCCGATGAAGGACCGGCGGGAAGGACGAAAGCGGCCCGGCGACCGCGCATCGCTCGTCCTTCGCTTCTCCTTCGTTATCGTTCATCGTTCATCCTTCCTGTTTTCCCGGACAAGGAGTGCCAGCAGTGAGCAGTGGCGACACCTCTTACGATCGGATCAATGACTACGCGGCGGTGAAGATCAGTCTCGCCAGGCCGCACGACATCCGCAGTTGGTCGTTCGGCGAGGTGAAGAAGCCCGAAACGATCAACTACCGCACCTACCGGCCCGAGAAGGACGGCCTGTTCTGCGAACGGATCTTCGGGCCCGAGAAGGACTGGGAGTGCGCCTGCGGCAAGTACCGCGGCATGAAGTACAAGGGGATGATCTGCGATCGCTGCGGCGTCAAGATCACCCATAGCCGCGTCCGGCGCAAGCGGATGGGGCACATCGAGCTGGCCGCCCCCGTGGTCCACATCTGGTTCTTCAAGGCGATGCCCAGCCGGCTGGGCACGCTGTTGAACATGAAGACCACGAGTCTCGAGAAGATCATCTACTTCCAGGATTACGTGGTGACCGATCCGGGCACGACCCCCTTGAAGCCCCAGCAGCTCTTGACCGAGGAGGAGTACCGCAACGCCCGCCGCGAGTACGGCGACTCGGCCTTCAAGGCCGACATGGGGGCCGAAGCGATCCGCAAGCTGCTGGCGGACCTCGACCTGGTGCAGCTCTCGCGCGACCTCCGCAAGGAGCTGGCCGAGACGAATTCCAAGCAGAAGAAGAAGGACTTGATCAACCGGCTGAAAATCGTCGAGTCGATCCGCGACAGCGACAATCGGCCCGAGTGGATGGTGCTCGACGTGATCCCCGTGATCCCGCCGGACCTGCGCCCGCTGGTGCTGTTGGATTCGGGCAACTTTGCCACGAGCGACCTGAACGATCTCTACCGCCGCATTATCAACCGCAACAACCGGCTCAAGAAGCTCGTGGACCTCAACGCGCCCGAGGTGATCATCAAGAACGAAAAGCGGATGCTCCAGCAGTCGGTCGATGCCCTGTTCGACAACAACCGCTGCAAGCGCCCGGTGCTCGGTTCGAGCAACCGGCCGCTGAAGTCGCTGACCGACATGATCAAGGGCAAGCAGGGGCGGTTCCGCGAGAACCTGCTGGGCAAGCGCGTGGACTACTCGGGCCGGTCGGTGATCGTGGTGGGGCCGGAGCTGGCGCTGCACCAGTGCGGGCTGCCGCGCGAGATGGCCCTGGAGCTGTTCAAGCCCTTCGTGATGAACCGGCTGGTGGAGCAGGGGCACACGACGAACATCAAGACCGCCAAGCGGATGGTGGATCGGCTGCGCAGCGAGGTGTGGGACGCGCTGGAGGAGGTCATTGACGACCATCCGGTGCTGCTCAACCGCGCGCCGACGCTGCACCGCCTGGGCATCCACGCCTTCGAG
>DYLT01000222.1 GCA_020721945.1 Blastopirellula marina
GCGCCGTAGGCCATGGCCAACTGCCGGAACTCCTTGTCCGTCAATCGCCGGCCGAAGGCCTGAATCTCCAGGGCCCCAGGGTTCGGGCCGCCATAGGAGTTGAGAAACTTGAACGTGACCTTGGCCGCCGTGGTCTTGGGGATCCGGATCCGCTGGGGACCGTGGACCATCTCGAACGTGCCCTTGGCCGCGGGCGTCTTGGCGTCGTCGAGGCAGACCTCGTAGTCCTTCCAGCACTCGTTCATGAACCACGTGGTGCGGCCCCAGTAGATCAACTCGCCCAGCTCGATCGGCCGGTCCCACTGGAGCGTGAACTCGGCCTGGTCGCCCGACTTGGCCTTGAGCACGCACCAGGCGGCCTGAAGATCCGAGGCCGCGCTGCCAGCGGCGGGAATCTTGTCGTCGATGGCGAACCGGGCCAAGTACGACCCGTTGTGCTCCGAGGTGGCCGACGCCTTGGCCTTTCGGGCGAGATTCTCGGGCAAGGCCGCGGCGGCACGTCCCACCCCCGACGGGACCAGGATCACGGCCAACCCCAACGACCAGACGACTTGAGCATGGCGAGCCAACACGTCGTTGCTCCTCGGTCGATTCGACGGCCAAGTCGGCGTACGAGACCATCCGCCACAACCACCCCTGTATGGTAGTGGAAGAGACGGACTGCCGCAATCTTGGCGTTGCCGAGGGGCCCGCCGGGTTTCCGAGACGGGAGCCCTCGGTCACGGTGGCGCGCCGTCGAGGTGCGGCGCGACCAGGGTTGCCCAGAGGCGATACCCCTCGTCGTTCAGATGGAGACGGTCCGGCCGGAAGAGTTCGGACCGCGGCTTCCCGTCGGGGCCCAGCATGGGCTTCTCGACATCGACGAACCCCAGTCGGGCATCCTTGGCCACGAACTCGCGGATGAGGGCGTTGGTGGCCCGGACCTGATCGATCAGGCTCCAACGGCTCGGGCTGGGCTTCACGCCCACGTAGACGATGCGCGCCTTCGGCAGCGCTCGATGCACCTTGGCCACGAACTGCTTGAAATCGTCGAACACCTGCTGGGGGCTTTTCCCGGCGGCCAGATCGTTGTCGCCCGCGTACAGCACAACGACCCGCGGCGCGTAGGGAATGACGATCCGCTCGGCGTACCGGACCGCGTCGGCCAGTTGCGACCCGCCGAACCCGCGGTTGATCGCATGGCGGCCCGGGAAGCTCTTCGCCAGATCCCACAAGCGAATGCTCGAACTGCCCACGAACACCACGCCTCCGGGCGCGGGAAGCTGAAGCCGGTCTTGGGCTTCGAACTGGCGGATGGCCGGCTCCCAGCGGTCGGCGGGCGGAGCCGCCGAGGCCAGCGCCAGCGCCGTCGCAAGCCAAAGAGCATGGGTCGTCATGGTCGGGCGGTCCTCCATCGTCCAGAGAAAAAGGTGGCGCCGCGGGACCGCGCGTCACGCCGTGCGCGGCTCGGCGTGGGCCATCGCCCCGCTGAGAATCCTCGCCGTGCTGGGGCGCATGATCCGCGGATCGACGGGGCGACCCTCCAGAAGCGCCTTGCGCACTTCCTTGCCCGAAATGAACACTGGCTTCTCGTCGGGATGGTTCTCCATCAGGTCCACCCGGTTCATCGAGGCGTAAAACGCGGCGAAACCGACCTTCAGCGGGCGGATGGCCAGGTGGCCTTCGAGCCGCTCGAAGATCTCCTGCGCGTCGAAGTCGCCCCAGATGGCCGTGCCGTCGTGGTACGGCGCATCGGCGTGTTTGCGCCCGATAATCAAGTCGGTGAAACCGAAGTTCTGGCGGTAGATGGCGTGCATGACGGCCTCCTTCGGGCCGCCGTAGAACATCTTGATGTCCAGCCCGAGAAGGAGCACGCGATCAGGCACCGACTCGCCGCGCGGCCCCCAGAGATCGGGGTCGCTGTCGCCATCGCCCAGCGCGCGACTCGCGATGAGGGCCTCGTAGGTCCGCATGCGCACCTCGGCATTGACGTCGTCGCCCTTGGTCTCGCCCACGAGCGGGTTGAGGCACGCCCCGGCGTTGTAGCCCGCACGCAATAACGTCTCCAGACCGTACACCAGGGCGTACTCGTGGGCGCGGTGCAGGGGATTGCGCGTCTGGAACGCCACCACCCGCTCCCAACCCCGCTCGGCCAAGAGCTGCCGCACCTGCCGGGGCGTCAGCACGTACTTCCCGAACGCCGGATGCTTCGGTTGGGGTAACACCCAGATCGATCCGCCGAGCAGATGGGTCTTGTCGGCATCCCCCTTAAGTACCATGTCGGCCCCTGGGTGGTCCGTGCGGTCCGTCAGATACACGTGGCGAAGGTATTGCCTCTTGTCCCAAGGAAAGACGTCGCGGACTTCCAGAACGGCGACAATCTGCCGGGCGCGATTGACCAAGCCCACCTTCTGGCCGGGCCCCAGCCGCCGCGCGGTCTCGGCAGTGATGGGAAGCGAAAGGGGGATCGTCCAAGCATACTTCGAACCCCGGTGTTCGATCACCGACTCTTCCAACACCCGCCGGTACGTCTCGGAGTCCATCGGGCCGACCAGGGGACTCAGCGCACCATCGCCAAAGCGATAGACCGTCGAGAGGTCCGCGTCCGAAACCGAAACCTGGGGCAGTCGCTGGGCCTCGGCCAGAAAGTCGGCGATGGCGGCGTCGGCTACCGTCCGGTTGATGGGCTCGCTCAGGCCCCCATGGGGAGGAATCAAATCGGCCATCCTCGAATCGCCTTATACACGATTAACAAACTGATGATTCTGTGTGTTATCGAAGGAGTGTCAGTATAGGGGACCAAGGCAAGGGATACAACGGTCAGTGGAGGGACTTCGCGTTCCATACTTCGCTTCACCGGAAGGCGTTGCAGCCAGAAGTGGGGGTCTTTTCGACGCACGCAACCGACCGTGACCTAAAGTTGCAGCGGAGATGTTACGCCCGGAGGATGAGGTTATGTCGGTCGCCGCTGCCGATACGCGCGACGTGGTTCTCGCCACGGTCTTGTCGGACGAGGGTTTTCATCCCGCAGCTCCACGTTCGATCGACGAGACGGGACTGCCTCCCTCGCTGGTCGAATCGCTGGTGCTGAAACTTCTGGCGGTGGTGGGATCGCAAAGCGGAAGGGGCATTGCCGAGCGCGTTTGCCTGCCGTTCGGGATTCTCGAGCCGCTGTTCCAATCGCTCCGTTCGCGGCAGCTTGTGGTTCACACCGGGGCCGCCCCGTTCAACGACTACTTCTACACGCTGACCGAGTTGGGCCGCGAGCGGGCTCAGGCCTACTCGAAGGCCTGCGCCTATATCGGGCCGGCGCCGGTCCCGCTGGCCGACTATGTCCTTTCGGTCGAGGCCCAAACCGTGCGCGCCGAGGCCCCCCGGCGCGAACAACTCGAAAAGGCCTTTGCCGACATCTCGGTCGATCCGAACCTTTTCGAGAGTCTCGGGCCGGCGGTCAACTCGGGGGCGGGGCTGTTTCTCTACGGGGCGCCGGGAAACGGCAAATCGACGCTCGCCCGGCGCATCACCAGTTGCTTCGGCCAGCACATCTGGATTCCCCAGACGCTCGTCGAGGATGGGCAGCTCATCAAGCTGTTCGACGCCGCGTACCACGAGGCGGTCAAGGCCGACAAGGGCAGCCTCCTGGCCACCGTCGAGCACGACCGCCGCTGGCTGCGGATCCGGCGGCCCACGGTGGTCGTCGGCGGCGAGATGACCGTGGACAATCTCGAGATCCGGCACGATCCGGTGGCCAACGTCAGCGAGGCCCCGCTCCAGATGAAGAGCAACTGCGGCTGCCTCTTGATCGACGATTTCGGCAGACAGCGCATCGAGCCGGCGGCCTTGCTGAACCGATGGATCATTCCCCTGGAGAACCGCCACGATTTCCTGACGCTGCCGACCGGCAAGAAGTTCCAAGTGCCCTTCGAGCAGTTGATCATCTTCTCGACGAACCTCGAGCCTTCGGACCTGGTCGACGAGGCCTTTCTCCGCCGCATTCCCTACAAGATCCAGATCGGCGATGCGAGCGAGGAGGAGTTCCACCGGTTGTTTCAGCTCTATGCCGGGCATTTCGGCTGCGAGTACCGCCCGGAGGTCGTCGACTATCTGCTCGAGCGGCACTACCGGCCGCAACGGCGCCCCCTGCGCCGGTGCCACCCGCGCGACCTTCTGGGCCAGATCCAGAACTACTGCCGCTACAACGATCTGGCGATGGAGATGAAACCGGCGTATTTCGACCGCGTGGTGCGGAGCTACTTCACGGTGGTCATCGGCAAATAGGACGGGGAGGTTCTTGCAGGCCTCCTGGCGACGGCTGCCCGGCTTCCGCGATGCGCCGGCCTGGTTGGCCGGCCTCGAAGAAGTGGGCCCGATCCCAGGGAATCTGTACGAGAAGCGTAGCGCCGCGAGCTGGAGTGTGGCGCGCCTCGGCGCGCGCGACGAGGCGAAAACGGCCTTGGACCTCGAGGTGGACCCAGGCCCGGTCGCCCAAGGGCTCGACCAGGGCCACCTCGGCCCGCATTGCGCCGTCGGGCATTTCGGTCGGCCCGGCGAGGCGCAAGTCCTCGGGCCGGATGCCGAGCACCACCCGGTGCCCCGCGTACGACGCCAGGTCCGCGTTGCCGACGGCCAGCCGCCACCCGCTGGCATCGAACCACAGGCGGCCCTCCGCGCCGACGACGGTCCCCTCGAGGAAGTTCATCGGGGGCGAGCCGACAAAACCGGCGACGAAACGGTTGGCCGGCCGGTCGTAGACCTCCAGCGGCCGGCCGACCTGCTGAAGCGCGCCGTCGCAAAGGACGGCCATCCGTTCGGCCAGCGCCATCGCCTCTTCCTGATCGTGCGTGACGTACAGCGTGGTGATGCCCAGGCGCTGGTGGAACCGCTTGAGTTCCGAACGAAGGTGCTCGCGGAGCCGGGCATCGAGGCTCGACAGGGGTTCATCGAACAGGTAGCAGGCGGGCCGGCGCACGAGGGCCCGGCCTAGGGCCACACGTTGCCCTTGGCCCCCCGAAAGCTGCCGCGGCTTGCGGTCCAGGAGGTCGTCGATGCCCAACAGGCGCGCGATCCGCAGCACGTTGTGGCGGATCGCCTTGCGCGGCACGCCCCGCAAGCGCAACGAGAACGCCAGGTTCTCCAGCACCGTCAAGTGGGGATACAACGCGGGCGTCTGGAAGACCATGGCCAGGTCGCGGTCCTTGGGCGGCAGGCGGTCGATCACCCGGCCGCCCAGCGCGATGCTCCCCCGCGTCGGTTCGTCGAGCCCGGCGATCAGCCGCAAGGTCGTCGTCTTGCCGCAGCCCGACGGCCCAAGCAGCACCAGCAACTCGCCGTCGGCCACATCGAGCGAGAGGTCGCGCACGGCCCGCACACCGCGGGGATAGACCTTCTCGACGTGCTCCAGAACCACTCGCGCCATGGCCATCCCCACTCGCGTACGGCGGCGTTTACGCGCATTGTACGCGAAGTCGCGCACCCCCGACAATGTCTCGGGATTGATCCTGAGACTGCCGAGAGATAGTCTGGCGAGATGGCGTGAGGGCACCTCGGCGAGGAGAAGATCATGGGCCGTGCGATGCGTTGGTCGCGACGTGGATTCCTGGGCGCAACCGGCGCCGCCTTGGGGACTGCGGCGGTGCTTTCTCTCCCAAGCCGCCCGGCCGGCGCAGCCTCCGTCAGCACGCCGCACGCCGAGATCGCCGCGCTGCGGCGCGAGATCGTCGATTCGCCGGTCGGCGTCGCTTTGCACCGGGCCAAGGTCTTCACCGAAGTCTTCCAAGAGACCGAGGGCAAGCCGTGGATCCTGCGCAAGGCCCTGGCCCTGCGGGAGTACTTTCGTACGGTGCCGTTGTACCTGCGCGCGCACGACCGGCTGGCTGGCTCGATCAGCGAGCGGCCCGGCGCCATGCCGGTTTTCGTCGAGTTGGGCATCGGCGAAAACAACATCTACACGAGCGAAAACCCTAAACGGAAGGGCTACCTGAAAGGCCAGGTGCCCGACGCGATCCGCGACTACTGGAAGAACCGCAACCTGTGGGGCCAGTACCGGACGAAGATCCTGGGCCTGCCGCCCGTCGAACGCGCCGACGAGGTCCCGGAGGAGCTGGCCTACAAGTTCCTCTCGAACCAGGGACATCTGAGCCCGAGCTACCGCGAGTTGCTCCGCGAGGGCCTTGGGGGCGTGCTCCGGAGGGTTCAAAGGCGAAGATCGGGCGAGGCCGACGCGGCGAAACGCGCGTTTCTGACCGCGGCCGAGAACGCCCTATCGGGATTGTCGGCGTGGATCCGCCGCTACGCCGAATTCCTGGCAAGCATGGCCACGAACCTGGCCGACGCGGCGCGCGCGGCGGAACTTCGCGAGATGTCGCGAATCGGTGCGCGCGTGGCCTCCGATCCGCCAGCGACGTTCCGCGAGGCCCTGCAACTGGTTTGGTTTGTCCACCAGGCCATTCACATCGAGGGCCACGGCTATTCCTGCACGCCCGACCGGTTGGATCAACTGCTGTTTCCCTTGTACCACGCCGACCGCGAGGCCGGGCGGCTCGACGACGACGGTGCCGTGCGCCTGCTCGAGAACTTCGTCCTCAAGATGTACGACAACACGTTCTGGGGACCCGAGCATCACCTCACGCAAGGACTCTGTGCGGGCGGCTCCACGCCCGACGGCATCGACCAGACCAACCGCCTGAGCTGGCTCGTGGTCGAAGCGGCCACGAATCTGTCGCTGCCGGAGCCGTTAGTCTGGATCCGTTGGCACCCGAAGATCGACCCGAGGTTTTTCGACTTCTGTCTTGGGCGGCTTGCGCGCAGCACGTGTTTCCCCATGATGTGGAGCGACAAGGCGGTGCCGGCGGCCTTGATGGAGTTGGGGCTATCGCGCGAGGACGCCTTCAACTACGTTCCGGTGGGCTGCAACGAATTGGCCGTGCCTGGGCAGATGTACTTCAACCCGGGAGCCCACGTCGGCTACCTCCAGGCGATCGAGGCCGCCTTGACCGACGGCAAGGGCTACCGTGGCCAGTGGAAGTGGAAGCACGTGGCCCCCCCGGCCGCCGAGCTGACCACCTTCGATCAGTTTGCCGAGGCGGTCGGGGCGTACATGCGGCGATCGATCGAAGCGTCGTACCAGAGCGAGATGAAGGCGCTCGAGGCCCAGATGCGCTGGGGCCAGACGCCGCTGACCTCTTGCTTCTTCGACGGCTGTATCGACAAGGCCCAGGACCTCACCCAGGGCACGAAGTACAACATCCTCTCGTGCGGCGGCGTTTTCTTCGCCAACGCGGTGGATTGTCTGGCCGCCATCCGCGAGGTGGTCTACCAGAAGCGGCAGGCGACCCTCGCCGAGGTGCGGGCCGCCTGCGCGTCGAACTTCAAGGGTCACGAGCGCCTGCGTGCGCGCCTGGCCGCGGCGCCCAAGCACGGCAACGACGATCCGCGGCTGGACGATGTGATTCGCCTGGTCGAGCGGCTCCGCGACGAGCCCATGAAGCAGATCTGCCGCGACCCGCGCGACGGCAGCCGCTTCGGCAATTGCCATGTGGTGCGCAGCGGCGCGGTGAAGACGGGGCTGGTGACCCCGGCCACGCCCGACGGTCGCCTGGCCGGCACGCCGCTGGCCAGCTCGATGGCCGCCTCGGTCGGCTGCGAGCGGAACGGCCCCACGGCCGTGCTGAATTCCGTCGCCAGGCTCGACGCGGTGAAGAGCTGGCAATGCGGGTATCAGGTGAACTTGCGCTTCCACGCGGGCATGGTTTCGGACCCGGCCCGGCGCGAGAAGCTGCGGGCGATGCTGCATGTCTATTTCGACAAGGGCGGCATGGAGCTTCAGATCAACGTGGTCGATACGGCCACGCTGCGCGCGGCCCAGGCGAACCCCGACGCGTGCCGCGACCTGGTCGTGCGCGTCGCGGGGTTCAGCGAGTTCTTCGTGAACCTCACGCCCGACATGCAAGAGGACATCATCGCGCGGATGGAGCATCCCTGATGGCCGCAGGCCGCATCTTCGACATCCAGCGGTTTTGCCTGCACGACGGTCCGGGCATCCGGACCACGGTCTTCTTCAAGGGCTGCCCCTTGCGTTGCCTGTGGTGTGGGAACCCCGAGAGCATCAGCCCCACGCCGCTCTTGTCGTACGTTCCCGAGAAGTGCATCGCCTGCGGCGCCTGCGTGGCGGCGTGCCCCAAGCAAGCGCTGTCGGCCGATGCGGCAGGCAAGGCGGTTCTGGACCGCAAACGCTGCACGCCTTGCGGCGTTTGCGCCGAGACGTGCGACGCCAAGGCGCTCGAGATGGTTGGCCGCCAGGCGAGCGTCGAGGAGATCCTTGGCGTGGTGCTTCGCGACCGCGAGTACTTCGAGGCGTCGGGCGGCGGGATGACGCTCTCCGGCGGCGAGCCGCTCGAACAGCCCGACTTCGCCGAACGCCTCCTGTGCGAGGCCAAGGCCAAGGGCCTTCACTCGGCCGTCGAGACCTCCGGCGCGGCCAATTGGGAAGGGTTCGAGCGTCTGCTTCCCGTCGTCGACCTCTGGCTCTACGACTTCAAGGAGACCGATCCCAAGCGCCACCTGAAGTACACCGGCTTTTGGAACTCCCAGATTCTGGCCAACCTGCGCCGGCTGCACGCGGAAGGGGCGACGATCCGCCTGCGCTGTCCCATGATTCCCGGGCACAACGCCCGGCCGGACCACCTCGAGGGCATCGCCGCGTTGGCCCGCGAGCTGCCGAGGCTCGAAGGCGTCGAATTGCTGCCGTACTACGACCTGTGGCGTGCCAAGCTCGTGCGGCTGGGTCTCGAGACGTCCTTGCCCGAGTCGGTCAAACCTCCGGACCGGGCCACCGTGGAATCGTGGAAAGACCACCTCCGCCAGCGCGGCGCGCGCCTGGTCGATTGACGGCCGGACCGGAATCCAACGTGGTCCGCGCAAGCGTGCCACCGCGAGGGAGGTGGGGATCGGCCCATGCCGCGATGCGAGGGCCCGTATCGCTGGTCGATCCGGGTCACCGGGCGCACCGGAATGACGTACGAGAACTCCGGGCCGCCCACGGGGCGCAGGCGGTCGTCGTCGCGCTTTCGCGCGGAGGCTCCCTCCTGCCGCCAGGCGTAGTGGGCGGAGAGTAGTAGAGTAGTAGACAAAATGGTTGGACCAGTCGCTCACGTCTGACGTGGATTATGCTGGA
>DYLT01000551.1 GCA_020721945.1 Blastopirellula marina
AACATTCGTTGTGGATGAGAGGATCCCAGGTATAGACGACGGCGTGTGCGTCGCCATCGGTGTCAGCCGCAAAATCTCCAGCCTGGTCACCGGCGTCGAGTTCAGCATCGGCTCCGGGATCGGAACCAGGATCGGCACCGTAGTCGGCACCGGAATCTGCGCCTGGATCGGAACTCGTATCGGCCAATTGATCACCGCCGCCGTTCATGTCCGTGCCCGCATGGGCGTCGGCCCACGTGTTCCCATCTGTGCCATCATGATTTCCACTGCCACCCTGGCAGGCAAACAAGAGCATGCCAGCCGCAAGCGCGAGCCCACCGGTCCTAAGTGTTACCGATTTCATATCACCAACTCCTTTTGCTACTCTATCATAACGCTGACTTCACATGGATGCTAGCGACTCATCAACCTCGATGTGTCGGCCTGGCCACCCAGGGATTTACCCTGATCCCCCATCACAAAAAATGAAAAATCTCGTTGGCCCTGACGAATCAGGTGGTTAGGTTGGTTTTACGAAAAACGACCCAACACCAACGAGGTGAAGAGATGATGCACCAGGGAGTTCTTCCGATCCAGTGCGAAGTCGAGGGGGCGGCGAGCGAGGTGACGGGGCGGGCGCGGTCGTTCCCGTCGCCGTCGGCGCTGCGGCGATACCTGGAGCGCTTCGACGAGCCCGGCCAGGAGCAGGCGCGGGCGCGAGCGCTGGAGGCCGGGGTGAAGGCGTTCATCCCGGCGCCGAACGAGCAGCTTCGCGGGCTGATGGCGAGGCGCTGTATTGCTACAAGCACTTCCCCGCGTACCAGCCGTTCAACGTGTGGTGGGCCGAGCACCAGCTCGTGGTGCGCGAGGTCTGCTTCGTGCCGAACGAGGCGGCGCGGACGGGCATTTTCGGCTCCCGTGAGCGATTGCGATAAGAGCGCAGGCCCGCAGATCCCCCAGGATCTCCTGGCCACCGCGGTGAGCGACCACGCCCAGCTTGGCGAGGAAGCATCCGGCGAGGCGAGAATCGCCATCCCCGTCGAGCAGACCGGCCGCTACACCATCCGCGGCCTCAAGGGCATGGGAGGCCAGGCCAAGTCCACCCTGTGGCCTTCTCCCACCGGCGCGGTGGGGTCCACCGCGATCTCAAGCCCGAGAACGTGATGGTGGGCGAGTTCGGCGAGACGGTGGTGCTGGACTGGGGCATCGCCAAGGCGAGGGGCCCGGCGGACGCGCGCGCCGCCGGGGGCGTGACCGAGGCCATCTTCAGCCCCGATGGAAAATGGCTGGCGGTCACCGACTACGACGCGGCCACCCTGTACCCGGTCGATTTCTCCGCGCCGCCGCTCGACGCGGACGAATTGCTCAAAGACGCCGAGCGCCGCGCCGGCCTCGCCCTCG
>DYLT01000223.1 GCA_020721945.1 Blastopirellula marina
GCGACGGTGCCTCGCTTGCCGCCGAAGCCGAAGCCGCCGCGGTCCACCAGAAGGCGCTCGACGCGATCTTGGCCGACCTGACTGGGCCGGAACAGGCCGCGCGCAAGGCCCTCGCCCAGCACCGCGCCGAGGTGGACCGGCTGAACCGGGCGCTGGCGCAGCAACAGCCGGGCGTCGCGCGCCGCCTGTTGCGATGGCCGCTGGTCGAAGCGTTCGGCCGGCCCCTGGCGATCGAACAACTCTGGCTGCCTGACCTCACCATCAACTACAACTTCCGCCAAGTAGCCCGCTTCGACCGCTGCACGACTTGCCATCTGGGGATCGACAAGACGGCCGACGGCTCCCCGGTGGAACCAGCCTATCTCCGCGAGGAGACTTTCGAAGTGGAGTTGGCCGTTCCGAAAGACCCCCCGAGGTCCGAAGCCGACAGGGCCGTGACCGTTTCGGGGTCGCTTGTCGGGGGCTACGGTTTCGCATGGGCCTCGGTCGGAATCCTTTCCGACCAGACGCCCACGGTGGCGACGATCGAGCCCCGAAGCGCCGCAGCGCACGCCCGTTTGCGCCCGGGCGACGCCATCCTTCGCGTCAACGGCGTTCCGGTCGCCGGGCGCGAGCAGGCAGAATCGCTGCTTCGGGGCGCCGAACCCGGCAAGCCGGTGCGATTGGAGATCCGGCGGGGGCTGCCGCACCCCTTCCGCTCCCACCCACGACTCGACCTGTTTGTCGGGCCTCGAAGTCCCCACCCGGCCGCCCGGTTCGGCTGCACGGTCTGTCACGACGGGCAAGGCAGCGCCACCGACTTTGCGTTCGCGTCGCACACGCCGAACGACCCGACACAACGGGCACGGTGGCGCAAGGATCACCGTTGGTTCTGGAACCCCGACTGGGATTTTCCGATGCGTCCCGCCCGGTTCGCCGAGAGCAACTGCCTGAAATGCCATCACGACGTGGTGGACTTGGAGCCGGGCGGCGCATGGCTCGACCCGCCGGCCCCCAAGCTCCTCGAAGGTTACCACCTGGTGCGGCAGCTCGGGTGCTTCGGATGCCACGAGATGCGCGGCATCGACGATGCGGGCCGACGGGTCGGACCGGATCTGCGTCTGGAGCCCGCCCCGCAAGGCCACGGCGCCGCGCAAGAGGCCCCGTCCGAAGGTGCCGCGCTCGCCTGGGGGCCGATCGCGCCGGGCACCCTGCGCAAGCCCGGGGCTAGCCTGCGCCACGTCGCGGCGAAACTCGACCGCGTGTTCGTCGAGACGTTCGTGGCCGACCCGGCCGCATACCGGCCCGAAAGCCGCATGCCCCGCCTGTTCGGCCTCGACGAGCACCTCGACGGCGCGACGCTCGACCAGACGCGGCGGTTCGAGGCGGTCGAGTTGCGCGCGCTGGCCGAGTACCTTCGGGCCGCGAGCCTGCCCGTGGAATTCGGGCCGGCTCCGGCCGGCGTGACCGAGCCGGCCTCGGTCGAGCGGGGCAAGCGCCTTTTCGAGGTACGCGGCTGCCTGGCGTGCCACAAGCACGCCGACTTTCCCGAAGGAAAAGCCACCCAGGGCCCCGACTTGACCCGCCTCGGCGCGAAGCTCCGGACTCCCGCAGGAGCGCAATGGCTGTTGGGGTGGCTCCGCGACCCCACACGCTACTGGCCGGGTACCGTGATGCCCAATCTGCGGTTGGAGCCCGAGCCGCTTCCCGGGAATGCCGGCTCCCCCAGCGCCCCGCCGCGAAGGACCGACCCGGCCGCTGACCTTGCGGCATACCTTCTGGAGTCGAAGGGCTGGCAGCCGGGCGCGCGCCCCCAACCGGCCGATGCGGACCTCGATGCATTGGCTCGGCAGCACTTGGCGCGGATGTTCCCGGGCCCGGTGGCCGAGCAGTATCTGCGCGAGGGGATTCCCGAGACGCTTTCCGGTTCGCTCCAAGGCGACGTGCGGGAACTGCTTGGGCCGATCACCCGGGAGAAGAAACTTCGATACGTGGGCCGCCGGACCATCCGCAAGCGGGGCTGCGTCGGCTGCCACGACGTCCCCGGGCTGGAAGATGCCCTGCCGATCGGGCCGGCGCTGTCGGGTTGGGGGCGCAAACGCGAGTCGCTCTTGGCCTTCGAGCAGGTCCGCCGCTTCGTGACATGGCGCAACGGGGCCGACCAGGCGCCCGACGACCCGCGGCACGGCTTCTTTCGCGAGGCACTGATGGCCGGGCGACGCGAGGGGTTCTTGTGGCAGAAGCTTGCCCAGCCGCGGAGTTTCGATTACCAAAAAGCCGGGAATAAGGGATTCGACGAGCAATTGCGCATGGGGCGGTTCACGCTGACGGATGCGCAGCGCGAGGCGATCATCACCTTCGTCTTGGGGTTGGTGTCGGAGCCTGCCGAGAACCGCCTCCCTCGGTTCGACGCGCGCCGCACGGCGATTGTCGAGGGGCGCAAGGTCCTCGACAAGTACGCCTGCGCGACGTGCCACACGTTGGAGCTGGAGCGGTGGACGATCGAGTTCGATCCCGAACAGTTCCCGGCGCCGCCCCCTTCGCAGGATTACCCCTTTCTCAAGCCGCGGCTCCCGGCCGGGATGGTGGCCGACTCGAAAAAGACCGACTTGCGCGGCTTGTGCCGTGCCGAACTGGTGGGGATGCCCCAATGGAACGCGCAAGGGAAGCTCGAAGAGACCGAAGACGACGAAGGCCATCCCCAATACGCTTTCCAATTGTGGGAGCCGGCGGCCCTGGGCGGGAACGTATGGCCGGTCGGCGGCGCCGGCGTGTTGGTGTCGGACCGGCAGATCGTGGGCAAGCGTCCACCCCGGGGCGGGGAGTTCTCGCGCTTGCTCTATCCCGTAGCATTACGTGAGGCCAAGGCAGCCGGAGCCGCCGCCCCGGTGCTGGAGGCCTGGGGCTGGGTGCCCCCGGCGCTGGTACCCGAGGGCCGACGCGTGCAGCCCGGTTGGCTCTACGAGTACCTGCTCGAACCGTCCGTGATTCGTCCCGCCGCGGTATTGCGCATGCCCAAGTACCACCTCGCTCCGTCCGAGGCGGCCCGGCTGGTGGACTACTTCGCGGCGTCGGCAGGAGTCGAGTTCCCGTACCATGCCGACCCTCGGACCCTGGCCCTGGGCCGCGAGGCGATTGACCCCCGTCGCCACGAACGGCGCGAGAAGGCGATGCGCCTTGTGACCGACCGCACGACATTCTGCGCGAAATGCCATCTGGTGGGCGATTGGGGCCCCGGGGGCGATACGAAGACAGTTCTGGCGCCCAACCTCGAGCGAGTCGCCCGGCGCATCCGGCCCGAGTACCTCCGGCGTTGGCTGGCCAACCCCCGGTCGATCCTCCCCTACACGGCGATGCCCGTCAACTTCCCGCCGGACAAGCCCGTGGGCCAGGACCTGTACCCCGGCACCAGTCTGGAGCAACTCGACGCGGTGATCGATTTGTTGCTACACTACGAGGAATACCTGCGCGGCCGGGTCTCGATCCGTCGAGGGATCGAGGCGTCGGGGAAGGCCCCGTGAGCCACCCTTCCAGGGAGACGACCTGCATGTCGAGAACGCTGCACCGAAGAGACCTGCTTTTGCAGTCCGCCGCATTGGCCGGGGGAATGGCCCTGGGGGTTGGCGTGCCCCGCGCGACGATGGCCTCGGCGGCCTCGTGGGGCGACCTGGTCGGCCGCTTCGTCTACGCGGGTTCGCCCCCGGAGCGCAAGAAGCTGAAGGTCGACAAGGACGTCGAATGCTGCGGCAAGTTCGACATCCGCGACGAGTCGCTCATGGTCGGCTCCGACGGTGGGCTGGCGAACCTCTTCGTGTACGTCCGCACCCGAAAGGTCGCCGTCTGTCCCGAGTTGGCCGAGACGGCGCCGAAGCGGGTGACGCTCGACAACCGCGACTGCATCTTCATGCCGCATTGCATGACGATCTGGTTCGGCAAGCAGGAGTTCTACATCGTCAACTCCGATCCGATCGCCCAGAACGTGGCGTTCTCGCCGTTGGGCGATACGCCGGCGAATATCGTCCTGGCCGCCGTGAAGGACACGAAAAAGGCCGACAGCAACACGCGTGCCACGTGGAAATTCAACCGGGCCCAAATCATCCCGGTCCCCATCGCCTGCAACTACCACCCCTGGGAAAGCGCGTTCATCCTCCCGCGCGATAACCCCTACGCGACCGTGACCGCGTCCGACGGGACGTTCCGATTGGCGAAGCTGCCGGTGGGCAAGCTCGAGTTCCAGGTGTGGCACGAGCGCGTGGGCTATCTCGACACGCCCGAGTGGCCCAAGGGCCGGTTCGAGATGGAGATCAAGCCGGGCGTGAACGACCTCGGCACGGTCAAGATCGCGCCCGCCAGGCTGGAGAAGAACTAGCGTTGCGCGCGACGTTTCTCACCCGATGCATGGGGCCGGCGCGCGGTGCCGTGCGGCGCGCGGGGATGCCGGCCATCGCCCCGGCGCTTTGCGCCGCGGCCGTGGCGCTATGCTCGGTTGCGGGTTGCGGCTGGAATCCGCCGCCCGAGTTCGAGCTGAATCTCGAGGGACGGCCGCGCAAGTCGGTCTCCCTCGAGCAGCGCGAGGCCATCGCCAAGATGCTCCAGCGTCTGTTCGGAACGCCCGATCGCCCCCAGGTTCCCGACGGAGCGGGCCTCGATCGCTCGCTCGTGGAGATGGCCGCGGGCCCGCCCGGCGGCGATGCCCAAGGGAATCCGCGGGGCCTGTTCCGCCGGCATTGCGTCACGTGCCACGGGGTGACGGGCGACGGCGCGGGGCCCAGCGCCGCGCTGTTGGACCCCTATCCCCGCGACTTCCGCCGCGGGGTGTTCAAGTACACCTCGACCAAGGCCGGCATCAAGCCGCTGGCCAGCGATTTTCGGGGCACCTTGACCCGCGGCGTGGCGGGCACGGCCATGCCCTCGTTCGCCCAACTCGCTCCGAAAGAACTCGACGCCCTGATCGAATACGTCAAGTACCTCAGCATCCGCGGCCAGACAGAGCAATACCTGTTCGAGCAAGTGGTCGACGACGAGGCCCGGCTGCCCCTCGACCTGGGCCAGGTCCTCGACGAAGGCGTTCTGCCCGCGGCGCGGTCGTGGGAAGACCCCGAACGCAATCCCGAACTGGTCATCACTCCCGGCGCGCGGCCGCCGGTGGACACGCCAGAGGCATTGGCCGCGTCGATTGCTCGGGGACGCGATCTCTACGCGAGCAAAGACGCCCAGTGCGTCCGGTGCCACGGACCGCAAGGCGACGGCAACGGCGAAGAGAAGGAACTCTACGACGATTGGAACAAACCCAAGAAAGGCGTTACGCCCGAACAGACCGCTGAACTGGAAAGGCTCTATAAACTCCCGATCCAACGGCTTCGGCCGCGCGACTTTCGCCAGGGGAACTTCCGCGGGGGTGTCGGACCGGACGGACGCTACCTCTACTACCGCATTTACGCCGGAATCAAAGGTACTCCCATGCCCGGCGTCGGCCCTTCGCCCGGCACCCCGGGCGTGATGACCCCCGAGGAAATCTGGCACGTAGTCGACTTCGTTCGATCGTTGTCGCGGAAGTGAGGATCCGAGAGACGGGATGAGGGATCAGGGATGTGCGACGAACGAGTCATCGCCAGCCGCGACCTCGAGGAGGATCGCACTTCGCGCATCGCGGATTCCCCATCCCCGCGCCCCCCGAGTTCCTCATGCTCTGCCTGGCCGCACCGCCTCGCCTGGGTCTTGGCCTGTGCGACCTTCCCGTTGATCTGGATGGGCGGCCTGGTGACCACCTATGGAGCGGGGATGGCCGTGCCCGACTGGCCCAACACGTTCGGCTATAACCTCTTCCTTTATCCGGTGGCAAGCTGGCTGGCCGTCTGGGACGTGTTTCTCGAGCACAGCCATCGTCTGCTCGGCGCCGCGGTCGGCCTGGTGACCATCGCGCTGGCCGTGACCCTGTGGATTGGCGACCACCGGCGGTCGATGAAGTGGCTTGGCGCCGCCGCCCTGGTTGGCGTGATTGGCCAAGGGGTTTTGGGCGGCTTGCGCGTGCTCGGCAACGAGATCTTCCTGGCCAAGGTCCACGGCTGCACCGCACCGTTGTTCTTCGCCTTGGCCTCGGCCTTGGTGACCCTGACGTCGCGCCACTGGCACGCTCCCGAGCGGGTCGGACCCGGCCGGCCGGAAGGCTGGATCCCACGGTTCGGGTCGGCCATGGTGCTGGCCATCTATCTCCAGATCGTGCTCGGTGCGAACTTGCGTCACCAGGCACCGGACGCGAGTGTCGGCTGGTTCCGCCTGTGGGTGTGGTTGCACCTGATCGTGGCCGCGTCGGTGGTGGCCGGCGCGTGGGCGTGGTGGGCCGTCGGCCGCGGGCGGCTTGGGCATCCGATGCTCGCGCGCCGCGCGCGGCTTCTGGCCGCGCTGGTCGTCGTCCAGGTGCTCTTGGGACTGGCCACCTGGGTGGTGCGGTATGGCGTTCCTGCCTGGTTCGCCGACTACTTTTGGGAAATCGCCTACACGGTCGAGGCCGGCGGTCCGCTCCAGGCCATCGTCGTCACCGCCCACGTTGCCGTGGGATCGCTCACGTTGGTGACGGCCCTGTCGCTCGGCATGTGGGCCGCACGCCTCGGTCGAGCCGCGCGAAGCGACAACCAAGCGCCAGTTCGGCCCGAGGGCGCATGAAGACCATCGCCCCCAAGCCGCCGACCGCCGCCGAAGCGCCGCAAGACGTTGCGGGATGGCGCGACTATTGGATCCTGGTCCGGCCGAGGATCGTGGGCATGGTGCTGTTCACGATGACGGTGACGGCGTTGGTCGCGGGCCCACGCACGCCGCGCTGGGGCGAGTTGGCCCACGCCCTGGTAGGATCGGCCTTGGTGATTGCCGGGGCCATCGCGCTAAACCAGCGGATCGAGCGCCGCACCGACGCCCTGATGCGGCGCACCGCGGGCCGTCCGCTCCCCTCGGGCCGGATGACGACCCGCCAGGCCACCCGCTTCGGCCTCGTGGCCAGCACCCTGGGCCTGGCCTACCTGGCGGCAACCACGCCCTGGATGCTCGTCGGCCTCACCGTGGTCAGTTGGGTCGTCTATGTGTGGGTCTACACGCCCATGAAGGTCTTCTCGGCGTGGCAAACACCGCTGGGCGCCCTGGCGGGAGCCATGCCCACGCTGATGGGCGCTGCCGTGACGGGCCATTCCGGGGACCTGGTGGCGCTGTCCTTGTTCGGCGTCGTCTACTTCTGGCAGTTTCCGCACGCGATGGCCATCGCCTGGCTCTATCGCCACGAGTTCGCCGCCGCCAACCTCAAGGTCGCCACCGTGGTGGACCCTTCCGGCCGGATCGCTGCGGTCCTGGCGGTGGTCGGGGCGACCGTGATCCTGCCCCTTGGCCTGTTGCCTTGGCTGGCTGGCGCGGCGAACCTGGCTTACGGGGTGGCCAGCTTGCTCTTGGGCCTCGGTTACCTGGCTTCGTCGATCGCCTTTCTGCGCCACACCGACGACTTCCGCGCGCGCCGGCTCCTGCACATCTCGCTAATCTACCTGCCGGCGGTGTTCGTCGCCGTGCTCTTGGCCATGCCGAGGTAGCGATTGCCCGCGGTCAACCCGTTGGGGCCAGCTCCGCCGCGGCAAAGTTGCACGTGCGGTGCGCACCATCGCAGAACGGCTTCTTATTCGACTGCCCGCAGCGGCACAGGGCCACCGGCTTCTCCGGGTTGATCGAGAAGGCGTTTCCTTGGGCATCGACCACTCGCACCGGCCCTTCGACCAGATAAGGACCGTTGGCACGCACGCGGATTACGACCTCGGCCATCGCACAACTCCACGAGTTGAAGAAAAGCACCCCGGCTTGCGGGAACGTGCGTTGAAGTCTACGGCCCCGGTCAATGGGTGCGGCTTGTGGCGCCGACGACGCTCGGCTACCGTAGCGTCTTTGGCCCGGCATTTCCCTGGTACTGAGGAGTCGAACCGTATGAACGTCGCGCGCCCCGCAATTGCCGCGGTCTTGGGACTTCTTTGGACTGGACTTGCCGTGCCGTCCGCGCGCGGCGATCCGATCTTGTTCGAGTTCGGCCCCGGCTTCGATGTGAAGTCGGTCGAGTCGCGCGACGCCCGGGTGGTGCCGGCGGGCGCATCGGGGACCGCCGCGTTGCGCATCGCCACTGGGCACGCGAACCTCTGGCCGGGTATCACGCTCAAAGCGCCGCACGGCCCTTGGGACCTCTCGCGGTTCCAGTACCTGGCGGTCGATGTGAAAAACGCCGGCTCGAACCGCGTCGAGGTCAGCGGGCGCGTCGATAGCCCGGCGACCGGCACGGCGAGGTGGTCGGTGCAGGATCGCGTGGCGCTGGCCCCCGGCGAGACGAAGACCCTGCGCGTCTGGCTCCAGCCGCGCATGCCCGACAAACTGGCAGCGACATCACGCCCATCACCGACCGGCGGCATTGGTTCCAAGAACTGCCCGAGCCCGGCTCGCCGCTGGCGAGGTTCTACGGCCGCGGGGCCTGGGCTCCGCACGGCTCCTACCAGGGCAAGACCTACGAGACGTTCGCCTTCGCGGCCGCCAACCGTTTGCGCAAGTACGGCGACGAGTTCGAGCGGCAGTTCGCCGAGATCGCGCACCGCCGGCTGCGAAGCTGGGCCATGAACACCATCGGCAACTGGTCGGCCCGTGAAGTCTGTCGGCTCCGCAAGACGCCCTACGTGGCCACGGTGCAATCGGGTCGCCGTCCGATCGAGGGCAGCGCCGGCTACTGGGGCAAGTTTCCCGACCCCTTCCACCCGGACTTCGAACGCTCCGTGCGCCGGCACATGGAGGCCGAGAAGGGCACAACCGCCGGCGACCCCTGGTGCCTGGGCTATTTCGTCGACAACGAACTGAGCTGGGGCGACGAGTTGTCGCTGGCCACGGGCACGCTCGCCTCGCCGCCGGACCAGCCCGCGAAACGGGCGTTCGTGGCCGACCTCAAGGCGAAGTACGGCTCGATCGAGAAGCTCAACCAGGCCTGGGGTACGCGGCACGCCTCGTGGGAGGCCCTGGGCGCCAGCCGTACCCCGCCCGACCCCA
>DYLT01000005.1 GCA_020721945.1 Blastopirellula marina
GTGCAGCGCGCTGGCCGCATCCTGGTCGGCCGGCGGGCGCTCGGGGCCGCGTTTCCACGGACGGCCGCACTCGGTGATCCAAAGCGGCATTGCGGGGTGGCCGTATTTCGCGAGCCAATCGCGGTACCGCTCGACCAAGGACTCCATCTCCATCGCCCTGCCGTAGGTGTGGAAGCTGAACGCATCGAGGCACGCCAACAGGCCGTTCTCGGCGGCGGTCTCGAGGAATTCGCGGTTGTGGTGCGCCACCACGCCGCCGACGATCGGCTTTCGATCGGCGTGGTGGCGAAGCCCGTGGGCCAACGCCCGCACCAGCGCCGTGTACTGGTCGGCGGGCAGGTCGCCGCCAAAGAAGATGTCGGGCTCGTTCCAGATTTCGACCGCGCCCCAGGCTGGGCTCCATGGCCGGGCGATCTCGCGCCACGAGCGGCTCGCCGCGATCAAGTCGTCGGGGTACTTGGCCACGCGGCCCATCCACCCGGGCGCGTCGTGGGCCATTTCAAGCACCTCGACCCCGTGCGCTCGGTAGGTTCGGCGGAGCGTGTCGAACCGCACCGCGCCCTGCCAGTCCCAACGGCCGGCGGCCGGATGCACCGCCCCCCACGTCAGGCGCTCGCGGATCATGCCGATGCCGCACCGCCGCGCCGCCCGAATCAGCCCCTCGCGCGTCGCGTCGTCCCCAACCAGCCATGACAAGGCCCCATCGATGGCGAAATACGGATCGGGCGGAACCTTGCTCGCGGGCAAAGCCACGATGCCGAATCGCTGCTTGGTCGAGGGGAACTCGATCTCGTAGAACCCTGGCGCGAGCTTGACGATGGCCCGAACCCGCCCGGATGCCACCTGCCCCAGACCCGAGCGGTCGGGCTCATGGGACCCATCGTACGAGGAAATCGTGTAGGGCACCGGTCCGGTGGACGCGCCTTCGATCTTCCATTGCAGCACGGCCGGTTGGTCCGGCGTCACGAAGAACTGCTCGACCCCCACGGGCGCAAGCGTCGCTGCAGCGGCCTGGACCGCCACCATCGCGCCCACGACGACACCCCCGACGGCCAAGCGACCCATCACCTTGCTCCCGACGGTTCAATGTTTCACGCCGAGTAACGTTCCCGGAGACTGTCCTGAGTCTGGCGGCGAAGCCCGCGACCATGGGAACCATCCCCGGGAACGGTTCGACCCGTCTAGGCCTTCACCTCGATCTTCTTAGGACGCATCGCCTCGCTCTTGGGGACCGTCACGCGGAGCACGCCGTCTTTGTACTCGGCTTCGATCCGATCGGGATCGACATCCGCGCCCAGGGGGAAGACCCGGCGGAAATGTCCGTATTGCCGCTCGATGCGGTGCCAGGTCTTACCCTTCTGTTCGGTCTCCTCCTTGCGTTCGCCGGAGATCCAGAGGTTCCCATCCTTGACTTCCACGGTGAAGTCGTCGGCCTTCAAGCCCGGCAGGTCGACCGCGATCTCATAGTGAGTATCGGTCTCCGCGACATTGGTCCTTGGCGCGAACGCGAGGACGTGTTCCCCGCCGTTCTCGTGGCCCAAGAAGTCGCTAAACCGTTGGTCCATCTCCCGGCGGAACCGCTCGAAGACCTGGGGGGCGCCAAAGCCCCACGGAACAAGCGATCGTACCATGTGTGTGCCTCCTCCTTCGTGCCTTGTATCGTTATTAGGAAGCGCTCCTCGCAGGGCGCTTCCGAAACCAACCATCCATTCGAAACCGCCCACGCGCGGCAGGCGATTTCGAAGGACCGGCGACCATTGCCAGCCCGAGTTGGCAAAAGCAAAGCGCGTGCCAAAGCATTTCAAGCGCATCGCCGTGCCGAGCATCGCCGAGACGATTTTCCAACCTCTTGAGCGCCAGCAGGTTGCGACAAGCCCGACGCACGGCCGCCAAGCGGCGTCTCGGAGGGTAGCTTTGCGGGTCGCGTCAAATTGGCAGGCACAGCCCGCCAAAGCCGGGGCCCTCGGTGTCAAACGGACAAGCCCCCTAACAGGTGTAGCGATGCACCCCGCAACGGAGGCCCATGACGCAGGCGACCGGGCGAGGCTGCGGCGATGGCCTCGCGCGGGCCCGATCGCGCGAAACCCTCAGTTCGCCGGACCGCGTGTCACCATGGCCTCGAACACGCGGCCTCGCCGAACGCGGCGCACCGTGAACTTCGCTCCGGCTTCCTCGTACTCGTCGCCCACGCGAGGCGGCCGATCCAAACGCCGAAGCAGCCACGCCGAGACGGTGCCGGCTTGCTCGTCCAGCGGCAGCTCGAGTCGGCGTGCCACATCGGCCATCGGCAGGCCACCGCCGATCATCCACGTCCCGCCCGACAGGGCGTGGAACATCCGCGGCAAGTGATCGAATTCGTCTTCCAGCTCGCCGACCAGTTCCTCGACCAGGTCCTCCATGGTGATCAGGCCCAACGTGACCCCGGCCACGTCGCGCACGACCGCGACGTGGATGTGCTCGTTGACGAACGTTCGCAACAGATCGGCGGCCGAGTCGTCCGGCGACGCGAAATGGATCGGGCGGATGATTCCGCGAAGGCTCGGGTCGCCGGGATTCATGCGCATGTAGTAGACCAGTTCCTTGAAATTGACGTAGCCCACCACACGGTTCGGATCGCCGTCTTCGCAGACCGGATACCTGGTGTGGGCATCGATGTGCGCCGTAGTCAGCGCCTCGGTAAGCGTTTGCGACGTCGAGAGAAAGGCGATCTGTTCGGTGGGAAGCATCACGTCGCGCAGCCGCAGGCCGCTCATGCGCGCGGCCGAAACGATGATCCGTTCCTGCTGGGGACCGATCTGGTTCGAAAGCCGCGCGAGCCCAGCCAGGGCCGTAATCTCCTCGATCGTGGCTGGCGGGCGGTCCGTCTTGCGGCGGACCTCGAAGGGGCGGTTGATCCAGTGGGTCCAGCGAATCACGGGCCGAAAGACGATCACGGCCCAATGCAGGGGCCGGGCGATCCAACCGGCCAACTCGCGGTTGAACCGCACCCCCAAGGTCTTCGGCAGGATTTCCGTGAACTGCAGCATCGCATACGTGAAGATTAGCGAAAACAGCCATATCCATCGATCGCCGAAGATTTCGTCGAACTGGGCCCCGGCGACCGACGCCCCGATCGTGTGCGCGGCTGTGTTCAACAGCAGAATCACCGCGATCGGCGACTGCACGTCGCTCTTGAAACGCCGCCAGATCGCGCCAGCCTCCGGATGCCGTTGCGAGAGACCCGCCACCTGGTTGGGCGTCAGACTCAGCAACGTGGCCTCCAGAAGCGAACACAGGAAGGAAATGCCCAAGGCAATCGCCAAGGCGATGACAAACAGGACCATGGTCGTCTCCTTCGTGGTTCCCGCGGCAAGGTCGCGGCGCTTCCTTACCCCTTCAGCTTGGCCCCACCGGTTGTCTCGCGGGCCTGAAGGGCCCGGGCTGTCACGGGCCGGGTTCCTCGTGGCCTGCGGGCCCCCAAGACCCCCAAGCACCCGAAACCGCCCACGGCTACGGCCTGCTTCCCGCCACGGCGGACTGACTAGGCATGGCGCGGAGATACGGGCGCATGCCCTCGAGGGTCTTCGGCCCGATGCCTCGCACGCGGCGCAAGTCGTCGTGATCTCGGAACGGCCCAAGCGTCCTCCGCGACTCGACGATCCGCTTGGCCAGCGTCTCGCCAATGCCCGGAAGCAGCACGAACTCCGGCCACGGGGCTTGGTTGATGTCGACCTCGAAACGCACGGTTTGGGGCGCGGCGTGTTCTACTTCGAGAAGCCGTCCGGCGTGACCGCCCCGGAGGGCCCACCAGCCCATCATCGACGCCAGCCCGACCAGCACGAGCAGCGCAACGGCCGCCTGATCGGCCCGTCGGAGCAACCATGACGGTCGATCGAGCGGCCTGGGAGACGAGTCCAGCGGCATCGGGCCTTGCTTCCAAGAGGGGTTCTCGCGCGCCGAGCGTGCGGCGCGTGCAACGCACCATCGGGCCGGTTGCGTCGCCGGCCGCCAAGGGTCGGTGGACATGGTCGCCCGCCCCAAGGGTCCGGCCATCCGCGCGGCTTGTCGTAATTATGCTCCCGGACACGCACGACGGCTACCCCGCGCCCTCCAGTGGGGCTTTCCGGGTGACCCATCCCACCGATATTCTTTACTGGATGCCCTTCGGTAGCATGGACCCAAGTCATTCGGAATATGCGTGTGAATTCCCCACAACTGAGTCATGCCTCTTTGGGAATACCGTCGGACCACGTCGTGAGTTCAGGGAGATCGGTATTGCGCAAATCCATCTCTTCCAAGGACTTCGATCAACTCGCCTGGAATCCGACACTCGAAGAAGCGTGTCGCGAATTGGTGCATATGGCGATCCGGGAGGACCTGGGGCCTTTGGGCGACTGCACGACCCAAGCCTTGGTCCCCAAGGGCGCGGCTGCGCGAGCCTCGGTGGTTGTCCGTCAAGCCGGCGTGGTCGCTGGCATTTCGGCCGCACCCGTCATCCTTCAGGAATTCGACCCCGACCTCCAGTGGTTCCCTGAAACCACCGACGGCAAATCGGTCAAGGCCGGACAAACCCTCGGTCGCCTCGAGGGCCCGGCCAGCTCCTTGCTGACTGCCGAGCGAACGCTGCTGAACTTTTTGGGCCGGTTGTCGGGCATCGCCACGTTGACTCGCAAGTACGTCGACCAGGTCGCGGGAACGAAGGCGGCCATTTACGACACGCGGAAGACCACCCCCGGATGGCGCCGACTGGAAAAGTACGCAGTACGCTGCGGTGGGGGCAAAAATCACCGCACCGGACTGTTCGATGCGGTGCTCATCAAAGACAATCACCTGGCCTTCGGCGCTGCCGATGCACACGACCTGTCGGCTCGTTTCACCCCCTCCCAGGCGGTCGCCAAGGCCCGGCAGTGGATCGAGAAGCGAGTCCCTCAGTTGGTCCGCTCGCGCATGATCGTCGAGATCGAAGTCGAGACGTTGGACCAGCTTACCGAGGTGTTGTCGGCCGGGCCCGACCTCGTCTTGCTCGACAACATGGCGCCCGATTTGCTTCGACAGGCCGTCGCCTGCCGCGATCGCCTCATGCCCAAGGTGCAGCTCGAGGCGTCCGGCGGAATCGACGTGGCGACGGTTCGAGCCGTGGCCGAAACCGGCGTGGATCGGATCAGCATCGGGGCGCTGACGCATTCGGCCGTGGCGCTGGACCTCGGCTTGGATTGGCAATAGGGCCGCATCGAGCGAGTTCGATTGCGTCGGGCCAGTTTGCCAAGAAAACGGTTTGGATCGTTTGCCGGGGTTGTCCGATAAAGGTAAAGAGGATCGGTGGCGATCCAAGTCCGCAGATCCTACCCAGGAGGGAGCCTCGCGACGGGACAGACCGAAACCCGGACCCGCAGTCCGGTCGCGCGGCCGTCAGGGAAGACCCATGAGAATTCGTGCGCGCGTTGGCCTGCTCGGCGCGTTCGCCGCCGCCGGACTGGGAGCTGCTCTCTGCATCGGAACCGCGATCCACCCGGCAGTGGACACGGTGCCCGTGGCCCCGAATGCCGTCGCCTCGTGGTCCACGACGGGCCCCAGCGCGCCGGCGACCCCATCCGATCGGCGAGCCGATGCCGCGTTCGATGGGCCGGCCCGCCGGGAACCAACGGCACCCATCCGCTTGGAAGGGCCCAAGCCGCCTCATCCGACCCACCCGTTGCGGCTCGCGAGTGCCGACGATTACCGTCCTTCCGAACCGGGCGGATCGGCCACGCCATTGGCGGGCAGCGCGCCGGCTTCGTGGGGCGCGACGAGCCCGTGGTCGAAGGCCCATCGCAACGAATTCAGCGGCCCGGGTCTTTCGGGGCGCTTCTTGGCGGCGCGGACGGAGGCGGAGGATCCCGACGCCCTTGTTCGTTCGTTCGAAGAGTACCGTGGGCTTCGCCGCCCGTTGGAACGCACGGCAACGCGCTCGTATGCCCCCCGGCATCTCGCCGCCGCGGAACTTCGGCCCCTGGTCGAGGCGCTCTTGGACGAGGGGCTTGGCGAAGCGCGACTCGCGCCTCGGATTCACGTCGGCGGCGGCGCCTCGGGCGGCCCGAACCACGCAGCACCCGTGCTCGCGGTCCGCAGCGCCCTCGAAACGCTCGATCAGCTCGATCTGATCGTTCCGCTGTTGGATGTGCCGCAACCCTTCGTGACGCTCGACGCGGTGGTCTTGAGTGTGAGGTTCGGCGATTCGTCGCCGGCGGGGATCGACTTCGCCCGGCTCCACGAGCAACAGATTCTCTTCCCAGCGTGGCGTTCCCATGGAACGAAGGGGATCGCGCCGTGGGGGTTCAGTTTGAATGGATTGAAGTTCGCGTACCTCGAAGGCGGCCTCGGCCGGCTGGTCGAGGCCTTGGCGCCGGTGGGTGCGACGGATGTGCTCGCGGCGCCTCGGGTTGCGGTCCTCAACGGGCACTCGGCCGAACTGCTCGCGCCGCCCGAGCGGCTGCAAATTCGCCCTCTAGTTTCGGGCGACGGCACCATCCGCCTGGAAATCTGGGCGGACGAGCAGCCGGGCCCGGTCCGCGCCACCGCGTCGCCGGAGCGCGGCTCGGCGGCGCGGCGTGCCGTCGCGATGGCGCGCGACGGCACGACCATGGTCTTCGGCGGTTGGCTCCGCGAGAAGCAGTCCCCCGCAGCCGCTGCGCCGGCCCGGCGCGACCGGCTGGTGCTTTTCCCATCCAAGCCCGCTTGGGCGCCCGTTACGGTCGATCGTCGCGAGATCCTTGCGGTCGTGGCTGTCAAGGTGGTCTGGGATGGCCCCGACCCCCGGGCGGTGCCGATGGAGCGGCTGAGCCTGGACTTCCGCCGTTCGGTTGCCGGGCGGTTCGCGCGGGCCGCCGAACGTGCCGAAGCCGCGGGGGACCTCGCGACGGCCTTTCGATTGACCGATCACGCGCTTCGGTTCGACCCCGAGCTGAAGATGGCAATCGACCTGCGAAACCGGCTCTGGACAACCCGCCCGACGGAAATCCGCATCGTCGGCCCGACCCCCATCGCGGAACCGGTGGCGCAGCGTTCCGCGGCGTCCGGGTCCCTGCGATGAGCGCGCCGGCAACCTGGGCCGACGGCGCAGGTAGACAACCCGCGATAAGGGGGCTATCGTAACCAGGGGCCTCACCTCGCACACCGGGCGTCTTCCGGCCTGTCATGCGCGTCCGCGATCTGATCGACATGTTGAGGCGTTTCCCGCCTGAGGCGGTGGTGCGACTCTGTGTCAGCCTGCCCAACCGCGTCATCGAGACCCACGAGGTCCTCTGGGTCGGAGACTACGGCGGCGGCCCTCAGATCAACGCCATGCTCGATTTCCGGGGGTTCCAGGTGTACGTCGGCTGTGGGCTGGAGCAAATGGTCCGCGAGGTGCCGGCCGAGCCGCCGGTGGACCTCGGCAAGTACCGCGACCCCATCGAGGCAGCCCGGGTCCGCGATTTCTACGTGATCCACCGCGGGCTGAACGAGCCGCTGGCTTTTCCCGATTTCGATTACGAGCACTGGATTCCCCCGCGCACGGTCTCGGGCGAGTACAACCCCATCATTGCCGAGATCCTGCGGGAGAAGCTGCTGCGCGAGTAGGAGGCGTGGCGATCACCTCGGCCGGCACAAAGGCCTGCGAGACGGGCAGGTAGTTGCACGTGCAGCCCCCGGTGAGGCTCGGCATGTTGAGCACGCCATCGGCGGGGAACAGGTTGTTGCTGCACGCGGCGCGCACGTTCCAAAAGAGGACGATCTGGCGCGAGGCCAGGTCGATGCACGCCGCGTTGCCCAGGCACCGCGTGGTGACGAGGTGGGCGCTGGCCCGGGGGATGGTGCATCCGCGCCGCGTCCAGCGCATGGCGTCGCCGGCCGGCTTGCCCGTGCGCAAATCGTACTCGACGTAGCTTTCCGCGGTTCCGAAAAGCAGCTTGGCGCCCAGCACGAACAGCGGTTTGGGCAGGCTTTCGGCCGAGAGCTTGCTGCCGGGCTTGGGCCCCTCGTCGGGGAGCGCGGCCAGCAGCGTTCCGTCGGCGGCGCGGTACGCACCGGAGGAGAGCACCACCGCGTCGAGCGGTGCGCTGTAGCGCACTTCGGACCCGCCGGCGATTTCCCACAAGACCTTGCCCGAGGCGAGGTCGAACGCCCGGGCCTTCGCATCCCGATCGGCGGTCGCGCCCCACCGCTTGACGGTCCGTTCGGAGCAGAACACCTTGCCGCCCCCGACCGCGACGCTCAGGTTCGCGCGAGCGCCCTCGTGTTTCCATGCCAGGCGGCCGCTGTGGCGGTCCACGCACACGAGGTGCTTGCCGCTTTGGCCCGCCAAACGGCCCTGGCAGGCGCGGAGGTTGAGCCACGGTCCGGCCAGATCGTCGGGCAGGTCGAATTGCGCGGTCTTCCGGCCGGTGGCCGGGTCGATCGCGACGCAGGTCCTGCCGCCGGCCACGTAGAGCGCGTCGTCGGCGAGGACCATCTGGTCGGTCTGCTTGTGGCCGAAGGGAAGTTCAGCCTCCCAAAGCCGCTTGCCAGTGTACACGTCGACGGCCGAGAGGTGGTTGGCCTTGAGGAACATGCGGCCGCCGCCGACGCGCACCAGGGTCGCGCCCGGAATGCGGATCCAACGCGGGGGCGTGTCGAACCAGAGCAGTTCGAAGGGGGCCTTGAGGAACTGCTCGGACGAGGCGCCCGTGTTGGCCGCGTCGGCCGCCTCGTGCGACCAGGGAGCCGCGCCGGAAAGCGGTCCTTCGCGCGAGACGACGACCCACCGGCCCAAGACCCGCGCCGCGGCACCGACCAGGCCGCTTCGCGGGACGTCCTCGACGAGGCGTTCCTGGTCCGCCGGGGGCGCCGGCAAGCAGAGCGATCCGCCGTAGGGGCGCAACCTGGGAAAGAGCGCTGTAATCAGAGACCGGTCGGCCGGAGCCCCCACGGTGGACCAATCCTCCGAAACCACCAGGCTGGCCAGATACGGGGGCAAAGGCGCTGCGAGGGCATCGCCTTCGTACACACTCGCCCGCACCCCGTACCAGCCCGCGCGGTGAAGCCGCTCGCGCAGCCGGGCCACCTTGACCGGATCCCGCTCGAACACGATCGCATCGAGTCTCGACTGCCGGACGATCTCTTCCACCAGCCGTCCCGAGCCGGCGCCGATGACCAGCGCATAGCCTTCCCGCACCTTGGTGGTCCGAAGGAGGTCGGCGGCCGTCGTGGTCCATGCATCGGCCGACCCCGCGGGCGCCGTGGGAAGGGCGTGGACGACCGGCGGGGCCTTCGGCTCCGCGCCGAACGCGTACAGCGAACCCTCGCGCGTGACCACGAACAGCTTGCCGGCCGCGGCCAGCAGGCGGTGCGGCGTGCCCTCGATGGCCGCGCGCCAGACCACCTTCGGCGATTCGCCCGCCGGGGGAAGACGCACCGCCTCGATGACCCCCGGGCCGGCAAGGTAGAGGTGCGGGCCCGCGTGGATGTGAACCTTCAGCTTCGACGGCAGACGCCAAAGCGTGCGGAAGGTGGCCGTCCACTTGTCGGGATACGGGTCGTCGGGGTGGCTCTTGGCCAGTTCGGCAGGGCTCCTCTCCTCGCGTTTCGCCTCGGCAAGATCAGAGGCCACCACGCCCCGGTCGTTGTGATACATCACGTTCGAGGCGAAGACCGGCTCGTCGAACTCGCCAAGGTCCTTCTGGTTCGTCGGATCGACACGAAGGCGAGTAAACCCACCGGCATAAAGCATGGCTTTGAAGTCGGTTCCCTTGGGCGGTTTGGGGAACCGCTCGTCGTTGGGCCGGGCAACGTCGTACAAATCCCCGCCGTGGCTGAGGTAGTTGAGCGAGCCGGCCACGAACCACGTGCCCTTGGGCAACCGGTTGCGTCCGCCCCAACCCATCGTGTAGGTGCCCAGCTTGCCGGTCTTCAAATCGAGGAAGGCGGGAAGTTGAGCGCCGCAGGGGACCACCAACATGCCGTGGACGACCGCCAGGTAGCCCTGCGGGGTGAGCCCCGCTTCGTGGGCGACCCCGTGGTCCATGTTGGCCTTGGCGATGCGGTTGCTGTCGGTGTTCGACCAGACGAGTTGGCCGGACCGGGCGTCCAGGGCGTAGATCCCCACGCCATAGCCCGACCAGATGCCCGCGCCGAAGTACACGATCCCGTCGTGGAGCACCGGCCCGCCGCGGGCGGGGAAGAGTGAGATGAGCCTTCCGCGCAATAGAGATGCCCATCGTCGGACACGAAGTAGACGGCGTCTTCCCACGCCACCGGCGCGAAGCGAACCGGACCCTCGGCGAAGAATTGCCATCGCGGGGCCCCCGTCTCGGTATCCAGGGCGGTGACGGTGTCGGTGACCATCGAGGGGACGAACATCGTTCGCCCCAACACCACCGGCTCGTACGTGGCGTCGAACCGCAAACGCACCTCGCCGGGAAAAGCCGGACGTGGGGCCGGCAGGTGGCGCACCCACGCCAGGTGCAAGGCCGCCGGCAGTTGCTCGTCCGACGAAGCGCTGCGGTTGGCGTCGCGGCGGTACTGGGGCCAGTCGCCGCCCCTCGCGGCCGGAATCGCAGCGGCCAACGCGATCACCCCGACAACTAGAGCCCACGTTCGTGGCACGGCATCCTCCTCGCGACGGTCGAGTCGCCCATCCCTTGTCGAAAACCGGGCCCCTTGCCGCGGGACCTTCCTCGGCATGCCTCTGTCACAGCGCGCGCCCACGGTGACCGCAAGAGGGTCTACCCGGCGCGGCGTGACATACGGGGTGGTTCCCGGGCCCTCCACGAGGTTCCCCCGGGAGGAGGTTGCCCGCCGCCGTAGAATGCCGACGATTGCAGGGCGGGCGAATCGTTGGGCCCGTCGTGACCCTTCGCGAGGATCGTCCTCGTCGAGACTTGCCAGACTTCGATGCCTCAGGAGCGACCGATGTTTCGTCTGTTCGTCCTCGTCCTGGTTGTCGGTGGGTACGCCTTGGCGACCAGCGCCTCGCACGGCGCTGATCCGCGAACGGGTCGGAGGCCGTTGGCCCTCGATTTTCGCATGAAGACGCTGGCCGGCAAGGAGGTCGACCTGGCGACGTATCAGGGCAAGGTGCTCTTGGTGGTCAACGTGGCCAGCAAGTGTGGCCTGACCCCTCAGTACCAGCAGCTTCAAGCCCTGCACGAGAAGTACGCCAAAGACGGTCTGGCCATCCTGGGCTTTCCGTGCAATCAATTCGGCAAGCAAGAGCCGGGCACGGCCAAGGAGATCCAGGAGTTCTGCCGCGTCAACTATGGCGTCACGTTCGATCTGTTTGCCAAAGTCGAGGTCAACGGGCCTGGGGCTTGCGGATTGTACAAGTACCTCACGTCGGTCGAGACCAAACCGCAGGGGCCCGGCAAGATCCGTTGGAACTTCGAGAAGTTCATCATCGGCCGTCGCGGCGAGGTGGTGGCCCGCTTCGACCCCAAGACCCACCCCGACGACCCCGAGGTGATCCAGGTCATCGAGGCTGAACTGGCCAAGAAATGACGGTTGGCGCGGCGGCTGCGAGGCGTCGCAGGCCGGTGGTCTGGGTGTGCTCTGTCCGGTGGTGAGGACACCACGGTTGGGAGGACCGCCGGGTCTGGGCGCCAGGTTGCCCGACCTCGGCCCGCGCAGTATTATGCCGGGTCTGGGGTTCGGCATGGGGTAACCGTTCCCGGGGACTATCCCGATTCTCGCGGCGAAGCCGGGGAAGCAGCGGGGGTCCCTTTCGCGGCAGGCCCGAGGGTGCGATCATGAAGCGCGTGGTGTGTGTTGGCGTCGTTGTGCTGGTTGCCGCGGCGGACGTTTCCGGGTCCGCCGCCGAGTTCCGGCGTCTGCCCGTGGCTGTGTACCGCGACAAGATGGCCGCCGGCTGGATCGGGCAGATGGTGGGCGTGGGCTGGGGCGGACCCACCGAGTTCCATAGCCAGGGGCAGATCATGCCCGAGGCCAAAGTGCCCAAGTGGCAGCCGGGCATGGTCAACCAGTTTCACCAGGACGACCTCTACGTCGAGCTGACGTTTGTGCGTACGCTCGCGCAATATGGGCTTGACGTGCCGATCCGGCAGGCGGGCATCGACTTTGCCAATAGCGGCTACCCGCTCTGGCACGCCAACCATGCCGGGCGCGACAACCTGCGCCGCGGCATTGCCCCGCCCGACTCGGGCCACCCCAAGTTCAACGCCCACGCCGACGACATCGACTACCAGATCGAGGCCGATTTCTCGGGTCTGGTCGCGCCGGGCATGCCCAATCTCGCCATCGAGTTGGGCGAGAAATTCGGCCGGCTGATGAACTACGGCGACGGCGTGTACGGCGGCCAGTTCGTCGGCGGGATGTACGCGGCGGCGTTCTTCGAGGACGACCCAATCAAGATCGTCGAGGCCGGCCTGGCCTGCATTCCCGCCCAGAGCCAGTATGCCGAGTGCATCCGCGACGTGCTGGCCTGGTACCGCGACGAGCCCACGGCTTGGGAAAAGACCTGGCAGCGCATCGACGCCAAGTACCATCGCCAACCGGCCTACCGGCGCTTCTCGTGCAACAAGGGGGCTTTCAACATCGACGCGAAGATCAACGGCGCCTACATCGCGATGGGCCTGCTCTATGGCCAGCGCGATCTGGAGAAGACCATCATCATCTCGATCCGCTGCGGCCAGGACTCGGACTGCAATCCTTCGAACGCCGCGGGCGTGCTCTTCACCACCGTGGGGATGAAGCGACTCCCCGACCGGTTCAAGGCGGCGCTCGACGACAAGGCCGTCTTCAGCCATACGGCCTACCACTTCCCCAAGCTGCTTTCGGCCTGCGAGAAGATCGCCCGCCAGGCCGTGGTGCGGTCCGGCGGCAAGATCGAGCCGACCGACGCCGGCGAGGTGTTCGTCATCCCCGTGATCGCGCCCCGGCCGGGCCCATTGGAACAGTGCTGGGCCCCGGCCCCGTCGGCCAACAGCCGGTTCGACCCATCCGAATCCCGCAAGATCACGGCCCTGTCGGAACGCCAACAGCGCGAGGCCGATCTGGCGAAGGTGGCCCCCGGCTGGACCATGGCCCACTGCGGGCCCGATATGGACCCGGGGCTCAAGGCCGAGTTCCGCGGCAAGAAGAACGTCTTTTTGACTCACCCGCTCAACCGCCAGACGGGTTGCACCCTCTCGAAGCACGTCGAGGTACCGTCGGGCAAGAAGACCACGCTTTGCATGGTCGTTAGCCATCATCCCGAGGGTGACTGGACCCTCGTGGTCCGGGCCAACGGCAAGGAGTTGCTCCGACGGCCGATTGGGCCCGAGACGGCCCCCGGCGGCTGGGCCACCGTGACGGTCGATCTGTCGCCGTACGCGGGCAAGAGCGTGCAACTCGAACTGGTCAACCAGCCCGACGGGTGGCGATGGGAAGCGGCGTACTGGGCGGAGATCGCGATCCGCTCGGAGTAGCCATGTCCGGCCGACTCATCGCCCTCGGCGACATCCACGGTTACTCGGTTGCGCTCGGGGCACTCGTCGAGGCCATGCAGCTTGGCCCGGAAGACACGGTGGTCACGCTGGGCGACTACGTGGATCGCGGCCCCGATAGCCCGGGCACCCTCGAGATGCTCGTCGGCCTGCGCAACCAATGCCACCTGGTGCCGATTCTGGGCAACCACGACGAGATGCTCCTTCAAGTGCGGGGCGGCTCGCCTGGTTTCAGCGACTGGCTGGGCTACGGAGGGCGCGAAACGCTCGACGCCTACGGCTGCACCCACCCGAACCAAATCCCCAACCGGCACATCGAGTTCCTTGAGAACTGCGTTTGGTACTACGAGACCGCCCGGCATTTCTTCGTCCACGCGAACTACCTCCGCCATCTGCCGCTGGAAGAGCAGACCGAGTACGAACTGCGGTGGGAATCGCTCCACCACCGCCGCCCCGGGCCGCACTACTCGGGCAAGATCGCCATCGTGGGCCACACAGCCCAGAAGAGCGGCGAGGTACTCGACCTGGGCTATCTGAAGTGCATCGACACGTGCTGTTACGGCGGCCAGTGGCTCACGGCGATGGACGTGGATTCGGGCCGGATCTGGCAGGCCGATGCCCAGGGACGGTTACGGGATCGCCAAGGCCCGGACCCAACGCCCTGAAATTCGCCCGATCGCCGCGGGGGAGCCGCGGGGGGGTCGATGGGTCGCGCGGGCCGTGGCGCGCCGCCTCGTGGCAACGGCCCGTGTGGCCAAAAGGCAACGCGCCCGCTCCTAGGACCGGCACTCGGGCGACGCAATCCTCGCAGCATCCGGCACTTCTGGCGGCCCGAACACGGCCAGGGTTGCGCCGGCACGCGCGTTGCACGGGCCACACCCTGCTGCCCCATCGTCGCCCTGTGCCGGAGTCTCGCTCGTGCGTTTGCAGAACAGTCTGGTTCGTCCGTCGTTTCCTGATGCCGGCGACTGCCGCAATTCTCGCGCCGAAGCGCGCGACAAGGGGACGATCCCCTTCGCGCGTCAAGGAGATAGGCCGGTTTCTCGGCCCACAAAGGGCCGAACAACGAGCCAGTCCTCAGCCTGTGGATTACGTCCGTGGTTCGCCGTGGTGTGGGCGTTCGGCACCGCGCTGGCGCTTGGAGCCGATCCGGTCCCGACCCGCGCGCAGGTGGCGGTCCACCTCGAGGACGGCCGCACGGTGACCGGCGAAGTGGACGCGGCGACCGACGACGAGCATCTGTGGCTGCGCACGACGGCCCCGGGGATTGCCTTCAGCCGCGCGATCGCGTGGAACAACATCGTCGCGGTCGACCACGGCGGCACGCAGTGCCCGGCCGCCGAGTTCCGGCCGATCGCCGAACAGATCAAGACCCCGCTGCCCGAGGGCTTCTTTGCGTCGCCCGAGGCGCGATTGCCTCGAGCGTCCTCGCCGCGTGCCGAACCCGCTCGGCCCAACCGGGTGGCCTCGCTGGAACTCGAGGCGCGCATGGCCAACTGGGACGCCGACGCGCTGCCCGACGGTCTGGAGCTTCGGATCCGGCCCATCGACGACCGCGGCAGGACGGTTCGCGTGGACGGGGACCTGGACGTGCGCCTCGTGGGGCAACGGATCGCGGGCCGAAATGCTTCCGGCGCGTTTTCCGAGCTGGGCCATTGGGGCGAACGGGTCCGTGCCGACGAGGTCAAGCCGTTCGGCGCGACGTACCGCGTGCCCTTCCGCGCGGTGCATCCCGAACTCGACCCGGGGTTCAGCCCCGACGGCGTGGTCCACGCCCGACTCGGCGTTTCCGGCCAAGGGGTGTTCGAGGCCTCGGCATCGGTGTATCTGCGCACCTTTGGGCGGTTGCGAGACCAGCTTCAGCTCCGCAAGAACGCCCGCTTCTTTCCCTTCGAGCGGCCGTAGAGCATGCGGGCCGTGGTTGCGGTAGCGGCCGGGCTTGCCCTCAGCCGTGCAGGTGGGCAGCGCCGGCTTGCAACCGGCCGGCACGCGATACCACTCGCGGTCTTCGAGCGTGTCGGTTCGGACCGCGCGGAGCGCCGGGCCGTCGAAATAGAACCGTCGGCCGCCGCGCGCCACGCAGGCCATGTTCGGCGAGATCTTCTCGCCCGCCGTCAACTGGACGAGTCGCGCGGCCGGAACCTCGAGCAAGTACCACTGGTACGCCCCCGTGCGGTTCGACACGAAGATGGCGTTTTCCGCCCCATCGCCCACGAACGCCCAGGACGTGAAATACCGGTGCACGTTGCTCGATCCGTCGCCGGTCAACCCGGGGACGGCTCGATGGCATGAGGTTTCGCCGCGTCGCGTTGCTGCCAGCGACGTGGAAACGTCTGCCCGCGCATAGGCGAACCACTTGTCACGCTCCCGGGCCTGGCCGCAGGTGCAGGCAGCAGCATCCGTCGCCGCCGGGCTGCCAGGTGTCGGCCCAGAACGTGAACCCGGCCGATTCGAACTGGCCATTGTCGACGCGGGCGGCGATGCGGCAAAGCCTGGCGACTTCGTCCTCGGCCAGACCCGCCTCGAGCCACGCTTCCTTGAGGGGGCAGCGGTGGAACTTGATGTCCAACGCGTCGGGACCGCTGCGGAGCAGCTCAGGCTCGAACGCCCGGCCCCGGTCGGCCAGACCGCCGAGAAAGGCCCGCTGGACTCCCTCCAGATCGGCCGGAGCGAAGGCCGCGTATTTCGGGGCTTTCTGCTGGCCGCGCCGGTAGATCGCCCGCGCTATCAGCGCTTCGGCCTTCTCCGCCCCCAGTTCGTTGCGAAGTTCGTCGAAGATCAGATAGTAGATCATCGCGCGGTTCTTGAACTGCTCGTAAAGCTGTTGCCGGAGTTCGTCTTCCTGCGACATGGCTCCACCTGGGGCTGGGAAGGTTCCATGGTACGGCCACCACGCCATTCTACCCGGGAAGCCGCGCGACGGCACCTCCGGGGCGGGAACGTAGCGCACGCGTCAGACCGCCGGTCGGCTGGCGCATGGTCCACGACGGCCGGTCAGCGCGAGGCCATCGACTGTTGCAGCACTTGGACCGCGGCGAGGACGAAGGGGTCCTCCGCGGACGAGACGGCCGCGTGGCCGGGTTCCAGCGGCCGGGAAACCTGATGGACCACGACGTGCGGCTCGACTCCCACGCCGCTGTACGGCCGACCGCTCGGCGAGTAGAACTTGGCCGTGGTCAGGCGCAGACCAGCCGCGCCTTGGCTCAGCGTAAAGATGCCCTGGACCGAGCCCTTGCCGTAGCTGCGTTTGCCCACCACGGTGCCGCGGCCGTGCTCGCGGATCGCGCCGGCGAAGATCTCGGCGGCACTAGCGCTATCGTGGTCGATGAGCACGACCAAGGGCACGCGCCAGGTGCCGGCCTCGTGGGCCGCGTAGGCGGCGTCCTCGTGGGCGTTGCGCCCATGCGTGCTGACGATCACGCCGCGCTCGATAAACAAGTCGGCGGCCTCCACGCCCGAACGGAGCAGCCCGCCCGGGTTCCCCCGCACGTCGATCACCAGGCTCCTCATGCCCGAGCGATACAGCTCCCACAAGGCTGCGTCCAAGTCGCGCGCGGTCGTCTCCTGGAAGCAGGTCAGTTTGAGGTAGCCGACCCCTATAGCGCCGGGAAGCATCTTCACCTCGTCGACGCTGGGCACCTCGACGCGGCGGCGGCGCGCGAGGGTCTGGCGCACCTGGCCGTCGGGCGTCTTGACGCCGAGGACCACCGAGGAACCCTCGGGTCCTTGCAGCAGGGTCGCCGCGCCGTCGGTCGTGGCGGTCGCGGTCGACTGGCCGTCGACGCTGACGATGCGGTCGCCCTCGCGCAGGCCGGCCTCTTGCGCGGGGCTGTTGGGGATCACGCGGACGATCGTCAACGAACCGTCCACGGCCTTGAGTTCAATCCCTAGACCGACGAAATTGCCGCGGATCTGCGAGTACACCTCGGCCAGTTGGTCGGGGGTCAGGTATGCCGAGTAGGCGTCGAGCGAACTGGCTGCCGCCGCGACGTACTCGAGCACCACCGCCGCCGGCGAAAGCCCCAGCCGCCGCTGGGCCAGCGCGGCGGCCTGGGCGACCGCGTCGCGGGCATCGGTTCGGGACTGAATCACGCGACCCGAAAGCATCGAGCGCAACTCGCGGCAAAAACCGTCCAGCGGCCGGCCCATCCAGGCGGGGGCATTCGCCTGGAGGAACGCGGTTTCGCCCAGCGCGACCTCGAAGCCGGTGGTACCCGCGTCCACCGCGTCCTTCCATCGCGGCACATCGACGTAATGGGCCTGGATCTTCAGCAGCACCTCCTGGTACAAGCTCAAGGCCTCCGACGGCGTCGTGCGCTGGAGCAGATCGCGGTAGCTGCGGTCGTGATAGCGCCGTGCCAGATCGTAGTGGAGCCTCGCGACGTCGAACCGCCGCTTGAGGTTCTCTTCGCCGGGGAACTGGCGCAAGGCGTCCTCGTAGTGGCTCAGCGCCTCGCCCCAACGCCTTTCCGATTCCATCTGCTGCCCGCGGCGCAGCAACTCGCCGAGGTCCGGCGCCTTGGGCAAGGCGATGGTCACGGCCGATTGGGCCAACACGGCCGCGACCAGGGTCCAGTACGCCAGCGTCGCGAAGAGCAAGCGGCGGCCGACCGCAACGAGGTTCCGTCTCATGCAAGCAACCATCCGGGGGGAGTACGCCATCGCGCCGCAAGCCAGGACAGAAAGCGAGCGGTACGATCCGGCCAACATCAATATAGAACACGTTTCCGGCGGCGTCAAAAAAACCGCGGCACCATGGGGCCGGCACAACCGATACATCCCGCATGTCCACGCGTCCCGCGGCCGTCTGGTGACGGACGCGCCCAGCCGTGCCGAAATGACCGGCGGCCGGGATTTTTCCGGTTCTCGCGTTGGCGTGCGCGGCGATGGGCCAGGCCGCGGCCCGAGATCGCCGGCACCCCGATCAGTCCGTTTGCGACGCCTCAGGTGCCGCCTCGCCCAAGGCCCGAACCCTTCGATACCGTGCCACGTGCTCGGCCGCCAGGGTCAAGAGTTGACCCCGGTCGATCGGTTTCGAGGCGTAATCGTCGAAGCCCATGGCCAGACATTGTTGGGCCATTTCGACCATCGCGTGGGCCGACAGGGCAACAATGGGGATATCGACCCCTTGGTGCCGAAGGACGCGCGTCGCTTCGTAGCCGGCCATGACCGGCATCTGAAGATCCATGAGGATCAGGTCGAAGGACCGCACGTCGCTCGGCTGGCCCTCGTCGCATGGCGCCTTGGCCAGGGCGCGTTCGACCGCCTCTTGGCCGTTGGCCACCACGACGACCTCGGCTCCCGCTTTGCGCAAGAGGTACGCAATCAATCGCTGGTTGTCGGGGCCATCCTCGGCCAGGAGAATCCGGCAGCCGGCGAGGCGTTCAAAGCTGGGCATCGGCGCAGCCCCTTCCGACGAGTCGCGAATGGCTTCGCCGGCCTCGACGATCGGAACGCCGTCCAGGGAGCCGGTCGCCACGGTCAGGCGGAACGTGCTTCCCTTACCCGGTACGCTTTGCACCGCGATGTCGCCATCGAGCATCGCCGCAAGCCGCTTGCTGATGGTCAGCCCCAGGCCGGTACCGCCGAAGCGCCGGCTGGTGGTCGCGTCGCCCTGCGTGAAGGGACGGAACAGCCGTTTGACCTGCGCTTCGGACATGCCGATGCCCGTGTCGATGACCTCGCACTCGAGCTTGGGTTCGCCGGCATGGTTGATCAGCCGGGCGCGCAGCCGGACCTCGCCGGCCTCGGTGAACTTGATCGCGTTGCCGAGCAGATTGATGAGGATTTGGCGCAGGCGCACCGGGTCGGTGGCGATGGTCGCCGGCAAGGGCCCCTCGAACTCCAAAGTCAGCGGCAGCCCCTTCGCGCCGGCGCGAACGCGCATCAGCGATACCACATCGTCGAGGATCTGGTGCGGCGAGCAACGGTCGCGGTGGATCTCGAACCGGCCTGCTTCGATCTTCGACAAGTCGAGGATGTCGTTGATGATCTCCATGAGGTACTCGCCGTTGCGGCGGATCGTGCGCGCGGCATGGAGACACTCGCCCTCGGGCAGAGTTCCCATGAGGATCTCGGCGAACCCGAGGATGGCCGTCATCGGCGTGCGGATTTCGTGGCTGATATTCGTGAGGAACTCGCTCTTGGCGCGGTTGGCCGCCTCGGCGGCCAGCTTGGCCTGGCGCAGCTCCTCTTCGTTGCGCCGTCGCTCGGAGATGTCGCGCATCACGCACTGGATCGACACCACCCGGCCATCCTCGATCAGCGGCTTCCCCGTGATCTCGACCGGTATCACGGAGCCGTCCCTGCGGCGGTACGGGATCTCGGTCGAGGCGGGGGCCTGGTCGCGGACCATTTGGGCGACGATCGCCCAGGCGCGGCGCCAGTCGTCCTCGAAGGGGATGAACTCGTGGACGTTCCTGCCGATCGCCGCGGCCGGATCGTACCCCCCGAATTCCCTCACCGCCGGACTGCAATAGGTGACGCGACCCTCGAGGTCCATCGAGAACACGACATCCTTGAGGTTCTCCGCCAGCAGACGGTACTTGAGTTCGTTCCGTTTCTGAGCTTCCTGGGCAGTGATCCGGGCGATGACGCTGCCGACCTGGGCAGCCACGGCCTCGAGGGAGGTGCGGGCCTGTTCGGGCACGCGCTCCAGCGTGTGCGAGCCCACGGTCACGCACGCCAAGGCGCGCCCCTCGTGATGGATCGGCACCACGGCGACCGCGCGCAGCCCCTCGCGCACGTAAGCCTCGCCCACGGGCACGCGATACTCCGGCGCCGTGGTGTATTGAGGCACGCTGGAGCGGATGAGGTGCGCCTCGGGCGAATCGGCCTCGAGCCGGGCCAGCGCGGCCTGGCATCCCGACGAAAGGTTCCGCGCGGCCGCCAGGACCCACGCCCCGCCCTCCTCGACCACGTGGATCGCCCCGCATTTCATCCCCGACACCTTCAGCGCCGAATCGAGACTGACGCCAAGCGCTTCACCGACGTTCGAGGTCGCGCTCAGCGCGCTGGCCAGATCGCGCTGGAGGCGGAGCAACTCGTACGCATGCCGCCGCTCGGTCACCTCGTGGTGCAAGGCGTTGTTGGCCTTGGTCAGTTCGATCGTCCGGCGGGCGACGAGCCGCTCCAGCCGCTGGCGATAGCCGGCCAGCTCGCGCTCGATGCGGTCGCGTTCGGTGACATCGCGGATGGCCAGAATGGCGTGCCAGCGATCGTCCAAGACCAGGGTCGACAGAGACAACTCGGCCGGAAACTCGTCGCCGTTGCGGCGGAAGCCCGTCACGCGAATCATCCCCCCCAGCGCCGATTGGTCCTTGCGGCGGCGCAGCCGTCGCAGCAACCGGCGGTAGCGCATCCGGTATTGCGGTGGGGCGATCAGCTCGCAGGCGTCCGCGCCCTGGGCCTCCTCCGGCCGGATGCCAAACAACCGCTCCGCCGCCCGGTTGAACGAGACGACACGGTCCCCCTCGTCGATGACGACCAGTCCGTCGGGCGCCGTGTCCATGATCGCCTGAACGTGCGCCGCGTGCGCCGCTTCGACGCGCAGGCGGCGTTCGCGCTCCTCGACGGCCTCGACGAGCATCTCCGAATGAAACGATCGCAACGTCTCATGCTCGGCACGAAGATGCCGGACCTGGGTTTCCAGACGGCGCCGCGCCTGGTGCAGTTGCAGGTTGTCCCAGGCCATCGCGGCCGCAAGGGTCATCGTGGGTTGCGGGATTTCCGAGAGTGCCTCGGCACCGGTGCCGGGCGCCAGCAGCCCGCCCAAGACAATCCAGCCTTCCCTTGCCGGCACGCGAAAACCGAAGGCGCACTGGGGGCCGGCGGCCGCGACCTCGTCCCACGCGCACGCGGGTTGATCGGCCAGCCGCCGAGCCAGGTCGCCTGCCAGGCGCCGGGCGACCGAGAGGTCCCCGCCCGCCCCGAAGTCGTCGACCCCGGCCAGCTCGCCATCCGGCGAGGCCAGCACGAGCAGCCGTGGTCCAGGCGGCGGAAACCAACCCGCCACGGCCGCCAGCGCGCCGCTGTCGTCGCGCACGGGCTCGTCGGAAGGAAACAAGTCGCGGAGATCCAACGTGCCAAGGTCCATAAGCGCGGGCTCACATGTTGAACAGATCGGCGTTGAGGGCCAATTCGCGATCCAAATCTCCGGCCAGCACGGCCAAGTCCTCCTTCGACAGCGAGAGGGCCGTCAGCACCTGGGTGCTGCCGGTCATCAGCTTCAGCCCCACCGAGGGGATGCCTTTGAACGTACAAAGCAGATTGCCGATTTCGACGCACCGGACCACGTCGGCCGACGGGCCCCGGTAGTTCTCCGCGGCGTGATGATAGCCGATGGCCGCCCGGACCGGCTCTGGAAACCCCCAGTCTTGCGCGACGCACTCGCCCAGCACCGCGTGATCGAACCCCAGAAAATCCCGCTCGACCTCGACCAGGGAGGAGCCGGCGGCCAGGGATTGCACCATCTGGCAGAAGGGCCGGTGCGCGTACTGGTCTTCGAGAATGATGCCCAGGTCGTGCAGCAGGCCCGCCAGAAACGCATCCTCGAAGTTCAGGAACTTCAGACGCATGGCGACCATGCGCGCGCACAGCCCCACCGAAACCAGGTGCCGCCAGAGGTCCGAGCGGCGGTACGGGCCGATCGCCTCGTCGCTTCGGAACATGTCGGCCACGCCCGCCGTCATGGCCAGATTGCGAATCTGCTTCAACCCGAGATAGGCCACGGCCTGCTGAAGATTCGTGATCTTCATGCGCACCCCGTAGGCCGACGAGTTCACGCAACGAAGGACTCGGGCCGACAGGGCGGCATCGGCCTCGAGAATCCGTTTCATATCCGCGGCCCCCGAGTTCGGATCGTTGGCGACCTCCATGACCTTCAAGGCCACGTGCGGAAGTGTCGAAACCTCGCCGATCCTCCGCACAAGCCTCTCCAACGGCGCGCCGGCGGTTGACGTCGGAAGGGAAATGGCCGACATACACTCACTGCCTCGCTGAGAATGGGTAGGGAAACCAAACGTCCTGCGCCCATATCAAAAGGTAGGTTGCGATTCGCACGCCCGATTGCGGAGCCCTCGGACTCTTGTAACCTAACCATCAGGAGTGTGATAAACCCCCTCGCATGATGCTATTCATCACTGGACCCTATGGGGGGGCGCGATATTGCTCGGCTGGTCGAGGGCCCCTGCGGGGCGCAACCCGACAAGACGTGGCCACCCTCCGAGCGAACACGCCAGCGCGTGGCCCTGTCTTGCAGCCGACTTCCCGCGGAGTCACGATACAACGTTGCCGGTTCGGCGTACTGCCCGTGCAGCGAGGAACATGCGATGGCGCCAATCGAGTGGTATTACGCGCAGGGGAACCAACAGCGCGGGCCCGTGACCGCGGCAGAGCTGAAACTCTTGGCCGACCGTGGAGAACTTTCGCCAGACGACTTGGTATGGCGGGCTGGTATGGAGGACTGGATCGCGGCACGCAAGGTCAAAGGTCTGTTTGACAGTCCTCCCCGGTCGGTCGCTGCCCCCGTCCCCGCGCCTCCGCCGGAGCCGGTGCCTGCCAGCCGACCTCAGACGGTCCCGAGCACGTCGTCGGCCGACGCGATCCCCGCGACCACGGCCCCGGCAAACCGGCTCCATGTGGCGTTCGAACGGTCCCCGGCCGCCTTCGAACGCTCGCGCGAGGGCAGCGCGCGCCATCTGTTCGACTATCTCCTCGAGGCTGCCCGACCCCGTTTCACGCCCGCCTTCGTCGATGCGACCGCCAGGTTGTTCACCTGGGTCGGGCACTACGGGCTTTACGCGGCGATGGCCTTGGTGCTCGTCTTCCACGTCGCCTTGGCAGCGCGGAGCAATCGCTTCTGGAGCTTCGTCGTGGGGTTGGTTCTGACCGTGGCGCTAGCCTTGCTGCAATACGCCGCCAGCCGGTTTTCTGGAACGCTGGTTCGGCTGGATCGTTCGACCTCAGGGCAGATGGCCTCGACCGCCTTCCTGGACTGCCTGGCCCTGTCGTGCTCGGTGCTGGGCTTTCTGTGCCTGGTGGGGCTAACGCTTTTGGCCCTTCAGTCCAGGACGTTCTCCTGGCTTCTGCCCGCCTTGGCGACATTCATTGTCTGCCACTATGCGGCCATCGTGGCCATCAACCCCGAGACCCTCCGAATGACCATCTCGGCCGAGACCACCGTTTCGGACGAAGCCATCGGGGTGGTCACCGCGTTGGCCAAGATGGCACTTCGCATCGGCCCCGTGGCCTTCGGTGTGGGGGTCGTCTGGGGCGGTGTGAAAATGCTCTGGGCGATTGCCTTGGTGCTTTTCCCGGCAACCGCGGCCTCCTCGGCCAGTGTGTCAGGGCTGGATGCCTTGATAGGCGGTTCTGTGTCACCCTTGGGAGTGGGGTTAGGCAGTGGCTTAGGTGGGCTGGGTGACCTGGATCATCTAAGTCCACTGGATGGGTTATCATCGGGCCTAGGCGGTGCTTCCTCCCCGCTGCTCGGCGAGTTGACCAGGTTCCTCCCCGCGCAGGCCGCCGCCGCGTCGGGGATATGGACCCTCTTCCTGTCAGCCGCACTGCCCACGTTGCTCTATGTTGTCTTCCTATTCTCCTATGTGATGGTCGATCTGCTTCGGCTGTTCCTCGCTTTGGCACGCCGGATCGCGGATTTGGCCGAGGTCAAGGAGGAGCATTAGGAAGATCGGGGCAAGGGTTGTGGGGTAGGGCCAGAAGCGTTCGATGTTTTTCGCCGGGGGCGTTGACACACCGCGGGCCAAGCGGTAGCATCTTTGGTTTCCCCAGTTGGGAATATCGCTCGTATTGGCAAGTCGGTGGTCGCGCAAGGCGGGAGAAACGTCTGTGTCTGGTCAAACGAACGAAGTGATTCGCATCCGCATGGAGGCCTATGACCACGCGGTTCTCGACCAAAGCGCGGCCGAGATCGTCGATACCGCCAAGCGGACCGGGTCGGTGGTGCATGGCCCGATTCCGCTGCCGACCCGCATCGAACGCTACACCGTGCTTTCCAGCCCGCACATCGACAAGAAGGCTCGGCAGCAGTTCGAGATCCGCACGCACAAGCGGGTGATCGACATCATGCAAGCGACGGCCAAGACGATCGAGGCGTTGAACAAACTGAGCCTGCCGGCAGGCGTGGACATCAAGATCAAGGCTTCCAGCCGCCGGCAGAAGCGTTAGAATATCGATTCTGGGCATTCACCGAAGCAGTTCCCCGAGACCCTCTATGGACCGGAAGCTGCGTGGGTAAACCCAGCGGATAACCTCGGGGGTGTGCTTGGGTGGCCCCCGCGAGGCTGGCAATTCCCACGGGCGACGTGTTCAAAGGCAAGAGCGATGGCCATTGGATTGCTAGGGCGCAAGGTCGCCATGACGCAAATCTATGATGCCGCGGGCGACGTGATCCCGGTCACGATCATCCAAGCGGGCCCCTGCCGCGTCCTCCAGCTTCGATCTACCGAGCGGGATGGGTACGAAGCGGTTCAACTGGGGTATCTGGATAAGCCACGCCGTCTTGCCTCGCGCAGCCAGCGCGGACACGTCGCCAGGCTCGACGGCAAGCGCCAGCGGCGCCAAGCCGCGGTGTGGCTGCCGTGCCCAAAGCCGATTGCGAGCCCCAACGCCTGATTCGCGAGTTCCGGGTGCCGATCGAGGGTTTTCAGGTGGGGCAGGTGCTCGACGTGGGGCTCTTCGAGGGCGTGGCCGCGGTCGATGTGATCGGCACCTCGAAGGGCTGCGGGTTCGCCGGCGCGATGAAACGGCACAACTTCCGCGGCCAGCGCGCCTCGCACGGGGTGAAGAAGGTCCACCGGCATGTCGGGTCGATCGGCATGAACACGTTTCCCCATCATGTGTTCAAGGGGAAGCGCATGGCGGGCCACATGGGCCACGCGCGCGTGACGGTCCGCAATCTCAAGCTGGTGCGGATCGACAAGGAGAACCATCTTCTGTTGGTCAATGGGGCGGTTCCGGGGCCCAACGGCGGCTATGTGATGATCCGCCCGACGAACAAGCTTCCCGGCCCCGCACCCGCCAACGCGACCTAGCGCCGGCCCGCACTGGAAAGGGAAACACCGATGGTCAGCTTGCCCGTCTACAACCGAACCGGCCAGGAAGTCGGCACCTACGAGATCGACCCGGCCGAATTGGCGCCGCGCATCAGCAAGCAGTTGCTGCACGACGTGGTCGTCATGTATCAGTCGAATCAGCGGCAAGGCACGGCTCAGTCGAAGGGCCGCGGGGACGTGGCCGGCAGCACGCGGAAGATGTATCGGCAGAAGGGCACGGGCAATGCCCGGGCAGGGCATCGCCGCAGCCCGATCCGTCGAGGTGGGGGACATGCCTTTGCCAAGCGGCCGCGCGACTGGGGCTATCGGCTGCCGAGGCGCGCCGTGCAACTGGCCACCCGCATGGCGCTGGCCGCGAAGATCGCCGACCACGAGGTCACGCTGATCGACGAATTGTCCTTCGCCGAGCCCAAGACCAAGGACATGGCCGCGATCCTCAAAGCGCTGAAGATCGACGGCCAGCGCCTCCTGGTGGCGGTCGAGGGGTACAGCGCTTCCTTGTACAAGAGCGTCCGCAACCTGGCCGGGGTGTCCGTCCTTCCGGTGAACGAGATCAACGCGTTGGAGGTGCTGAGCCCTCGGTCGGTGTTGATGACCAAGGCGGCGCTGGACGCCTTCCGCGCCAAGGCCGCGGCAGGCCGCTAGGCAATTGGCATAGTCAGGAGCGAAGGTCATGGCCCAGGCATACGCGAATAGCCCCGGATCCGGGTTGGAGCCCTACCAGATCATCCTCCGGCCGTTGGTCACGGAGAAAGGGTTTCACAAGGCCGAGCGGCTCAATCAGTACGCCTTCGAGGTGAACGTTCTGGCCAACAAGGACGATGTGCGGCGGGCCGTGGAGGAGCTGTTCGACGTGAAGGTGGTGCGCGTCCGCACCCAGAACCGTCAGGGCAAGCCGCGGCGAACGAAGTTCCGCCAAAGCGCCACCAAGGCGTGGAAAAAGGCCGTCGTCACGCTGCACGAGAACGATCGGATCAACTTCTTCTGAGGGAAGCCTGCCAGCCATGGGTATTCGCCACTACAAGCCGACCAGCCCTGGGCGACGGGGAGCCAGCGTGAGCGACTTCGCCGAGCTGACGCCCGGCGCCACGCCGGAGAAGTCCCTTTTGCGCCCCAAGCGCAAGCGGGGCGGGCGCAACAACCAGGGGGTGATTACGGCCCGGCACCGCGGGGGCGGGCACAAGCGCGCGTTTCGCCTGATCGACTTCCGTCGCAACAAGGACGGCATTCCGGCCGTGGTCAACTCGATCCAGTACGATCCGAACCGCAGCGCCCGCCTCGCCCTGTTGTTCTATGCCGACGGCGAGAAGCGCTACATCCTCGCGCCCGAGGGACTCAAGGCCGGCGACAAGGTGATGAGCGGCCCGGACGCGCCGCCGGCCGTCGGCAACTGCCTGCCGCTGTCGGCCATCCCGCTGGGCTTGACGATCCACGCCATCGAGATGCAGCCGGGCCGGGGGGCGGCCCTGTGCCGCTCCGCCGGGGCCAGCGCCGTGCTGGCCGCGCGCGACGCCGACTGGGCCCAGATCAACCTGCCCAGCGGCGAGATCCGCCGCGTCCCGGCGACCTGCCGAGCCGTGATCGGGGCCGTGGGAAACGCGGACCACATGGGCATCGTGATCGGCAAGGCGGGTCGCAACCGCTGGCTGGGTTGGCGCCCCTTTGTCCGGGGCACGGCCATGAACCCCATCGACCATCCCCACGGGGGCGGCGAGGGACGAACCAAGGGCGGTCGGCATCCCGTCAGCCCCACCGGCAAGTCGGCCAAGGGCGGCCGCACCCGCAAACGCCACAAGCCATCGAACCAAGCCATTGTGCGCCGGCGGCGCTCACGCCGCTATGGCGTGCTGAAGATTTGACCGGCCAAGACCGACCGGTTCGCAGGCCAATGGGAACCATGACGCAACGGGCGGACGACCGAGCATGAGCAGATCACTGAAAAAAGGCCCCTTCGTCGATCACAAGCTCTTCCTCAAGGTGGAGAAGCTCAACGAGGCGGGCCGGAAGGAGCCCATCAAGACCTGGGCCCGGGCGTGCACCATCGTGCCCGAGTTCGTCGGCCATACGTTCCTGGTCCATAACGGCAAGCAGCACCTGAAAGTGTTCGTGACCGAGGAGATGGTAGGGCATCGGCTGGGCGAGTTCGCGCCCACCCGCACCTTCCGCGGCCACGGCGGCAAGGGGAAGAAATAGGCGCACTACGAGGGAACCTGACCATGGGATACCAAGCCGTACATCGGTTCGCGCGGATCAGCGCCCGAAAAGTCCGCCCCCTGGCCGATTTGGTCCGCGGACAGTTCGCCGATGACGCGCTGAACGTCCTCCGCTACCAGCCGCACCGCGGCGCCCGGATGCTCGAAAAGGTCATCCGCAGCGCCTTGGCCAACGCGGAGGACCGCCGGGCGCCGAATTTGAACGCCCTCATGATCGTCGATGTCCGCGTCGATGGCGGCCCGATGTTCAAGCGGCTTCAACCCAAGGCGCGGGGAATGGCCTCGATCATCAAGCGAAGGATGTCGCACATCCGCGTGGAGCTGGAATAGACGTATGGGCCAGAAAGTCAATCCGATCGGGTTTCGCACCGGCGTGATGACCGGCTGGAAGAGCCGGTGGTACGCCTCGAAGCAGGAATTCGCCGAGCTGCTCGTCGAGGACCAGAAAATCCGCAACTTCATCAAGAAGCGGACGGATTCGTCGGGCAAGCCGATGTACCCGATGATCGCCAAGATCGAGATCGAGCGCACCCGCGACGAGGTCAAGGTCGTCCTGCACTCCGCCCGCCCCGGCGTCCTGATCGGGCGCAAGGGCGAGCGGGTCGAGGAGCTCCAAAACGACTTGCAGAACCTCATCGGCCGCCGCGTGAATATCAAGATCGAAGAGATCAACCGGCCCGAAGTCGTGGCCCAACTCGTCGCCGAGGACATCGCCGAGCAACTGAGCAAGCGGGCCAGCTTCCGCCGTACCATGAAGCGGGCCCTCGACCAGACCATGGAGGCGGGCGCCAAGGGAATCAAGATCCAGTTGGCCGGCCGCCTCGGCGGCGCCGAGATGTCGCGCCGCGAGAAAGCCATCGCCGGATCGATGCCGCTGAGCACGCTGCGGGCCAGGATCGACTACGGCTTCGCCGAGGCGTGGATCGCCCAGGGCCATATCGGCGTCCAGGTCTGGATCAACCAAGGCACGTACGAGGAGCAAACCGATGGCGCTGATGCCCAAACGGGTCAAGCACCGAAAAAGCCAAAGAGGGCGTATAAAAGGTAAGGCGACGCGCGGCAACCGGGTCGTCTTCGGCGACTATGGTCTCCAGGCGACCCAGGGCGGCTGGATCAGCGCGCAGACCATCGAGGCCGGCCGCATCGCCGCCCAGCAGTACCTGCGCACCGAAGGCCGCCTGTATATTCGCGTGTTCCCCCACAAGCCGATCACGTCGATCCCGTTGGAAACGCGCATGGGCAAAGGCAAGGGCGAACCGGAGTATTGGGCTGCCGTGGTCAAGCCGGGCAACGTGTTGTTCGAGATCGGCGGCGTCTCCGAGGAGGCGGCTCGCCTGTGCTTCACGCGCCTGGCCCACAAGATGCCGGTCAAGGTCCGCTTTCTCCGCAGACGCCCCGTCTGAATTGCGAACGAACGAGTGAGGTTATGGCGAAAGTCAAGGTGTCCGAACTGCGGGACATGAGCGACGAGCAGTTGGCGCTGACGCTCAAGGAGGCTCGGGAGAACCTCTTCCGGCTGCGCCTCCAGGCCGAGACCGAGCGGCTCGATGCCCCCAGCGAGCTGAAGAAGCATCGCCGGCTGATCGCCCGCGTGCACACGATCCAGCGCGAGCGCGAGTTCAAGGCCGCCCGCGCGGCGGCGCAGAACCCCCAGGCGCCGCAAAGCTGAGCGGAGGAAACCCAACATGCCAAGACGAGTGGCCGTGGGCATTGTGACTGGCGACAAGACCGCGAAGACGCGCCGCGTCGAGATCGCCCGGCTGGTGCGCCACCCCAGATATGGCAAGACGCTGCGCCAGCGGACCGTCTGCTACGTCCACGACGAGAACAACGAATCGCACCTAGGCGACACAGTCGAGATCCAGGAGAGCCGGCCCATGTCGCGGACCAAGCGTTGGCGCCTGGTGCGCGTGGTGGCCAAGAGCCGGCTGGTCGACGTCAGCCAGCTCCGCGGGGCGGCGCGGGGGCGACCCGGCGCCGAACTCCAGGGACCCGCGGCCGAGGTTCCTTCCGCGGAGTGATCGCCGTCGGGTCGGAGGACAGCGAGGCCAGGCCGCTTGCGCCGGGTGGGAGAGGAAGGTGTTGCCATGATTCAGATGCAGACGCGACTCGCCGTGGCGGACAACACGGGGGCCAAGGAACTGATGTGCATCAAGGTGTTGGGTGGGTCGCGGCGCCGCGTCGCCGGCCTGGCCGACGTCGTGGTGTGCAGCGTGAAAAGCGTGATCGCGGGAAGCGATTTCAAGAAGGGAACGGTCGTCAAGGCGGTGATTGTCCGGGCCAAGAAGCCCACCCGGCGCTCCGACGGGAGCTACGTCCGGTTCGACAGCAACGCCGCGGTGATCATCGACAACGATAACAACCCCCGCGGCACGCGCATCTTCGGTGCCGTGGCCCGCGAACTCCGCGAACGGAATTTCATGAAAATCGTGAGCCTCGCCAGCGAGGTGGTCTGATGCGCATCAAGATGAACGATACGGTGCTGGTGACCAGCGGCGACGACAAGGGGAAGCGCGGGCGGGTGCTGCGCGTCGACCGCGCCGGCGGCAAGGTCGTGGTCGAAGCCGTCAACAAGGTGTGGAAACACGTCCGGCGGAGCCAGAAAAACCCCCAGGGCGGCAGGCTCTCCAAGGAACTGCCCATCGACGCCTCGAAGGTCCAACTGGTCTGCACCGCGTGCAACCGGCCGACCCGGGTCGGCGCCCGCCGGGCCGCCGACGGAAGCAAGGAGCGGTTCTGCAAGAAGTGCGGCGCGACGCTCGGGCAGATCGCGCCGGCCAAGGCCCGCCGCGCCACCCAAGAGGCTTAACTCGGGTAGACGAACATGACACCCCGATTGCTCGAACGATACGAAAAAACGATCCTTCCCAAGCTCCGCGAGCAGCTCGGGCGATCGAATCGCCTCGCGCTTCCCCGGTTGGAGAAGATCGTCATCAACATGGGCGTGGGCGCGGCGATCGGCGAGAAGAAGTACCTCGAGGAGGCCGTCGACGCGCTGGCGCAGATCGCGGGCCAGAAACCCGTGATCACCCGGGCTCGCAAGTCCATCGCCGGCTTCAAGCTCCGCGAGGGGATGGCGATCGGGTGCATGGTGACCCTGCGCGGCTGGCGCATGTACGAGTTCCTCGATCGGCTCACCTCGCTGGCGTTGCCGCGGGTCCGTGACTTCCGCGGGGTCGATCCGAAGGCCTTCGACAAGCACGGCAACTACAGCCTGGGCCTGTCCGAACAGTTGGTCTTCCCCGAGTTGAATCCGGACAAGTACTCGCGGCCGCAGGGCATGACCATTACGATCGTCACCAGCACCGACCGCGACGACGAAGCCCGCGAGCTGCTCCGCGGTTTGGGCATGCCGTTCCGGTCCGAATAGGGGAGAAAGCGCACTTCCATGGCAAGCAAATCGAAGATCGTCAAGGCCGCCCGGCCGCCCAAGTTCTCCACGCGGCGGCACAACCGCTGCCGGCTGTGCGGCCGGCCGCGGGCGGTGTACCGGAAGTTCGGGATCTGCCGGATCTGTTTCCGCAAACTGGCGGATCAAGGGATGATTCCCGGGGTGAAGAAGGCGAGTTGGTAACAGGGACCCCACCAGACATGATGACCGACCCCATCGCCGACATGTTGACCCGTATCCGGAACGCGGTGCGCGTCGAACGGCCCTTCGTCGAGATGCCGCTTTCGAAGGTCAAACGCGGATTGGCCGAAGTGCTCAAGCGCGAAGGCTACATCTGGGACTGGGAGGAGGTTCCCGCGCAGCCCGTCCACCAGATCCGCTTGCACTTGAAGTACGGGCCGAACGGAGAGCGCGTGATCCGCCACGTTCGCCGCGTCAGCACGCCGGGCCGCCGCGTGTACGCCGGCGCCGCCAAGCTCAAGCCCGTGCTCAACGGATTGGGGATCTCGATCATCAGCACTAGCCGCGGGGTCGTCAGCGACCGCGAGGCCCGGCGGCGCAACCTCGGCGGCGAGGTGCTCTGCGAGATCTGGTAGGCCCCTAACGCGAAATAGGTGCTGTGATGTCCCGATTGGGTAAGAAGCCGGTCGCCGTGCCCGACCAAGTGAAGGTCCAAATCGTCGACCGCACCATTGCGGTCGAAGGTCCGCTGGGCAAGCTCGATCTGGCGATTCCTGACGGCATCGCCGTGCGAGTCGACGAGGCGTCCAAGAGCGTCGTCGTGTCGCGCCAAGACGACCTGCGCCAGATGAAGGCCCTCCACGGCCTGGTCCGCGCCCTGGTGCAGAACATGATGGTCGGAGTGACCAAGGGCTACGAGAGGAAGCTCGAGATCGTGGGCGTCGGCTACCTCGCCGCCGTCCAGAAGGGCGTGCTCCAGTTGCGCGTCGGCCTGGCCAACGAGCTTCAGAAGCCCATTCCCCCCGATCTGAAGGTCACCTGCCCCGACCAGCAGCACGTGGTGATCCAAGGGATCGACAAGCAGAAGGTGAGCCAGTTCGCGGCCGAGGTGCGGGCATTGCGCAAGCCGGAGCCGTACAAGGGCAAAGGCATCCGTTACGACGGCGAGGCCGTCCGCCGCAAGCAAGGCAAGGTCATGGCCAAGTAGCCTGGGGGGTACCGTCGCCCGGCCGCAGAAACACCCAGGCACGTATTCGAGCGAGAGTAACGAACGTGAGACACGCCAAGCGAATCGGCCGTCAACGCCAGCGCCGTCGGTTCCGCATCCGCAACGCGCTGAAACGCGATGCCACGCGGCCGCGGTTGTCGGTCTTCCGCAGCCACAAGCACATGTACGCCCAGATCATCGACGATGCGGCCGGCCGCACCCTGGTCGCGGCCAGCACGGTCGAGAAGGACCTGCGCGCGGCGGTCGGGTACGGCGGAAACACCGCCGCCGCCGCGGCCGTGGGCAAGACCCTGGCCGAGCGGGCGATGGCCGCCGGAATCAAACAGGTGTACTTCGACCGCCGCGAGTACCGGTACCACGGCCGGGTCGCTGCCCTGGCCGACGCGGCCCGCGATGCCGGCCTGGACCTGGGCGCCAAACGCGAAGTCCCCGTCGCCCCGGAGCCCAAGGCCAAGAAGCCCGCCGGCAAGAAAGACCAAGAGGGCCGACCTAAGAAGGAAGGCAAAAAGAAGGCGGAAGCCCCGGCCGGCTAGGATCAGGATCCGACCCTGGAAATGGCCAACGCGACCGTTGCCTGAACCCCCAACCCCGAACCCTGTCCCATGGCTACCGACGCGACACGAGAATCGACCCGAGGGGAATTGATCGACAAGGTGGTCAAGATCCGGCGGTGCGCCGCCGTGGTCAAAGGGGGCCGCCGCTTCAGCTTCACGGCCCTGGTGGTCGTCGGCGACGGCAAGGGTCGCGTCGGCTGGGGATACGGCAAGGCCAACGAGGTGCCCCCGGCCGTCGAGAAGGCGATCAAGGACGGGGCGCGGAGCATGATCGAGGTCCCCATGGCGGGCACGACCATTCCGCACACGGTCAAGGGGCAGTTCGGCGCGGCCCAGGTCGTCCTGGTGCCCGCCATGCCCGGCACCGGCGTGATCGCCGGCAGCGCGGTCCGCGCGGTGTGCGAGGCCTGCGGCATCCGCGACATCCTTACCAAGAGCTTCGGCTCCACCAACCCCCATAACCTGGTCAAGGCCGCCATCAGCGCCCTGAAGGAATTGCGGGCGCCAAGCGAAGTGGAGCGGCTTCGCGGAGTATCGCTGACATGAACCTGAACGACATCCATCGCGCGATCACCAAGCACCGGAAGCCGAAGCGTCTGGGACGCGGCAAGGGGACCGGTCAGGGCAAGACCGCTGGCCGCGGACACAAGGGGCAAAAGGCCCGCGCCGGCTGGTCGGCCCCCCCCACGTTCGAAGGCGGCCAGATGCCCCTGGCCCGGCGCGTCCCCAAGCGGGGCTTTCACAACGCTTGGGCCGACGACGTCGCGATCGTCAACCTCGGCGACATCGACGCGGTGTTCGACGCCGGGGCCGAGGTGACCCTCGAGTCGCTGCGAGCCAAGAAGCTCGTCAAGGGCCAGTTCGAGGTCCTCAAGGTGCTCGGCGATGGCGCGTTGACCAAGCCCGTGAAGGTCTCGGCCCACCGGTTCAGCAAGTCCGCGCTGGAGAAAATCCAACAGTCCGGCGGCGAGGCGATCGTGCTGCCCGACAAAAAACCCGTCGTCAAGAATAAGCAGCGATCGGCCCGATCGAGCGATTCCTGAACGAAGGCGTCCCGGGGTGCCACGGGCTGGGCCCGCCCGCCACCGCCACCGGGACCACAAAGGACGGATCGACCCATGTGGGAAAAAATCCGCGTCGTCTTCACGATCCCCGAGCTGCGCCAGAAGATCGGCCTGACCCTGCTTCTGCTGGCCATCTACCGCGTTGGGTACTGGGTCACGCTGCCGATCGTCGACCACAAACGGATGGTGGCCTTCTTCAGCCAGGCGACCGCGGGCTGGATGGACGTGATCGAACAGGCCACGCTCTTCAGCGCGAGCCAACTCAGCCAGGCCACCATCTTCGGCCTGGGGATCATGCCCTACATCTCGGCTTCGATCATTTTCCAATTGCTGGCCAGCGTCTACCCCCCGCTCGAACAGCTCCAGAAAGAGGGCGAAAGCGGACGCAAGAAGATCAACGAGTACACCCGGTACGCCACCGTCGTGCTCTGCATCTTCCAAAGCCTGTTCTATGTGCGCTATCTGGCGGGGGTCCAAACCAGTGAAGGACCGTTGCTCCGCGAGGGCTTTGGTACGTTCGGCTGGCAGTTGACGGCAGTACTCACCATGACCGCCGGAACTACCTTCCTCATGTGGCTCGGCGAGCAGATCGATGAATATGGCATCGGCAACGGCATCAGTCTGTTGATCATGGCCGGCATCCTCGCACGCATGCCGCACGCCGGCCTCGAGCTGCTCCAGCAAACCGGCGCCGAACTGGGCGGCACCGGGGGCAAGATCGGCATCGAAAAACTACTGGTCCTGGCGGCCTTGTTCGTCGCGGTCGTCGGCTGCGTCGTCTTCATCACCCAAGGTCAGCGCCGCATCCCCACCCAAAGCGCCAAGCACGTGCGCGGTCGCAGGGTCTACGGCGGCACCCGGCAGTACCTCCCGCTGCGGGTCAACCAGTCGGGCGTCATGCCGATCATCTTCGCCAGCAGCTTGCTCCTGTTCCCCCAGGTGCTTTTCCAGTGGCTCGAACGTGCCTACCCGAACTCGCTGTGGGCCAACATCGCCGACGTGTTCAAACGTGGCGAATCGTACACGTACAACCTGATGTACGTGCTGTTGATCTACTTCTTCTGCTACTTCTGGACAGCCATCACCTTCAACCCGAAGGACATGGCCGACAACCTCAAGAACCACGGCACGTTCATCCCGGGTTACCGGCCAGGCCGCCGCACCGCGGACTATCTCGAAAAGGTGATGGCGCGCATTACCTACGTTGGGGCGGGCTTTCTGGCGGTCGTCGCCATCGCCCCGAGCATCGTCGCCTCGTCCATGGGCATCGGCTACAATATCGCCAGCTTCTACGGTGGCACGGGCCTGTTGATCGCCGTCAGCGTGGCCTTCGACCTGGTGCAGAAAGTCGACAGCCACCTCGTGATGCGCAACTACAAGGGCCTCTTGGAGTAAGACCCCATGCGACTGGTATTCATCGGCCCACCCGGCGCGGGAAAAGGCACCCAGGCGGAAAAGATCGTCGCCCGGTATCAACTGGCCCACCTGTCGACCGGGGACATGCTTCGGGCGGCACGCGCCGCGGGCACCGAACTGGGGCGCAAGGCCGACCAGTACATGTCGGCCGGGCAGCTCGTGCCCGACGACCTCATCATCGCGCTGATCCGCCAACGACTCGAACAGCCCGATTGCCGGGGTGGATATCTCCTCGACGGCTTCCCTCGAACCATCGCCCAGGCCGAAGCCCTCGACCTCATGCTCGCCGAGAAGGGAACGCCCCTCGATGGGGTATTGGAGCTCCAGGTGGACGACGAGGCGATCAAGCGGCGCCTGGCGGGGCGCGGCCGCGCCGACGACAAGCCCGAGGTGATCGCCCAACGCCTCGTCGCCTACCACCAGCAAACCGCGCCCTTGCTGGACTACTACGGCCGAGCCGGTCTGCTCCGATCGATCGACGGCATGGGCACGATCGACGAGGTCTTTGCCCGGGTTCGGAGCGTGCTGGATCCGTTGGCCGGCTGAGGGCCCCATCCCGTGCAAAGCCGACGGAAGCCACGACGCGAGAACAAATCGCCTCAGAACCTGGAGATGATGCGCCGAGCGGGTCTCCTCGTGTGGGAGGCCCTGCACCGGGTCGTGGCCCCGATGATTCGGCCCGGGGTGACGACCCGCGAAATCGACGCCGCGGTGGAACGCACGTTCCGCGAACACCACGCCCTGTCGTTGTTCAAGAACTACGTTCCCGAAGGCACCAACGTGCCGCCCTTCCCCGCCGTCACCTGCATCTCGATCAACGAGGAAGTGGTCCACGGCATTCCCGGTCCGCGGCAGCTCAAGGAAGGCGATATCGTCAGCATCGACACGGGCTGCAAACTCGACGGTTGGTGTGGCGACGCGGCGTATACCTATCCCGTCGGCCAGGTGGATCCCGAAGTCCGGCGCCTGCTCGAGGTGACCCAGGGCGTTCTCGATCTGGCCATCGGCCTGATGGCCACGGCCTCACGCTGGAGTCAGGTGGCCGCCGAAATGGAAAAATACGTCAAGGATCACGGGTTCTTCGTCGTCGAGGCGTTCGTGGGCCACGGCATTGGGCGCGAGATGCACGAGGATCCGCAGGTGCCCAACTTCGTGAGCGACCAGCTTAAGAAAAGCGGCGATTTCGCCCTGGAACCAGGGCTGGTGATTGCCATCGAACCCATGGTCAACATGGGCACGAAGCGGGTCCGCACCAGGCCCGACCGATGGACCCAGGTCACCGCCGACCGCCGGCCGAGCGCCCACTTCGAGCACAGTGTCGCCGTTACCGCCGATGGCCCTTACGTGTTGACTGCGGCCCCGGGGAAGGATCGCCCCACCACATCAGGGGGAATCCACAAGAGCATCACGCTCGGCGAGACGCTTAACCCACCTTAAATACATTGGACTGGGTAGGGACCGCGCACGACTTCGGCGCATGGTCCCTTATGGTTTTCGATGGTTTCTGGGGTGAATTCGCCCAGGGGCCTTGAGCAAAACGGGTTCCATTCCCTATACTGAGATACTTTGCCACGTTCGTCGATTGGTTACATGGCAGGTCAACATGAAAGTTCGCGCCAGCGTGAAACGGATTTGCGAGCATTGCAAGATCGTCCGCCGTCGCGGAATCGTGTTCGTGGTTTGCACGAATCCACGTCACAAACAGCGCCAAGGTTGACGCCCAGAAGCCTTTGCGCTGGAGCCGCCGCGCGCCGAACCCTTTGAGGGAGTTGTCAGATGCCTCGTTTGCTGGGTGTTGATATCCCGGGAAACAAGCCCGCCCATGTTTCGCTGAGATGCCTCTATGGGGTAGGTCCAAAGACTTCCCTGGAGCTGTGCCACAAGGCGGGGGTTAACCCGAACGGGCGTGCCAGGGACCTCCGCGAGGACGAGCTTGCCCGGCTCGCCGCGTTGCTCGATAAAGACTACACCGTCGAAGGTCAGTTGCGGCGCCAGGTGAGCCAGAACATCCAGCGGCTGAAAGACATCGGCTGCTATCGCGGAATCCGGCATCGGCGAGGGTTGCCGGTGCGCGGGCAGCGCACGCGCACCAATGCCCGAACCCGCAAGGGACCGAAAAAGACCGTGGCCGGCAAGAAGGGCGTTAAGGATCTCCGGTAGCCGCTCCGAGTCCAACCACCACAAAAGACACCCACCAGCCAGCAGGGAGCCAAACCAGCCGTGGCCAAAGCTGCACGACGCAAGACCCGCCGCAACGTCACCGTGGGAGTCGCCCACATCAAGGCGACGTTCAACAATACGACGGTCACGATCACCGACACCAAGGGCGATACGTTGTGTTGGGCCAGTTCGGGGACGAGCGGGTTCAAGGGGAGCCGCAAGAGCACGCCCTTTGCAGGCCAGATGGCGGCCCAGCAGGCCGCCGAGAAGGCGTTGAAGTTCGGCGTCAAAGAGGTGGAGGTGCGTGTCAAGGGCCCTGGGAGCGGTCGCGAGAGCGCGATCACGGCCCTTCAGGCGGCGGGACTGACGATCAAATCGATCGAGGATGTCACCCCCTTGCCGCACAACGGGTGCCGTCCGAAGAAGCGGCGTCGCGTGTAAGGCCGTTCGGCAGGTTGCCAACCTCCCGACGGCGAACCGAACCATCTGGCGGCAGGATGCCAACCTGCCCCGCAGGGATTTTCCGTTGAATTGGGAGTAAGACCCGGTATGGCTCGCATCACTGGCCCCGTGTGCCGCCTGTGCCGCCGCGAGGGCGTCAAGCTGTTCTTGAAAGGCGCGCGGTGCGACACCGACAAGTGCGCCGTGACCCGCCGGCAAACCCCGCCCGGTATGCACAACTACCGCCGGGGCAAACTGACCGACTATGGCCTTCACCTCCGGGAGAAGCAGAAGGTCAAGCACTATTACGGCGTGCTTGAGCGGCAGTTCCGGCAGTTGTTCCACGAGGCCCAGCGGAGCAAGGGGAACACGGGCGAGGCGTTGATGAGCCTGCTGGAGCGACGGTTGGACAATATCGTTCACCGGCTCGGATTTGCCTTGTCGCGGGCCCAGGCGCGGCAGATCGTGCGGCACGGGCACATCCTGGTCAACGGCCGGCGCGTCGACATTCCCAGCTACCTGGTACGGCCTGGGGATGTCATCTCGGTTAAGCCCCGCCCCAAGATCGTCGAGGCGATCCAGGCGAACATGGCCGAGAACCGGCACACGGTGCCCGATTTTCTCCAAGTCACGGCAGGCCCGCAGCCGGAGGGGCACGTGTTGCGCGCTCCGGGGGTCGACGACGTCTCGATCCCGGTTCAAGTCCAGTTGATTCTCGAGCTGCTCTCGCGGTAGTTTCGTCGGACCTTGTCGGAGACTTCCCATGCGTATTCGATGGCGCGGACTCGAGCTTCCCAGCCAGGTGACTTGCGACCACGCCTCGCTGACGTCGACGTACGGCAAGTTCGTCGCCGAGCCCTTTGAGCGCGGGTTCGGCGTGACCATCGGCAACAGCCTTCGGCGCATTCTGCTGTCGAGCCTGGAGGGGGCGGCCGTCACGCGGATCAAGCTGCATGGCGCCCAGCACGAATTCACAACCCTGCCCGGCATCGTCGAGGACGTCACCGACATCGTGCTCAACGTGAAATCGCTCGTGGTCAAGAGCCACATTCCGCAACCCCGGCTCTTGCGCATCGAGAAGAACGCGCGGGGCGTCGTCACCGGGGCCGACGTGCGCGGCGACGACCAGGTCGAGGTGATCAACAAGGACCTCGTGATCGCCACCCTCACCGAGGACGTGGACTTCGTCATGGAACTGGTCGTGGAGACGGGCCGAGGTTACGTCCCCGCCACGGAACACACGCCCCAGGTCCAGGAAATCGGTGTGATCCCCGTCGATGCCGCGTTCAGCCCCGTCGTCCGGGTCCGCTACGAGGTCGAAGAGACCCGTGTCGGCCAGAAGACCAACTACGACCGGCTGACCATGGAGGTGTGGACCAACGGCTCGCTCGGCCCCGAAATGGCCGTCGTCGAGGCCGCCAAGATCCTCCGCAAGCACCTGAACCCCTTTGTCCAATACAACGAGCTGGGGCAACGCATCCACGGCGAGCCGCGCTCGGCTGCCGCCAGCGTGCTCGACCCGGGCACCGAAGCCAAACTGAATTTGACGTTGCGCGATCTGAACCTCTCGGTGCGGGCGTCCAACTGCCTGGAGTCCGAGAACATCCGCACGGTCCGCGATCTCGTTTCCCGATCCGAGGAACAGCTTCTGGAGGTGCGGAACTTCGGCGAGACCACGCTGAGCGAGGTGAAGGAGAAACTGGCCGACTTGGGTCTTCGGCTGGGCATGCGCCTGCCGCCTCCGACGCCCACCCCGTTCTAGCCGCGCGCCGCGCAATCGCCGCACGCCTCGACCCGCCCGCGAGAACCCGAACTACGATCCCTACCAGGAAACGACGACCATGCGTCATCGCGATAAAGGCCGCAAACTCGGACGCAACCCGAACCACCAGCGGGCATTGCTCCGCAACCTGGCCGCCGCCTTGTTCCTGACGGAGCGGCGCGCGGAGGACGAACCCAACGCCCCGAAGACGCGCGGGCGCATCATCACTACGCTCGCCAAGGCCAAGGAGGTCCGCCCCCTGGTCGAAAAATGCGTCACGATCGCCCGGCGGGCGCTGGTCCATCAGGTCGAAGCCGACCGGCTGAAGCCCGACGTCGATCGCTATACCGAGGCCTGGCGCGCATGGCGATCGAGCCCCGAGTGGCGCGAGTGGGCGCGCGCGATGGCCCCGGTGGTCGCCGCCCGCCGACGTGTCCTCCAGCTCGTCGGCAACAAACAGGCGGTGCGCGTGCTCTTCGACGAGATCGCGCCGCGCTTCGAAGAACGCCAGGGCGGCTATACGCGAATCCTCCAATTGGCCAAGCCGCGGCGAGGCGATTCGGCCCCGCGCGCGGTGCTCGAGTTCGTCGGCGTGCGCGACCGCGCGCGCCGCAAGGCGCAACGGCCCAGCATCGAGGCCGAACCCGAGTCTGCCCCCGAATCGACCAGTCCACCCCCGGCCGTTTCGCCGGAGGCGGCACCCGAACCCGCCGCCCAGCCCTAAGGCCCCTGGCGCCGACCGCTTCGTTCGTGGTGCGGGCGCGGTCCGCCGATCGGCCGGCGTTCCCCAGGGAAGCTCTTGCCTCGGCGGCGTGCTCGGTTTACCGTGCGGGTACCTGTCGGACGGTTGGCCGCCCTCGGCGCTGTCCAGCGTGTTCCGCGTGATTCGATCGAGCATCCCAGATCGACGTGCCGGCCGACCGCGTGTTCGTGCGCCTGGATGCCTACAAGCAGGCCATCGATTGCGGCGTGGATCTCGTCGTGATGGCGACGTCCCCCGGCTTCCGGCCGATGCACTACGCCTACGCGGTGCAACAGGGCAAGCACGTGTTCATGGAAAAGCCCTGCTGCACCGATGCCCCTGGCTACCGTTCGCTCGTCGAGTCGAACAAGCTGGCCGACCAGAAGAAACTCAACGTGGTGGTCGGCCTCCAGCGGCACCACCAGGCAGGCTATCTCCAGGGTGTCAAGGAAATCCACGACGGCAAACTGGGCGACGTCGTCTGCCTGCGCGTGTACTGGAACGGCCTCGGAGGCGGCGCACGCGAACTCGGCTCTGGTCCGCAGAACGATCCCAAGGAAATGGAGTTCCAGGTGCGCCACTGGGGTTGCTTCCGCGGCAATTACGGCGATATCTTCGACCATCACGCCGTCGCATTCAGCTTCGCCGATGGCACGAAGATGTTCAGCCAGTCGCGCCACATCGAACACACCTGGGACCAAGGGAACGAGTTCGTCCACGGCACCAAGGGCAGTCGCAGCGTCCACACCGGCGGCGGGCCCAAGCTCGAAAGCGGCAATCCCTACGACCAGGAACACATCGACCTGGTCAAAGCGATCCTTGCCGACACGCCACTCCACGAAGGCTGGTTCGGCGCGGTCAGCAGCATGACCGCGGTCCTCGGCCGCATGGCGACGTACTCGGGCCAGGTGGTCAAGTGGGACGACGCCGTCGCCAAGGGCCCCCGCGAGGCGCCGGAGCACATCGCCTGGGACGCCAAGCCCCGCTCGCTCCCCGGCCCCGACGGCTTCTATCCCTTCCCCATGCCCGGCACCTACAAGCCGTACTAGCGAGGTTTCGCCCGGGGTACGGCCGCACCACGCGATGGGCGCGGCCCCCGAGCCACGCCCTTTCAGGGCGTGCCACCCGACGCTGCCAGGGCGTGGCCTCCGACCCGAAGACGGGTCAAGGACCGCGAGATTGACCGGCTTTGTCCATGGCCGGACGATGGCACCAGTCGATATTCGACATCGAGGCCAGAGCCAGTTCCAGGGCCTGCGTGCCCGAACGCCCGTGGCCCAGCGCCGCCACCGAGAGGTAGAGTTGGTGAACCAGGGCCAGTCCGGGCAACGCGAGCCCCATGCGCCGGGCTTCGTCGAGCGCGATCCCCATGTCCTTGATGAAGTGTTCGACGAAGAACCCCGGGTCGAAGTTGTTGGCGATGACGCGGGGCGCCAGGTTCGCGAGGGTCCAGCTTTGGGCGGCGCCGGAGGCGATCGACTGGAGCACCGTGGGCAGGTCCAATCCCGCGCGATAGCCGTACAGCAACGCCTCGCACACGCCGATCATCGTGCCGGCGATGACGATCTGATTGACGAGTTTGGCGTGCTGGCCCGCGCCGGGTCCACCCTGCCGCACAATGGTCTTGCCCATCGCCTCCAGACACGGGCGCACGGCCTCGACGGCCTCGGCATCGCCGCCAACCATGATCGAAAGCCTCGCCTCGCGCGCGCCCACGTCGCCGCCCGAGACGGGCGCATCGAGCGCGTACACGCCGCGCTGGAACGCGGCCTGGGCGATCTCGACGGCCAAGGCGGGCTGGCTGGTGGTCATATCGACGATGACCGAGCCCGGCCGGCACCCGGAAAGCACGCCCTCGGGACCAAGGATGACCTGGCGCACGTCGGCGGGATAACCGACGATGGTGAAGATGACCTCGGAGGCCTCGGCGACGGCTTTCGGCGAGTCGGCCCAACGGGCCCCGCGCCGCAACAGCGGCTCGGCCTTGGCCCTGGTGCGGTTGTAGACCGTGACTTCGTAGCCGGCCGATCGCACGTGGCCGCACATGCTGGCCCCCATCACCCCGGTGCCGATCCACCCGACCCGAGTCCGCCCCGGCTCGACCGCACGCACGCTCATCGGCTAACTCCAACGTTCCTCGGGCCGGCGGAGGATCTCGCTGAGCACAATGGCCTGGCGCATGCCTTGGGGGTTGGCCAGCATCGTGGCCAGCGCGGCAACGGACGGACCGGCGGCCTCGATGCGGTCGGCCGGCGAGGTCGGTTCAACGAGCGCCACGGGTTGGGCGGCCTCGCCGGGCGCGGAGGCCAACGTGCCGATCTGGTGATCGAACTTCTCGTGCAGGTGGGCCTCGAGGCGGTCGTCGCTCTGGGCGACCTCCCAACCCAGGTCCTGGGAGCCGACCTGCCCGAACTTCGGCGTGCCCAAGTACGTGCTGACGTGCTGGGCAACGGTCGAGCCGCCCGGGGCAACGACTTCGGGCTCGACGAATTCGGCGGCCGGCGTGGGACCTTGGCGCGTGGGCGGGACCGGTCGCGGCGGCCCGCCGGCCGGACGGCCTGCCCGGCGGCGCTGGGCGCGCTCGAGAAACTCGCGGATCTCCTCGGCCAAGGGGTCGCTGGGAGGCCGTGGGGGCCCCCCCGGACGCTGGCCGGGGCGTTGCGGCTCTTCCCGGTTTCGCGACGCCAGGTGCCCCAGGGCGCTAAGCAACGCGAACACGATGAAGATGATCGCGCTGGCCACCCCGCCGAAATCACCAAACGGGAAGTCCCAGTCGCTCATGCCGGCGCTCCTGTTCGGGCTGGGCCGGGCGTGCCGGTGCGGGCGATGGCCGTGCGCATCTCCGTATCGGCCTGGACATTGCGAAGCCGGTAGTACTCCATGATCCCCAGCGTTCCTGAGCGGAACGCCTCGGCGATCGCCTTGGGCACCTCGGCCTCGGCCTGAACCACTTTCGCCCGGTTCTCTTCGATCTGCGCAATGAATTCCTGCTCCTGCGCCACGGCCATGGCGCGGCTCCCTTCGGCCTTGGCCCGGGCGACGCGCATGTCGGCCTCGGCTTGGTCGGCCTGAAGCCGGGCGCCGATGTTGTCGCCCACGTCGATGTCGGCGATGTCGATCGACACGATCTCGAAGGCCGTCTGCGAGTCGAGGCGGCGCGACAACACTTTTTTCGAGATTTTGTCGGGGTTCTCCAAGACCTCGCTGTGGGTCTCGGCCGAGCCGATCGCGCTGACGATGCCTTCGCCGACG
>DYLT01000224.1 GCA_020721945.1 Blastopirellula marina
TGAACAACGCCGGCATCATCGCCCCCATCGGGCATCTGGAACACCTGCCGTCCGACGCGTTAAAGCCCGCCTTCGACGTGAACGTCATCGGACTGCACCGGATGACCGTCGCCTGCCTGCCGCTGCTGCGCGACCTTCTGCCCGTGCTCGACAACGTGAAGCGGGCCATCGAGGCGGTCGACAAGATGCCCGAGGCGACCAGTCTGCGAGAGGGCGTGGAGCTGGTCGCCCGCCAGCTCGAAGCCGTCCTCGCGAAGCACCACTGCAATCCGATCGCGGCGCTGCACCAGCCGTTCGACCCGAACTACCACGAGGCCTTGCTTCAGCAGCCCTCCGGCGAGTTCCCTCCGAATACCGTGCTCCAAGAAGTGCGTACCGGTTTTGTACTGCACGACCGGGTGGTGCGCCCCAGCCAGGTCATTGTTTCCGCGCCGCCCTAGCGCCGCGCGCGGCGCGGTGGCCGAGTCACGGGGGAGTGCGACCGCGCCCTTTCCGCCCCACCGAGTTGATCCTGGGAGAACTTGCCCATGCCCACGTATGATTACGTTTGCGACGCTTGCAACCACGCGTTCGAGCTGTTCCAGTCGATCACGGCCGAACCCGAGAAGAAGTGCCCCCAGTGCGGCCGCAACAAGCTCCGCCGCCTGATCGGTCCGGGCGCGGCCATCGTGTTTCGGGGTTCGGGATTCTACAAGACCGACTATCGCAGCGAATCGTACAAGAAGGCCGCGGCCGCCGACACACCCACCAGCGCCTCGTCGAACGGCAAGGCCAATGGCAAGGCCGACGGAAAGGCCAAGAGTGCAGCCAAGGCCAAGGAATCGTGAGCGGCTCGGTTCGCTTGCGTCGCTGCCCGATTTGTGGCAGACCGTTCGACTTGGAGAACACTCCGGCGCCGCCGTTCTGTAGCGCGCGGTGCAAGCTGATCGACTTGGGTCGCTGGCTGGACGAGAAGTACGGACTGCCCTACGAACGCGAAGACCGGGCCGATCGGTCGGCACCGAACGCCGAGAGCGACGAGCCGGATTGAGACCGCCGCGGGCGCCCGCTCCCCCAGCAAGCGGCCGCCTACAAGCCCCAATGCAGATCGCACTCCCTGCCGTCGTCGGGCTCGCCGCACCATGCGTCCCATTGGTCGAGGATGCGCGTCAAGAGCGGGCAAGCCCGGAGCCCGGGCAGACGCTCGCGCAGTGCGATCACCTCGCGCCGGTTCTGCTCCGCCACGGCCGGGTCGCCCGACCGACGAGCTTCTAGAAGCAAGGTCCGCGCCAGCCCCACCTCGTTGGTTATGGCGCGTTGGATTTCGATCGCCCGACGCAGATGCACCATGGCCCTCGGCGCCTCGAGTTCGAGCTTCCCCAACCCGGTAAGCGGGAAATCGGCCAACTCGCCGACGTGGCGGAAGTCGCTCAGCAAGCGTTCCGCCTTGCGCAGCGCGCGCCGTGCCCGCCAACGACGCCCCAAGACACGGTAGGCGTCGCCGAGGGTCGACAGAAGGCGTCCCTCGATGCGGGCGTCTAGCGGGCGATCGTCCGGCGCCCGGAGCCCGGCCTCGAGGACCCTGACCGCCTCTTCCGCGCGACCGGTTCGCAACAAGACATAGCCCCAGTGTTCGCAAAATGCCGGGGTGTCGACATGTTCCTGGGCTCCGGCCGATCGCTCGAGCAGCTCGCGCCCGCGGTCCAGCCACGCGTGGATCGGGGCGGCCGGCGCCAGCCCCTGAAACCGGTAGACCAGCACGTAGTCGGTGATCATCGTCAGGTCAGGCTCTTGGCCGGCATAGAGGGCATCGAGATAGGCGGGCCCATCGGTGAAGCCGCGCCGGCTTTGCACCCACGCCCGCAGGCGGAGCATCTCGCGCCGGTCGGCATCTCGAAGCAGCGAGATCCGTTCTTCGAGAAAGGACAGGCTCCGGTCGGCCTCGGCAAGAGCGCCGCCCTGATAGCATTGGCGAATTTCCTCCAAGATTCCCGAGGCCGGCGTGCGGCACCGGATCCCCCCGGGATCGGGCACGGCGATCGCGTCGGGGTCGTGTTCCCAGGGGCCCAGGGATGTGGCAAAGGGATCGCTCAGGTACCTCCGGCTGCCGGTGCGGACGTTGGCGGCCCAGGACCAGTCGACCACGAAGTCCCTGTCGCCCGCATGCCGGCGGATGAACCGGGCCCTGGCGCTGGCCCGGGTCGGCGTGTCGGGGACATAAGGCTCGGCTTCGGCGCCGGGGTCCACGGGTGGGGCGACCCGGTGCGCCAGCGCGCCTTGGCGCTCCAACAGATCGAAGACCGAATCGGGATTGGCGAACTCGTGGTAGTTCTGGTCCAACAGGGCCAGTTCGTCGAACAGGTGCGGCATCCGGGGAAGATCGCTGAAGCGATGGCCGTCGGAAGCGAGCACCTGGGTGAACAGCTCGTACTTTGCCCAGGCGTCCAGGCGCGCGGCCAGCCAGTCGTGATCGCCGGATTGCATCGCGCGCAGCGTCGCGTCCCAGTCGTCCAGGAGGCGGCCAAACCATGGCGGCACCTGGCCGCGCGCGGCGGCGTACTCGTGGGCGCCCTCGAGATACACGCGTTGGATTTCGACGACCCGCCGGTCGACTTGGGGCGGCCGGCCGGGCGCGGCCAGCACGTTGAGCCGATGCATGGCCCCCACCCACGAGCCGAGCGAGCCGTCGCGGCAACAACTCGGCAGGCGTTCGTGCAGGCGGGGATTGAAGAACACCGCCTTCAGCGCCGCCGCGGTGGCCCCGCATTGCAGCGCGAGGTTGAAGTGCGACCGGTGTCCGTCGGCGCAGAGGAGGTGATAGCGCCAGCGGCGGCAGGTGGCAGGCATATGGGGCTCGTCGCGGGCGAGGCTGTGGACCGCCCGATGGTCCATCGTCCCGCCGCCCACTTCGCAGGTCATCATGGGCGCCCGGGCACTGGCGAGGAACGCGCCGTCGGGCATGGCCACGACACCGGCCCCGGCGTAGATTCGAGTCGCCAAGAAAGGCAGGATCTGTTCCGCGAAGTCGGCCGGCCGCTGCTCGACCAGGTAATTCGAATGCGCGCCCCAGGTCGACGATCGGCCAGGCCGGTACCTGCCCGAGTAGGTGATGTTCGACAGCACCAGGTGCAGCCCGGCCTCCTGTTCCAGCCGGCGGAGGACCCGGGCGGTCAGGATCTGCTGCTGCTGGACGATCGTGGGCAACAGGTACGGCGAATGGCACTCGCTGGCCGCGAATTCGAGATGCCCCGTGGGATCCAGATAGACCAGGCCGTACCCGTTCATGATGCCCGCGGGGCTCCGCAGGCTCGGGGCCGCTTCGCAGAAACCGTCGAGAAACCGGCGTACCGCCTGCGGGTCGGGCTTGGGTTCCCTTTGGCCCAGGAACACGGTAAGACACTCGTGCTCGACGCTCATCAGGAATTCGTCGGTCAAGGAGGGCATGGGCTATTGTCCCGAGGAATTGCGGCGCCGTTGAAGCTCCTGTTCGGCTTCGGCGCCCCGCTGGCAACGGCGTCGCGCTTCCCGGGCAACCTCGCGCCAGGCCGCGGCCCGCTCGAGAATCGCGGCCGCGCCGCTCGGCTCGCCGGGATCGCCCGGCCCGGCGGTCCGCGTCGAGGGATCCATGGGACGGACTAGAGTCTGATCGGACATGAGATTCTCCTCGAAAAGGTCTCCAACAGCGCTTGCGTTACTTGGTGTGGTCCCGGTCGAATCCCGCTCTGCCTCATGACGTCTCGCGCTCGGCCGGAAGTTCGCAGGCGATTTCCATCAGCGGGTCGGACTCCGACGTGGCCGACTGCGCCTGCTCCTGAAGCAAGCGATCCAGGTCGTCGACCGATCGGGCCGCACGGAGTACGGGTTCGAAACGTTCGCGGTTCAGGCTGTCGAGTTCGGGCATGTCGATGCGCAGGCGCGGCCCCCAGCGCGAGCCGTCCCGGCGCAGGAGGACGTAGCCCCAATCCATGCCCGCGACCCAAGGGCCGAACTCCCGCACGATGCGGCCTCGGGCCCATGCCCGGGTCTCCTCCGGGCCGTCGTCAAGACACCGCTCGACGTCCTCCGGGGTGACCAGGGGATCGACCAGCCCTTCGCGCCAGAGCCGCCAGAAAGTGCCGCGGCCGGGATCGACGCTGGCGTAATCCTGATTGACCAGGATCGTCACCGCGTCGCCCAGACGCACGCCCGGTTCCTCGCATAGGCTCAGAAGCGTTAGAAGCTGTGCAGCCCAATCGGAGTGCCGCGCGAGCTTCTCGAGCGACCCTTCCTCGGCGTAATGGGTCGTGTCGATGACGATCGGCAGCAACCTGGCGGCGTCGGGCACGGTGTGTTCGGAAATCAGCCCGCTTTCGACCATCCGCAAGAACGTCTCGGCCAGCTCGCGGAGGTACTGGGGCAACGTCACCGTTCGGCCGTCGATCAACAGGGCCGTCGCCGGCAACAGGCCGCTGGCCACGTCCAATCGCCAGCTCCACAGGTGTTGCGCCCGCAACGGATCGTACAGGATCGGACCGCAATAGCCTTCTTCCGCGGCGGCCAGGAGGCACTGGACGAACACGGCCGCCAGGGCGGCCGACGCGAGTTGAAAGTCGAACCCGATCAGGTGCAGCCGGTCCATCCCGCCGCTGTGAGCCTCGCGCCGGGTGTTGAGCAGCCCGCGCTCGAACGCGGTGGTCGTGGTGGTACTGACGACCCGGCCGAGATGGTGGGCGCGGGCCGACAGCGAGAAGATGGTGGTTCCGTCGCGCAGCGGCATCAGGTACCCAGCCCCGAACCAGGTTACCGCCGCGGCCAGGCCGCTGGCCACGAAGCCCAGGCGCGCCGGATGCCTCCCGTCGACCAACAGGTCTTCCCAGAGGTCTCGGCTGACGCTCACGTTCAGGTGGGTGCCCCACGAAATGGCCGGGTCATGGGCGTCGACGTTGTGGGCCGACATCAGGAAGCGCGTGCCGGGTTCTGCGTCGTCCTCGGCCCTCTGGCGCGCGCGGTCGGCGACGACCAGCGTGCTGAGGCACTGCGCCGCGTACCGGCGCGCCGACAGCGTCTCGGCGGTGCAGCCTTCCCAGTGCGACATATCCGAGTAGAAGCACTGCCCGTTGGGAGCCCACGTGCGCAGACAATCGATCGACAGGGCCGATCCCGATCCGCCCGGCGACCCGTGAATGCCCTGCAGGTCGCGCGCATGTTGCGACCACGCCCGGGCGCCGTACGGCTCGAACGCGGCATCGACGCAAGCGAGCAGGCGCCGGGTCGCTTCCCAGGGCGCCATGGGCCGACCCTCAAGGTCGGCGCCGGCGGTGAGCAACTCGGCATCGCGGGCAATGTACTTGGGTAGCGGCATGGGAACGCTCGACGAGGGCCTGAAAACGCGTCAACTCGCCACGGCGCGAAGGTACCGGTGTTCGACCATTTCGTGTTCGGGGACGAGTACCGTACGGAGCACGGGGACCTTCAGGTGCAGATGCCGCTCGAGCATCGGGCGGTCGGCGTCGAGTTGGCCGGCGACGGTGCGGGCTTCTTCGAGCAGGCCATCGGCCACGTCCTCGAACCCGACCGCCGCGGTCCCCTCGCGGCGCAACATGCGCCGGGCGGCGCGGCGTTTCGCCCGGCTCATCGCATTCTTGTAGTTCACGCCCGCCAGAACCTCGCCCGCCGTCACGTCGGTCGATGCCCGGCCCTCGGTCGCGTAGCGCAGCACCGGTGTCGCGAACACCCGCGTCACGGCCGGGCGGAGAATCCGCGCGAACACCTCGTGCGGCTCCATTTCGCGGCGGATCTCGCCGCCGAGGTACCACGGCAGGACCTGGGCGCGGGCGTAGACGGCGAGGATTTGCGCGGCAGCCTCTTCGCCATAGTCGGGCATCTCGATCACCAGGTCGCCCATGCGCCCGGGACGCTTCAAGGCGTCGTCCAAGGCGTCGGGCCGATTCGTCAAGCCGATCCACACCACGTCGGCCGGCGGTCCGGACGAGGCCTTCAAAGGCTCGATGCCATCCATGCCCGCCAAGAGCGCCTGCACGGCGTCGTTGGCGGCCGGCGCGTAGTATCCCGAGATCCGATCGTTCCCGCCGGTCCGCTTGCCCAGCGATTCCACTTCATCGAAAACCACCACCACGACCAGGGGGCGCGTCCGGGGCCGGGTGAGCCGGGCACGGATCGTGCCGCAGACCTCGTCGCGCACGAGCCTGGCGTCTTCGCCGTGCCACATGCTCTTCAGGGCGTTGGGCTGAATGTTGTAGAGCACCACATCGAAACCGCGCACTTGCCCCAGCTCGTACAGCCACCGGATCATCGCCCGCACTAGCGCCGTCTTGCCCATCCCCGGCTTGTAGCTGTAGAGGATCATGCCCCGCAGCGGCTCGAGGTCGAACCTCTCGCCGATCTCCTTGTATACCAGGCGCATCAGCCAATCCTCGACGATCCGGTCGATCACCCCATCCAGGCCGGCCAGATCGTCGAACCGGGTCGTAATCTGGCTGACCGAAATCTCGTACCGGCTCTCGACCTGCTGCGCGGGGACGATGTCGATGGCCCAGCGCGGGTTGTCGCGGCAAAGCATCAGCCGATCGCCCGGCGCCAGCGGGCGGCCGCAAAGCGACGGCGCCAGCCGAACCACCTCCTCGTCGCGCCCGAAGCGCGAAACGGTCACCAGGCCCCGCGCACCGTCCCGCGTGGCCTTGTACGTGACCATTTCGCCCAAGGCCATCGACCAGAGCGACTCGTCGGTGTCCGACCCCACGACGATCATCTCGGTGGGATGCACCTTCACGCACTGCCAGGGCGCAAGCCGCGTGAGGATGTCCAGATCGACGTGATCGGCCACGGGCAATTCGCGCCGCTGCCCGTTGAGGTTCACCAGGGCGCACGGCCGCCCCTGGTCGTCGAGGTAGAACCGTTCCAGCGGGTACAGAGCCGCCTTGGGGCGAAGCAGGTCCTCGAGGGTCTTGTACATCTGCTCGGCCGCCGCGGCCGATCGGCGACAGTCGGCGTCGAGTTGGGCGTTGCGACGCCGCAACAAGACCATCTCGTTCGCCGCGGCCGCGGGATCGGTCAGGCACTGGTGCAGGCACCGCTGGATTTCCTCCTGGTCGGGGCTTCGATTCGTGTCGTCAGGCATGAACTTCCTCCTCGCGGGCGCGTCGGGTTCGTGGGGGGCGGCGAATGCTCTTGATTACTCGTCGTACTCCTGCCATCGCAGCGGCCGCATCGTGCCGCCGCACCAGTGGTGGATCGCGACGGTGGGCCGGCGGCCCAGCGACCCCGGGCTTCGGCCGACGATCGGCATGAGTGTGGCCTTCGACGGGAACAGGCTCTCGAGTACTTTGTAGTCGTCCAACGAGAGCTGATCGACCGTCGGCAGAGGGCAGGCGCTCTGGTTGCAGTTGCCGCAGCCGGTGCCCCAGCCGTGCGAGTGCCAGGCGGTCAGCACCGACTCGCCATGCCCCCGAAGCCGTGCGATCTGCGCGGCCTCGACCAGGGCTTCGGGGCTGAAGCGAAACGACGACGGCGCGCCCTCGTGCCGCTCGTCGGCCAGGCCCGCGGCCACGACCGTCACAATGCGTGTCGACGTGCCGGGTAGCGGCGCCGGCAGGCGCAGGAGCTTGCCGAGCACCGCCCCGCCCGTCTCCGTCACCCCGCTTTGTTCCGTGCGCTCCGTCATGTCGACCAGCATGCGGCGATTGACCAGCACGGGGCGCGTGGGGACGAGCGACCCGGCACCCAACGCCTGAACGCCGTACTCTTCCAACGACTGGTCGACGAGAGGCGGGGCTTCGACCGGAAGGCCGTCGAGCACGGCCGGACCCCGGCGCGGCACGGCCACGAGCATGCGGTAGGCGGGGGCGTCCTCGGCCAGGCTGCCCTCGGCGATCATCGCCAGGCGGAGCGCTTCGGCCCGGCGGACCCAGCGGCCAGCCGCGCATTGCTGGGTGAACGATCGCGGGCCCTGGGCCGTTTGGGACGTCACCGTGATTTCGAAATGGCGGATCACGGGTTGCTCGGCCCAAACTGGCCGGACGGTCGCGGCCAGGTCGCGGCCGTCGGCCGGCAGAACGTCCGCCAGAACGCCGCGGGTGTGCGTCTCCTCGACCAGATCGGCGAGGTCTTCGGTGACGCACTGGCTGACCAACGGCGGCCCTTCCGTCGATCGCTCTGCCCGCAACTCCAGGCGGACCTCGTAGTCTCCCTCGAACGTCACATGCATGCCAAGGGCTCCTCGTTCGGGTCTTGCGGTGGCGATGCGGCGCACCGCGCGGCGGCGCGGGCGCGATCGCCGGGTCATCCGGCCGCGACCTCGGGCATCACGGTCCACTCGGTGTCCTGTTCCGGCAGATCGCCCAAGACCGTATTGCCGTCGAGCCGAACCCCCCGGCTGAAGGCCATGAAGTCCAGCCCGTTCTTCGGAATCCGCATCTGGGCCAAGTAGTGGTCCACGGCCTGGGCCACCGTGTGCCTGGGCGTCAGCTCGGCATCGAGCGTGGCCTGGAATCGCTTGAAACCACCCAAGTCGGTCATCGTGAACGTGCGGCCTTGTCGGGTTGCCGTCACCATGGGTCACCTCGCTTTCTCGCGCTGGTTAAGACACGGGCCGCGGTCTGGCGACCACGACCCCAACATCGCACACGCTTGAGGCATGGTCTGCTGGCCATGCCGTGTCTTTGCGGCCCTCACCGTGCATCCCGGTTTGCGGTCTTCGGAAGCAACAGCGCGGCGTACGACCTGGCCGCCGGTTCGTGACGCACCAGGGCCTTTAGCTTTTCCTGGCTGTACCGGCTTGCCGTCGCGACCGCATGCGCCGCGGCCGCCAGCCACGCTGGTTCGATCAGCCCGGCGTGAAGCAGGGTCTCGACCACCAGGTCTTCGCCCGCCAGGGCCAAGCGGCACAACCGAAACCGGCTGTTCAGTCGCAGGGCCTGATCGGCCACCGGCGCCGACGGCGGTGGGTTGGTCGATACGGTTCGGCCAA
>DYLT01000225.1 GCA_020721945.1 Blastopirellula marina
TACCTCCTCGTCCGCCCCGATGCGGCCAGCGGGCGCACGTGTCGCCAGGGGACCCTGTGCGACCAATGCGCAAAGCGGACCACCTGCCGCCTTGTCCCGACGGCTAGCCGCCGGTCCAAGAGGCCCGCCGGGAACTCGCCCGGCGATGGCCCTCAGGAAAGGCGGTGACCTATGCCCCAAGACGACCGCTCGCTTCCCCGGCGAGGGTTTCTGATCGAGACGGTGCGGCTTTCCGGCGCGGCGGTGTTGGCAGGCACGGCGGGGTTCGCCCTGGGCACGAGCCAGCACCGGCAGAAGCACGTCTGGCAGCTCGATCCCGATTTGTGCATCGCCTGCGGCAACTGCGCCACGCACTGCGTGCTGGATATCTCGGCCGTCAAGGCGGTGCAGTTCTTCCCCATGTGCGCGATGTGCGATCCCTGCCCGGGGTACTTCGACCTCGGCCACGTCAACCGCGACACGGGGGCCGAGAACCAGCTTTGCCCCACCGGGGCCATTAGCCGCACCCTGGTGACCGAGCAGGCCGGCGTCCCGCGGTACGAGTACCCGGTCGACGAGGCCTTGTGCATCGGATGCGGCAAGTGCGTGGCCGGCTGCGCGATGATGAATGGCTCGCTGTTCCTTCAGGTGCGCCACGACCGGTGCGTCGACTGCAACCAATGCTCGATCGCGATTGCGTGTCCAACCCAGGCCTTCCGGCGGGTCCCGGCCGACGACCCGTACCTGCTCAAGCGCAAGGCCCGCGACATCCTTCAGGCGAAGGGGCACGAAGCATGACGTGGCCGGCGCGATGTGTGATCGGCGTGTTGGCCCTGGCGGCCGCCGAGGTCGCCTCAGCGCAGGAGATGCTCTCGCGCCCCGAGATCCCCGGATACGAGACGCCGGTGACGCAGTATCCCGCGCCCCGCCCCGAGCCATACGAAGCGCTGCATGTGGCCGCGCTGATGGTGGCCTTAGGACTGGCTGCGTATCTGGCCCTGGCGAGACGGTCGCGCCGCGGGCTGTTCGTGTTGACGGCGGTGTGTCTCGTGTGGTTCGGGTTCTGGCGTCGGGGGTGCGTCTGCCCGATCGGGGCCATCCAGAACGTGGCGGCCGCGTTGGCGGATCCCGCGTTTCCCATCCCGTGGACCGTGGTGGCGATGTTCGCCCTGCCGATTCTGGCGGCGCTCTTGTTCGGCCGGGTCTTCTGCGCCGCGGTCTGCCCGCTGGGCGCCGTGCAAGAGCTGGTGGCGGTGCGGCCAGTGAAGACGCCCGAATGGCTCGATCACGCATTGGGGGTGGTGCCCTTCGTGTACCTGGGCGTCGCGGTCCTGTACGCGGCGACCGGCACGGCGCTGGTCATCTGCGAATACGATCCCTTCGTGGGCTTTTTCCGGTTCGGCAGCACGGCGAGCATGTTCGTCCTGGGGCTGTGCTTTCTTACGGTCGGCATGTTCGTGGGCCGGCCGTATTGCCGCTACGTGTGTCCGTATGGGGCGATCCTGGGGCTGTGCTCGCGCGTGGCCAAGGAGCACGTGCGCATTCCGCCCGACGAGTGTATCAAGTGCCGCTTGTGCGAGGACGTCTGCCCGTACGGCGCCATCCGCGCGCCGACCGTCGAGCTGGCCCCCGACCAGCGGCGTCGCGGCCGGCGTCGGCTGGCCGCAGTGCTCGCGGCCTTTCCGTTCCTGGTCGGCCTGGGCGCGGTCGTGGGCTATGGTCTCGGAGGGCCCCTGTCGAAGCTCCATGCGACCGTGCGCCAGGCGGAAGACGTGCGGCTTGCCGAGCGCCTTGGTGCCGCGGGAACCCCGGCCCCCGAGAAACTGTCCGACCCCCGCGAGGCCCAGCGCATCAAGCGCCGCAACGACCGGGTCGAGGCCTTCCGCAAGACGGGCCGGCCGGCCACCGAACTCTACGAAGAAGCCCTCGCCCTGCGCCAGCGGTTTGCCTGGGGTGGGCTTTGGCTGGGCGGTTGGGTGGGATTGGTGATCGGCGCGAAGCTCGTCCAATTGAGCGTGCGCCGCCGCCGCACCGAATACACGCCCGACCGGGCAAGTTGCGTGTCCTGCGGACGCTGTTTCTGGTACTGCCCCCAAGAACAACTGCGCCAGGGGCTCATCGACGCGATTCCGGCCGAGGTGGCTGGGCGTGCCGGAGCGGCGAACCCTTCCCCCTCGGCCCAGGAGGTTGCCCATGCCTGAGCCCGCTCCCAACGCCACCACCTCGAACCTCGGCACGTGCCGCGCCGGCGCGTTCTGGGCGCAGGTGGCGGCCCAGTGTGCGGCCGTCGCCGCGGCGTTCGTCGTGGGCACGCTGGTTCTGTTGGGCTGGGATTACGGCCGCCGCTGGGCCAACGACCCGCTCGAATCGCCCGAGTACCAAGCCCTGAAGGCCGATCTGGCCCGGAACCCGGCCGACGAGCGCGTCAAAGAGCGGATCCGTGTGCTGGACCTCGCGCTGCGCCGCGCGTTCTTTCGCCAGCGGACGTACACCGCGCGGGGTGCCTGGCTGCTGTTGGGCGGGATCGTCGTCCTGGTCGTGGCCGCCAAGACCGCGGCCACGTTGCAGCGAAGACTTCCCATGCCCCAACCCGAGGCCGTGCCGCACGACAGGGACCAGGCAGCATCGCGGTCGGCCCGTTGGGCCGTCGGCGGTCTGGCGGCGGGGCTCTTGGTCGTGGCCGTGCTGCTTTCAGCACGGCTCACCAGCGAGTTCGACCGGCCGGAGGCGGTGGCGCGATCCGAGCCGTCGCCAGGGACCTCGGCCCCTCGCGCGCAGGCCAGTGACGCGAGTCCCAAGCTGGCCCCCCCTGCCAAGGCCGGCGACGAGGGTTCCAAGCCGGCCGCGCCTGCGCCCACCCTTTCGCAAACCAGTCCATCGAGCCCGCCCATCCCCAACGACGACGAGTACCGCAAGAGCTGGCCACGGTTCCGCGGACCAGGTGGGAACGGCATCTCGGCCTACACCAACGTACCGACGAAGTGGGACGCCGCCCGCGGCGAGAACATCCGGTGGAAAACGCCCGTCCCGCTCGAAGGGAACAGCTCGGCCATCGTGTGGAAAGACCGAGTCTTCGTGACCGGCGCCACGGCCGAGAAACGCCAGGTCTTCTGCTTCGACGCGGCCGACGGCAAGCTGCGGTGGAGCCGCGACGTGCCCAGCACACCCGCCAGCACGGCGGAGATCGAATTGAACGAGGACACGGGCTTTGCCGCGCCGACCGCGGCGACCGATGGCCTCCGCGTCTTTGCGATCTTCGCCAACGGCGACCTGGGGGCGTTCGACTTCGACGGTAACCTCGTCTGGGCCCGAAGCCTCGGCATCCCCAAGAACCATTACGGTCATGCCTCGTCGTTAGCCACGTGGCGCGATCGGCTGATCGTGCAGTTCGACCAGGGCACGGCCAAGGAGGGGAAGTCACGGCTACTGGCGTTGGACGGGGCCACGGGCAAGACCGTCTGGGAAACGCCCCGCCCCGTGCCGAGCTCGTGGAGCACCCCCCTCGTCATCCACGGGAAGGGGCAAGAACAGATCGTCGCGTGTGGCGACCCTTGGGTCATCGCCTACCGCGCGAACGACGGCCAGGAGGTGTGGCGCGGCAAGTTCCTTCGCCAGGACGTTGGCCCCTCGCCCACCTACCTCGAGGGGATCGTCTACGTGGCCAGCGAGTTCCCGCAGGTCTCGGCCATCCGCGCCGATGGTCAGGGCGACATCACCGCCACGCACCTGGTGTGGATGGGCGAGGATGGCCTGCCCGATACGTGCAGCCCCCTGGCCACGCCCGAGTACCTGATCCTGCTGACTTCGTCGGGAACCATGACGTGCTACGGCGCCAAGGACGGCAAGAAGCTCTGGGAACACGACTTCGAGGTGAACTTCAAGTCGTCGCCAAGCCTGGTGGGCAAGCGCGTGTACGTCATCAGCGACGAAGGGAAAGCGTTCGTGGTCGAGCCGAGTGCCACGGGGGTCAAGGTCGTCGCCGAATCGAACCTCGGCGAACCATGCGTGGCCAGCCCCGCCTTCCAAGATGGACGCCTCTACCTCCGCGGCAAGCAACACCTCGTTTGCATCGGCGCGAAGTAGCCGCGGACCGGGTCGGGTGCCGCGGCCAAAGCGCAGCAGGCGGCGTGGCACGGCTTTTCGGACGTGCTTCCAAACCTCCAGCGCAAGAGACTCCCGAAGCGACGCACAACTCCGGACATGACCAGAGGTTAAGCCTGTCAGCATTCCCAACCCGCGTCCGCCTTGGGGGGCACCGCCCCGCATACTTGCTGGTCGAAACACGCCCGTTTAGACTTACCGTGTTGCTGGACCCGCGGCGGCGAGAGGCCGGCAATGGGCGAATCTCGTCGGGAGACTTCCATCATGCGAATCGCCGTGCTTGTCTGGTTGACGTTGGGGACCGTGCTTGCCACCTCGCCGGTCGGGGCTGCGGAGCCGGTGGCCCTGCGGGTTGGCAGTTTTACGTTGGCCCCGGCCCACACGCCCCAGGCGGTGGTCATGGTAAAGAACCTCACGGCCGCCACCTACCAGGGCGCCCTGCGCGTGCGTGGGCCTGCTGGCTGGAACATCGTGCCTGCCGAGCAACCGGTGTCGCTGGCCCCGGGGCAGAGCAAGCGGGTGGTCTTCACGGTCCAGCGAGGCACGATCGTCGAGGCGAACTCGTATGCGATGGAGGTCACCGCCCAAGGCGCCGGCGCCAGCGTGGTCCACCGGCAAGACGTCGTCTGTGCCAGCGCGCCCTACTTCCGGCCCGAGATCGACGGCAAGTTCGGCGACTGGAAAGATGCCATCCCGGCGACGTTCATCACGGCCGGCAAGAAGACGACCGTCAGCACCTACTGGAACCGCCGAACGTTCGCGATGTTGGTGGCGGTCGAGGAAGACCAACTCGTCGCATGGCAACAAGGGGCCGTCTGCGACGCCGTTCAGGTGGCCATCTCGCCCGACGATACGCCGACCGGGAACTCGCCCGACCAGCCCGCAGGCCGGTACGAGTTTCTATTGGTGACCGATGGCGGCCGAGGCAAGTGCTTCCAGCTTGCGTCGCCGGACACCAAGCTCGCCGAGGTGGCCAACGACCGCGAGCTGGCGCCCTTGGCCTTCGACAAGGTCGAGATGGCGGTCGCCCGCCAGGGCACCCTCACGTATTACGAATGCGCGATTCCGTTCAAGACGTTGGCCGACATCCGCCCGGGCGAGGGGCGCGAGTTCTGCCTGTCGATCCTGGTCCACGATCCCGATGGCACTGGACTGCGCGATTGGGGGCACGCGGCCGGACTATGGCCCTCGGAGCGAAACCGCTTGGCCTGGAGCCGCTGGGTCGGGGCCAAGTGGGGACCGGAGCCGCCTTTCGACAACAAGACCCCCTGGGGACTGTGCAGCTCGAAGTATTGAGTCGCCGTGAACGGTTACGGCCGCGTCACGAGGAAAAAACCATCTCCCACGACAGGAGGACGGCCATGCGTTGGCTCAAGTGGCATGTGTTTTTCGGTGGCTTGACGTGGTGGTTGGCGGCGGGGGTCGCCCCCGCGGCCGACGAGGCCTGGTCGTCGGCCCCGCCCGTTGCCGGCGGGAAGATCGTCTTCCGTGTCGTCACCGCCGAAGACGAAAACGCCCAGGCCGCTGGCAAGGCGGCGGCCGAGTCGCTCCAGAAGGCGATGGCGGGCGTGCCCCTGCGCGCGGTGATCGTCTCGGAGTGTTTCGAGGACCAAGAGAACAAACAGAAACTGTTCAAGGCGATCGCTTCGGTCTTGCCCGAGCAGATCATCGTGGGGGGCGCCACCTACGGCTCGCTGACCCAGGCGGGCTGCACCGATGCCGACTCGGTGTGTTTGTTGGGTATCGGTGGCGACGGGATCGGGGTGTCGGCCGCGCTGGTGACCGCGTTGGGCACGGCGAAGCTGACCTTCGAGACGGATCGCGCCAAGATCGAGCGGCTTCTTCACGACGCCGGGGCCAAGCTGGCCGGAAAGCTCCGCCGCACGGACCAAGACCGGCTTTTGGTGCTCCTTGCCGACGCCCACGCACCGAAGCACCAGGCCCTCGTCGAGGGCGTGCAGAAGGTCGTGGGCGCGCGGTTCCCCATCACCGGCGGCTGCGTGAACAAGAACGCCGGCCAGACGTTCGTGTACTTTGCCGGCGCCATGCACGGCGACGCCGCGGTGGCCCTGATGCTTTCGGGCGATTTCCGCGTGGCGTTGGCCGGGCGCCAGGCCAAGGAAAACGACAAGGTCCTCAGCACGGCTCAGCACAGCGCGGCCGAAGCCCTTGCCGCGGTCCAAGGCAAGCCCTTGGCCGCGTTGGCCTTCGATTGCGCGGGCCGGCGCAGCAAGCTCAAGAAGATCGAGGAGGAATTGGCCGCCATGCAGCGGGCGATCGGCAAGGAGTTGCCCTTGTTCGGCTGCTACTGCGCCGGCGAGATGGGCCCGGTCGACGCGCCCGACGAGAAACCCGGCGCCCTGTGCGGCGGCGCCGGCTGGCATGTGATGTTCACGGTCCTTGCCGCCCCTTAACCCCCGCGCGCCGCGCTACTCGATCACCGCCAGCGCCGTGGCGATCTTGCCCATGGGCGCGCTGACCTGAATGCCGGCCACACGGTCGCGGATCCGGTCGACGGACTCGCGCGCAATCTCGATGCCCGCCTTGAGCTGATCCTCGCGGCCGGAGAAGGCGGCCATCCGCTCCATGATGGCATCGGGAATGGTCACGCCGGGGACCTCGTTCTTCATGAACAAGGCGTTGCGATAACTCGCCAGCGGCCAGACGCCGGCGACGATGGGTACGCCGTACGCTTGGACCCGGTCCAGGAATCGCAACAGGGCCTCGGGGTCGAAGACCGGCTGGGTGATGGCGAACTCGGCGCCTGCCGCGACCTTTTGCCGGAAGCGGTCGACTTCGCGGTCCTGATCGAGCGCGGTCGGGTCGAGGCCCACACCGATCACCGCGGCCGTGGGCGGCTCGATCGACTGTCCCCCCAAGTCGATCCCGCAGTTCAACCGCCGCTGGACGGCCACCATGCCGATCGAGTCCGTATCGAACACCCCCGTCGCCCCGGGGTAATTGCCCAATTTGGGCGGGTCCCCCGTGATGAACAGGAGGTTCCGGATTTCGCACGCCGCGCAGGCCAGCAGATCGGCCTGCATCCCAATCAGGTTGCGGTCGCGGCAGCAGAAATGGAGGATCGCCTCGATCAGCGCCTCTTGTTGGATCCGCTGGGCGGTCACCAAAGGCGAGATGCGGGCGCTGGCCCGCGGACCATCGGGCACGTTGACCGCGTCGACCCCGTGACGCCGCAACCGCTTGCTCTTGGCCACCGTGTCGCTGAGGTCGTAGCCGCGCGGCGGCACCAATTCCACGGTCGTCACCCATTGCCCGTGCCCCAGCTTCCACCCCAGACGCGACTTCTCGGCCAAAGGGGCTGGCGGTTTCTCGGCGACGGCCTCGGCAGGGACGAGGACGACCCGGCCGACGCGCGCCCGCGCCAGCGGCTTGATGGCCTTGGCCACCTCGGCGATGTGCTCGGGCGTGGTGCCGCAACATCCGCCCACCCCGCTGACGCCCAGGCTGACATATCGTTTGGCGTATTCGGTAAGGTACTCGGGCGAACAGAAGTAGATGCGGCGATGGTCCACCTCCTTGGGCACCCCCGCGTTGGGCTGCACGACGAGGTGCTCGGTCATGCGCACCGCGGTCTCAACGGCCGCGAGTAGCCCGTCCGGACCCGTCCCGCAGTTCAGACCCCAGGCGACCGGCGGAGGGCAGCCCTCGGGCAAGGGGGCCATCATGCGCGCCACGCTTTCGCCCGAGGCCGTCTCACCGTGGGCCACCACGGCGAACGACAGCACGTAAGGCGTCTGCGGCAGACGCCGCATAGCCAGCGCGCAGTGTTCGAGGGCCTTGCGCGTGGGCAGGGTCTCGAAGAGGATGAAGTCCGCGCCGCCTTCCAGAAGGGCCTCGATCTGTTCCAGCAGAATCCCCTCGATTTGCTCCTCGAAGGGGGGCTGCATCGGCACCGGCCCGATCGAGCCGGCGACAAAGACCGGCCGCCCCGCGGCGTCGGCCACGGACCGGGCGATCTGGGCCCCGGCGCGATGAATCTCGCGAAGCCGCTCGGCCAGGCCGAACCGTGCCAGCAAGACCCGGTTGGCGCCGAAGGTGTTCGTCGTCAGCACGTCCGCGCCGGCGTTGCAGTACTCGGTATGGATTTGCCGGATCAACTGGGGATCCGACACACACAGCTCGTCGAACGAGCGGTTAGTAAACACATGGTGGCGATAGATCTCGGTACCCATCGCCCCGTCGAACACCAGTACGCCCTGGTCCAGGGCTTGGGAGAAGCGCAAACAGGTCATGCGATCGTACCATGGTACAGTGGGTCCTGTGGATTATCGCGGTTCGGGTTCTGGAAAAGAAGAGCGGCTTGGCCCCGGCGCGTTGGTGGCGGGTTGGCCCGGCTCGACGATCGAGTGGTAGCCGAATCCATGCCGTCAAAGCCACTCTATGTAGGGGAGCCATGATGACCCGATGGATGGGCTCACCCCCTAAGACGGTATTTACAGCCCGGCGATTCCGTTTAATCTGAATGGGGGAAGAGAACTTATTGGGGGTGTGAAACGTCGAATCTCACGGACGGGACAGCCCGGAACAGTCCTGAGTGCCCCCTTGCGCAAGGAGCCGTCTGGATGTCGTCCATCCGGCGAACGGCGGCCCGAGCCGCCGCACCCCTTTCCGGCAGCCGACGGCGCCGGACCGCGCAGAACGTGCGCGGCCGGCGGTTCCGCGCGTTGAGCTGCGAATGGCTTGAAGACCGGCGGCTTTTGTCGGGCGAGCCACCTCCCGATGTCGCCCTCCGCACGAGCTTATGGAACACCGTGCGCGACATGGACCCGCTGGGCGGGTGGCGCGGCGTCGACGTGACGTACCAAGTGGATGGGGCGTTGCCGTCGGGGACCCCCTTGG